>JAIUOC010000002.1:323614-647229 GCA_020161265.1 Chloroflexota bacterium | reverse complement strand
CGAGTGCAGAAATGTATGAGAGGCACCGTCGAGACGAGACGGGAACTGGGTTGCTGTGGAGGCCGTGTGAACGGTAGAGCAGACAACAACAGACAGCCGAGCGATCATCGGTTGCCGCGCGTCGGCAGGACGCGGGAGGGCAATGGATGGCGGAGGGCAGGCAGGACTGGGAATGATGCGAGCGAATGTGCATGATGAACGTCGTTGAGGAATGGGTGGTTGGAGTGAGGGCAGCCAAATTGGTACGTGTCGAGGTGGTTGTGACCCACGCTGCTCCATCCCGAACCAGGCCGTGAACGCGACACACACCGAGGCTACTGCAGCACCCGCTGTGGGAACGTAGGGGGATGCGTACCGCTCCAAGCAACACCGTGAGATTCCTCGCGGTGTTGTTGTTTTAGCATCGTAAGGATCGAAAAGCCATGGATATAACTCCATGGCTTTTTTGGTTTGAGCTTATGGTTGATAGAAGACGCTGTAATTGAGATTGTTGGTTTGGAGTTGCCAGCCATCGCGTTGAAGTACTGTGGCTAAGGGGCTGTTATTTTCTGTAATGGCACAGCCGATTGTATATTGATTAAATACTGCTTGATAATCGCCTGTGTTTTCTAGCGCAACATTGGTTTGGATAAAATCACGGCTATATGGATCAAAACGATTATCAATAAATACGGGCTTTTGGGGCAGGAACCAGATTAATTCGCCGCCAATATCGTAGCTATTGTACATATTGCCGGGGCATTGCCCCAATGCTGCGAGAATTGGCTCAGAAAGCAGTGGTTGGCGTTGGTTCCAGACAAAAATCGCTAATCCGATTGCAATTATGCTGGTAATGCCAACTAATCCCCACTGCGTTGGCTCGATCTTACTGGTTTTGACAGTAATTGCTTGTCTGGGTGCTAGCATTTGTGCTAGACATAACACTGCTAGGCCATCAAAAAAGATGCTTTGACGTACTGAACGAAATGCCATAAAACCAAATAGAATTGTTGCTAAGAGCAAAAACCAATCGTAGCTTGTGCTTGGCTTGAAGCGCTTTTTATACCAAACAATTCCAATTAAACCAATTAAAAGAAAGAATGGATAACTGTTGATACTCGTGATACTTTGGCTGCGCCATTCTTCAATAAAGCTATAGGTGCTGTTATCTAAGGAATTGAGCGTAAAAAGCCAAAGTTTATAGCCATGTGGATTAGCCATGGTTGCAATAACTGCTGCTGTGCCAATCATCAGCCAATGGATAATTGCCTCACGTTTGATTAGCGCTGCAATACCAACCAACCCAAGCAGCACAATCCCAATTACAAAACCAGCATGTAAATTTGCCCAAACTAACATAAACGGTACAATCCACCAGTGCAATTTTGGTTGGCGAATCAGCACAATTAAACTGATAAATAGAAAAAATGAGATAATTTGTGGCCGAATACTCCAGGCATTAATATTATCAATAACGCCTAAAGTTATGAGAAATAAGGTTAATTTAGATCCACTTGGACTAATTCGATAGATAATTAACCATGTGAAGGTTACCAGTAATGCAAATACGATCACTAGTAAACTCAGTCCACCAATTGAATAAATCAGATACATTAATAATTGGGTTAGCCACTCATGATTGGGCCAATAGGCATTGAGGTTTGTCCAACTGTAGAGATCGTTGGTAATAATGCTTTTTTGTTGAAAAATATCTTGACCTGTACGTAAGAGCCACCATGTATCGCTGCCAAAATTCATACAGGCGCTCATGGCAAAAATCAATATAAATGCAATCAGGGTTAGATAATTTTGTTGAAGCAACCAATTTTTTAAGGCTTTGAGCATCATAATCCTCGCTAGGCATTGACGGCTGAATACGAGGATTATACTGGATATGAGGGTTAAACCGCCAAGCCTACTGGTTAATCATCGTGATTAATCCAAGTAGGCTTGGTTGTTTAGTGGTTGATCGTCGAAAGTACCCGATTTAGTACATCGTTGATCGAATGTTTGGTTGTATCGAGGTAAATATCGGCAGCAGCTCGCGCTTCTTGTAAACGCTGTTGCTGCTGGTTGTGCAACCAAGCAGGGAAACTGGGGCGGCCACGTTCATGCACGGCTGGTAAATCTACATCAAGATAAATTAAGTAGTTGGCTTGATGTTTGCGCCAAAGCCCACGAATGCCCGAATGTTCTTGAGCAATTACTCGCGCTTGAATTCCATGGGTTTCTAAACCTTGGCGTAAGGTCGATTTACCTGCGGCACATGGCCCCACAATTACCACTGTTTCAGCTTGATTACCCATCGGCGGTTCCTTTCAGCGTATCTGCTGACCGCCAGCTTGGTAACGATGAAGCCTGTGAATTAGGCTCGTTCGACCGGAAAACATACGGTCATGCGGCGAACTTTATTTTCCGACTCCATCGGTAAGGCGGCCATCACGATCACGCTCATATCGTCGTTCGGTCGATTTTGATCAAGTTCCACGGCACGTCCTAGTAAATCATCGGTAACTTCTTGGGCTGTTCGTCCTTGGCGAACATTAAAATTGCCAAGATAGTTGTCTAGCTCAATACTTTCGTTATAGCGTCGGCCTGCATGTAGAATGCCATCGGTAAACACTACCACATACACATAAGGCCGTAGGCTAATTTTGGTGATGACTGGTTTGGTCATCGAGTAGAGCCCAATTGGGGTCGATGGCTCGTTGTAGGTCGTCATCCCCTGCTCATCGATCACATAAAATGGGCAAGGGTTATTTCTTGATACTAACACACTTCGCGCTGAAAGATCTACTGAAAGTATATTAAGCGTTGCTGAGACTTGCCCATGACGATAGGCATACAGGTAATCGTGAACCGCGCGAGCAACAGCACCATCGCGTGCTCCATCTTTGAGCATTGAAATTGCCCTGGTTGTTACAAGGTTACTCAGGGTCTTGGCTCCTCGCCCACTACCTTGCCCATCAGCCAATACAAACGAAAATCCGCCATGCGGTCGTTCGATCATCTCAAGGGTGTCGCCGCTTTCGGGGGTGGCATATTTGCCAACTTTTGCAACACCAACTTGCAGTTCCAACATAACAATCCTCAGATTTCTAGTATTGATGGTGCGATTGCCTTACTTGCATCATACCACGAGACAGCCCGCCTTGGGTGCGGTACAATTGGCCTAGCAACAGAAAGGAGGTCGCTGTGGATCAGCGTGTTTTACGATTTGAAACACATACTGGGGTGCGCATCTACAGCCTTCCTGTAGAGGTTTTCCCTCAATTTTATGCCAATGTGTATCTGGTGGTCGCCGATGGTTTGGTCTGTTTGATCGATACTGGCTCTGGCCATGGTAATTCCAACAACGATCTCGTCGCTGGCTTTGCAACAATTCAAGCTCAATGGGGCGAGAAGCTGAGTTTGGCCGATGTTAATCAGATTATTTTGACTCACGCCCATATTGATCATTTTGGTGGTTTGGCCTTTATTCGGCAATTTACCCAAGCTCCGACTGCTATCCACATTGCTGATCGGCGGGTGATTACCAATTATGATGGGCGCTTGTTGTTTGCTTCGAAGGCATTAAGTCGCTTTTTGCGCCATGCTGGGGTTTCAGCTGAGCAACATCAGCATTTGATGGGTATGTATTTGCATAATAAAGATGCGTTTCGGCCCCAGCCGATTGAGCAAACCTTTGAAGATGGCGATCGGCTTTGCAATTTGTTTGAGGTTATTTACACCCCTGGCCATTGCCCGGGCCAAGTTTGTTTGCGTTTGGATGAGGTGTTGTTTAGTGCTGATCATATTTTGGCGCGAACCGCTCCCCATCTTGCGCCCGAAATGATTACCCCAGGCACAGGCTTGGAGCATTATATTAGTGGCTTGCGCCAAGTTGCCAAACTTGATGGCATTGAATTGACCTTGGGCGGCCACGAGCAGCCAATCGAAAACTTAGCCCAGCGCTTAGAGCAAATTTTCGCTTCTAATCAACGTAAAATCGATCGGATTAGCGATTTGCTCAAGGCCCAGCCGCAAACTGTGGCCCAGCTTAGCGCCGCCATGTATCGTGGTTTACAGGGCTACGATCAGCTATTGGGCATCGAAAAAGTGGGCGCATTCGTTGAATATTTGTATTTGCGCGGCTATGTGCGGCCAGTCAACATCGCCCCCGACAACGACGACCGCGACCCGATTAATGTGATGTATGAATTGTTTTAAGTGTTGCCCTCACCCCAACCCTTCTCCCCCCAGCGGGAGAAGGGCAGTTTGGCTTGGTGTGCTCCCTGCTTACTCGCCAGTAAAGAAGGTTTGAATATCGTATTGCACGTTGTTGGCCCATTTGCTAATGGGATTATCGAGGGCAATATCATTCAATGTGCTCATTTGGCCAGTCACTAGCAAAATCCCAACCGCAATCAACAACACGCCGCTGATCACGCTGGTGGAGTGCAAAATCACGACGCGCTTGCCGATATTAAACTCCAAAGCCCGCCCACGCAGAAGCTTCCAGCCCTTGGAGCCTTGGCCAAGTTTGTTGAAGAAGGTCGCCACGATCATCAAAGGCAAGGCTAAGCCAAGCACATAGATAAAGGTCAAGGTTGCGCCAGCAATAATCGAGGCTCCGGTTGAAATCAGCAAGGTCAAAATTGCCCCAAGAATTGGCCCAATACAAGCTGTCCAGCCCAGCGCAAAGGTTAATCCATACAGATACGCGCTGCCAACGGTGGCGCTGGAGCTACGTTTGATATTCGCTCCGGTGAAGCCAATCCCAAAAATGCTCATCACACCCATGACAATGATAATCACCCCGCCAATTTGGGCGAACAAATCTTTGTTGGATGAAATGCCGCGAATGGCTTGACTGGTGGCCGTAATCGCCATTCCCAACACCACCATCGTGGTTGCCAAGCCCGCAAAAAAAGCTAGCGATGAGATAATTGTACGTTGGCGTTTTTGCGCGAGGCTTTCATCACCAGCACTATTGATTCCAAACGTCCAAGCGAAATAGGCTGGTAGCACGGGCAAGGTACAGGGCGATAGAAACGATAAAACGCCCGCCATAAAGGCCGGAACCGCCAAGGTAATCACATTTTGGCCACCTTGAGCGACCCCAATTAGCAAAATGGCGGCTACCACAAACACGGCTAGCCCAATGATAGCCATGGTAAACAGTCGGGAGGGTTGGCGCTGGGTTTGCGCTTGTTGCATATTCTATCCTTCGTGACGAACTAAGGCATCGGTCATTCGACAAACATCGACCATTGCCGCAACATCGTGCACCCGCACAATATCGGCTCCTGCTTGAATCGCATAGGCCACGGTGGCGGCTGTGCCCCACAGGCGTTGCTCAACAGGTCGGTTTAATGTTATCCCAATCATGGATTTTCGGCTAGTGCCGACCAACAACGGGTAGCCTAAGCTGGCAATTGTTCGTAGTTGACGTAATACTTGTAGATTTTGTTCAGGGCTTTTGCCGAAACCAATGCCTGGGTCAAGCACAATTAAATCGTTGGCAATGCCCGCTTGCAGGGCAAAATCGATGCTTTGGCGTAATTCGGCACAAACTTCGCCGATAATATCGCCATATTCGCTAGCAGCGTAATTTGTGCCATGAGCAAATTGCTCAACCATGCTGACTCGATTGTGCATCAAAATGATCGGAACTTGGGCTTGTGCCACTAACTGCGCTAGCGCCGTATTCCAGCTGCCATCGGCTTGGCGCAAACCCCAAATATCATTAACAACGTTTGCCCCAGCTTCAAGCGCAGCCGCCACAACCTCAGCTTTGTAGCTATCAATCGAAATTGGCAATTGGCAAACGTGACGAATCGCTTGAATCGCTGGCACAACCCGCGCAATCTCCTGATCGATGCTCACAATACTGGCACCAGGTCGCGTCGATTCGCCGCCAACATCCAGAATATCGGCTCCTGCAGCGGCAAACTCAAGCGCTTGTTGCTGAATCTGGCTGGTTTCGGCCTCAAGCAAGCCATCGTTGGAGAAAGAATCGGGGGTAACATTGACAATACCCATCACCAAGGTTTTTCGACCCCAATCCCATTGAGTTGCACCAAGTTTGAGGCTGCCCCGCGCTTGATTGTGTAACAGCAACGCACCAATTTGTTGGGCTAAAGCTTGTAAGGCAGGCAAGGGAATCGCTTGAAACTTGCCACATAAGGCTCGCCACGAGCGTTCATTGGCCCACGCCAGCAGATTAGTTGGCTGCGTGCTTTGGCCGAGATAGACGTGTGGGCTGACCAAGGCATCGCCATCGAGCGCCAATAATTCTTGCTTCACAATCATGGCCGTATGCGGATCAACCTGATCGCAATGCAGCATAATCAAGTTGGCTTTGGTCAATACTCGTTCAGCAGCATTAGGATAAGTTTCAATTTGGGCGATCACCTGCAACAGTTCTTGGCGTTGCTGGGGATAATATTGACGGATGTTATAGGCAAATTCAGGCATGATCGAATCTTTCGTGCTAAGCCATGGCTATTCTAGCTGATATATCGCTGCGTGCGACTCAGTTCAATAGCTGATTTTACGGGTTAATCCTCATTCTGCCCAATCAGCAATAGCGATGTCGATCCACGAAGGCCACGAAGGACACGAAGTTGGGTTTTAGGCTTTTGGTTTTAGGCTATTGGCTAGCGGAACAATTGTTGGCATTTCCACCCAATCTTCGATAGCCAAAAGCCAAAAGCCTATAGCCTTCGTGCCCTTCGTGGATCAATCGCCCTAAATTTCTATATTCTATGTTCTTTGTTCTATCCTTCATCCCTCATCCCTCATCCTTCATCCTTCATAATTTATCGGGCCTCCCCCACATGTGGGACGGCTATGCTATAATCTGCGCTTGGATTGAGTTTTTGAAGCTGTCTGCTGAACAGGAGCCGGATCGTGCTACCTCGAACGTTTGGCAACTATACGATTGAGCGTGAACTAGATCGGGGAGGGGTTGCAGCAGTTTTTCTTGGTCAGCATCGGGCCTTGCCGCGCCAAGTGGCAATTAAGGTGTTGCTTAATCATACCGAGGAGCTGGTTGAGCGTTTTCAGCGTGAGGCCGAAATCACCAGCAAGCTGCGCCATCCTCAGATTATCGAAATTTATGATCATGGGATGCAAGGGCCATTTGCCTATACGGTGATGGCGGCGGCGCTGGGTGGTTCATTGAAGCGCATGCTCGAAACTGCCCCAGAGCAACGGCTCAGCCCTGATCTAGCGCTCAGCGTGTTTTACCAAATTGGTGAGGCTTTAGATTTTGCCCATAGCCAAGGCATCATTCATCGTGATGTTTCGCCTGGCAACATTTTGTTTGATCAGGGTTTACAGCAGGCCATGCTCTGCGATTTTGGGATTGCCCGCTCGGAGCAAACCCACAGTAACACGACCAATCGTGTGGTTATGGGCACACCTGGCTATTTCTCGCCTGAGCATCTGCGGGGAGCACGCGAAGTCAATGCTCAATCCGATATTTTTGGGCTTGGTTTGATTTTATATGCGATGTTGGCTGGCCGTTTGCCATGGGCCGACCCGCTGGATTATGCCGACCCTGAGCATGTTCAACCGTTTCCACCCATCTCGACGTTAGTTGGTCTTTCGCCTGACATCGACCCGATACTTGCCAAATTGTTATCGGTTGATCCCGCTCAGCGCTATCGGACAGTGGCCGAAGCGAGTGCGGCGCTACGTCGGATTTTTTCGGAGCATCCTGCCTTGACTACCAGTGAAGGGAGCGTCTCTGTGCAGCGCCACTCGCTCTATCTAGCCCCATCCTTCCAAGCGGAAGGTCTCCAACCAAACGCCGTCGAAGAATATCTTGGTCCACACCTAAAAGCCGAACATATCAAACGTGCCCATCGACGGGCCGCGATTTTGAGCCAGCCTGATCATTTGGTCAATTTGCTGGAAGCTTGGAGCATGGGCGAACGCTTTCGCCGCCGTAACATTGGCCGCTTAGCAACCTTCTATCGCGTACAAAGCCAAAATATTTATTACTATAAACTTGATGTGCTGTATGAAGTGCGCGGCGAAGCTTTTGTTAAGCAAGAGGCTGATCGTGAACGCCAACCCATGACTGGCGATATGGAACTGGGGGTTTGGGAGGTCAAGCTGCCTGAGATCACCGATTTCGTCGCTTCCGAAGGCTTGGTTGATCGGATCAAAGGTTCGGAACAGGTCAGCCAATGTGGGCGTTGTGCTGGCAAATGCAACATCTTATGTCAAAAATGTAAAGGCAACGGTCGGGTAACCATTACTAAAACTGTCGAAAAGATGGTTGATGTAACCGATGCAAATGGCAATAAGGTGCAAACCCCAACCCAAGTTGTCGAAAACGAAGTTCAAACCTGTAGCGATTGTAAAGGTAAAGGCTATTTGGTTTGCCCTGATTGTCAGGGGATTGGCATGATCGTCAAGCGCAAGGCCTTCAATTGGCAACGAATTCCGCAAACCTGGCAGATTAATGATGATTTACCAGCGGTTGATGAGGCTGTGTTGCAAAGCGAAGCAGTCGAGGTCTGTAATTATACACTCAACATGATTCCCAAAGAGTGGGCGTTAATTCCCAAACTTGATAGCTTGGTTGAAAAAGCCATGACTGAAGTCACCAAGGATAAGCGGATCGTTTTGGCGCGATTGGTGGCACATATGGTGCCTGTGACCAAGCTGCAATTTTCGATTGGCCAACAGCTTGATGATGGCGATGTGGTCAAGCTCTATAATGATGATAACGACGCAGATACGCCCAGCGTGCCAGTGATCGTCGAAGAGCCAGGCGAATTGCCAAGCGATCTGTTTACCTTGCATTTGCTTGGCTTCAAAAATAGCATTAGCGAAGAAGAATCGCGAGTATTCCGCGATTGGTCACGGATTATGAGTTGGCTAGGAGTTGGCTTGCTAGCGGCTGCCTTCGTGATCACCTTTATCTTTATTATCTTTGTTTACTAGGGCAACTAGTTCGGCTGAAACAGCGCGGTGGGGTTGCTTCCAACCCCACCGCTGTTATTTTTAGAAGTAGCGGCTCAAATTTTCGAAGATTTTATCAATATCGCCAGTGCTACCTTGGACCAACTCGGTGCGTGAGAAATCGGCAATTTGTTGCAAAATTGAAGTTTCAGCATCAGCACCATAGGCAATTGGGAAGATTTGAATACTTGATTCACCAAAATTGCTGAGCATTTGATCGATTGAAAGCTGGCTAGCAGTATCAGCGCCGTCGCTTAGCACCACAATTGCATTAATTCGATCAGGTTGTTTGAGGTTTTCCAACTCCTGACGGGCCAAATCGATTGCATCGTAGAGCGAGGTATTACCATCGGGCACTAGCCCTTGGGTTTGCATTTGCAAATTAGCCATGTTTTCGCTGCGCGTGGCAAGGGGCACTAAGACGGCTGGGCTTGATGAGAAGCCGATCATGCCGATGTTATCTTTGCTCGGCAAGCGATTGAGAAACACTTCAACCCCAAGTTTCGCTTGATCCATTTTGTCGTCGTCGCGCATCGAGCCAGAGCTATCGACCACCAACATAATATTGGCGGGCTTACGATTGTTAGCCCATGCATTTTTGGCAGCCACAATCACATCGGCTGGTGGGGTTGCCAACGAATTGCGTGGTTGATTGGGGTCTACGCCAAATTGAGCAGTTAATGGTGATGCCAACGCTACATCGACGTTAGCTGGCCGAAAACCTTGCTGCATGGCCAAATTTTGGCTTTCAGGCGTAAGCAAGAAATCGTAGAAAACGCTCGCAGCAGCTTTTTGGTCGGCAGTTGCATCGCTCATCACAATAAAGGGATTATCGTGGATAAACGTGCCTTCTTTGGGATAGATTGCCACTAACGGGACATTGGGAGCCTGTTTGTTGAAATCTATCAGGGTAATTTCTTCCATCGGAAAGGCTGAAATATAGGCCATGCCATATTTTTGCATGTTTTGGCTGAACACCAAGGTATTCGAGCCATAGTGCTTGATGCCTTGGGCTAAATCACGCAAAAATTGTTGGCTTTTTTCTTGATTGATGTCTTCGACCGTCAAATCGCTGGTTTTGCCGTTGGCTGCATACAACTCAGCCAGCACAGTTGAAAGTGCGGTGGTGCTAATGTCGGGGTCGGTGTGGCCCCACGAGAAGCGGCCCCAATCTTGTTGGCCGAATTTACCCCAGCCTTCGGTATCCTGAATCAGCGCCAACATATCCGACCAGCCGACCTCTTTGCCAGGGTAGCCCATGGCTTCGGCCATTGGTTTCCACATCGAAATAACCACTGGTGTGAGCACCAACGATTGAGGATCGGCTTCGGCAATGGTGGGATTATTGCTTTCTTTCTTCAATACTTCCAGCCACGTCGAGGCCGAAGGTGTCCAGATGGTTGTCTGAAGTTGGCCAGCGCGAATTTGGGTGCGGGCTGTGCCTGAGGAAAGCTCTTTGCCTTCAACGATGACCCGTTTACCGTTGGATTGCACATTTTGGTTGTTGAAAGTGGCGATGCGTTCTTGAAGCCATTTGGTTTTCTCTGGGCTGTAGGTGATGCTAATCAGTAGATCATTTGCGCCTACAACTGGCCCACTAGTTTGGTTAGTGGTGGTGGTAGGTTGGGCTTCTTCGCCACAAGCTGCAAGCACCAGCATAATAACGACTAGAAAACTACGGAAGAAGCGTTGCATAAGCTTATTCTCCTTAAACTGACAAGCTCTATTGTAGCGCTTTGTGAGGCGTTAAGATAGGTTCGTTGCTGGTACGTGGATTGGATGGCTGGGGTTACGCTTGGTTGCGTAATACCATCCGAATACCTTGTTGCAAGGTGGGGTAGGTCTGGAGATCGCCCAGATCGCCGCCGACGCTGATTAATGCTTGGGCCACATCGGGCTGAATTCCGGTCAAAATGAGGTCTGCGCCAAGTAAGCGAATGCCTTGGGCGGCACGTAACAAACGGCTGGCCACTTCACGATCAACATTTGGCACGCCAGTCATATCGAGCAAGGCAACCCGTGCCCGTTGGTTCGATAAGCCTTCGAGCAAATTATTGGTAATCTGCTGTAAGCGTTCGCCATCAAGCGCCCCGACCAACGGCATGACCACCACATTATCGCTGAGCGGAATTAACGGAGCGTTCAAGCGAGCCAGCACGGCAGCATGGCCACGAATAATCTCATCTTGCAGCCGATTGCGTTCTTGCTCAGTGCGGCGGCGAATGCGAATATCACGCAGGAAGGCGATCCAGAGTTGCTGCTCGCCGAGCTGCATTGTGCCCAACACCATTTCAACTGGTTGAATATCATTGGTTGGCAAGCGCACATCAAACTCATAGGCAGCAGTTTGTTGTTGGATGGTAGCAAGTTCTACGCCTAGCACTTCAGCAATATTTAGTTGATCGACGTTGCGGCCCAAAATGCGTTCGGCAGCGCGATTGGCTGAGCGAATAATGCCCTGTTGATCATAGGTAATAATTGCTTCGGCAGCGTGATCAACGATGGCTTGGCGTTGGCTGCTCGATTCGACCATTGCGCTGGCGATTGAGTTGAACGACGTTGCAACTTGGCCTAATTCATCGCGGGTATCAATTGCTACATTGCTCAAGGTATTTGAGGTCAGCATGCTGCCAGCCGCCCGTTGAAAAGCGCGAACCGTATCCATTACTGCGCGATAGAAGCCAAGGAAGAGATATACTGCCACTAAGACGAGAATCGTGATTAGGCTGATGAAAAAGATTCGACGATTTTGCGCTTGATTAATGCGCTGGTTGAGCACATTATCAAGCTGAATTGACGTTTGATCCCACAGGCCAAAGCTAGCATTGAGCGTGCGTTCGGTTTCTTGGCGAAAAATGCTTGGATCAATCGTTGGAGTTTCAACGCGAATCACTTGCAAAATAATTTGGAAACTTAATTCCTCAGTCGCCTGAATAAAGGTGCGAACTGCACTTTCTAGTAATGGGCGCAAGCTTTCATTATTGCTAAACACTACGCCTAAGCTATAGTTGATTTTGGTATTGGTTTCTTGGAGTTGGCTATTGACAACCGTCAACGTGTTTTTTTCTTCGCTGCTGACCGTGCCACGAGTGATTGCATTGCCACCAGCTCCAGCGACGCGTGCGGTAGCAGCCTGGTGGGCTGGCAAGGTTTCAATCAAGGCATTCATTAAATAATAGCTATCGATGTTTGGGTCGAGAATTAAGCCTGATTGATCGCCGATCCGCTGCATGCAGGCACGAATCGCCTGAATCAGCCGATCGTGGGCGGCATTGCTATCGGGCACACTGCGCAAGGTTAATTGAGCTTGCAGCCGTTCCCATTCATTAAACAGGATTGTGACTTGTGTTTGGGTATCATAGCGATCCTGATATTGCAAATCGAAGGCTTTAAATGCTTCAAGATGTTGGGCAAGCTCTTCGTTTTTAAGCAAAAGTGGAGTTAAAAATGCTTGATCGCCACCAAGATAGCGCTCGGCGATTAATTGTTGCTCGATAATATCTTGCAAAATTTCACGTAGCGGTTGCAAATAGGTCGTGCCAGTTAGTTCGCTCCGCGTAAAATTAATTTGGCGTTGAATTTCGGTTAATTGGGCACTCAGCAAAAAGGTTAATGGAATGGCGAAAACCAAGCTCAATAACCCAAATTTTTGGGGATAGGTTAGGCGTTTCATCAGCCATGTGGCTGGAGTAAAGAATGCACGCATGGTTCGAATACCTAATGGCTGAGGTGTGGTTGCACCTTATGATAGCATATCTGGATATTTTTGTGCAGTAGGACTTTGCATCCCCTATTTGGCTGAGCTTGAGGCGTTGTCGTAGCTTGAAACGCGCTAGATTAGTGGGTTGGGTTTGGTGGTAGTAAAGCCTGCTCAATAAATTGCAATAAGGTTGGTTCGTAATGGCTGACATCGCTTTCACCGCGAATCATGGCCATGGTCACAACCCATTCAATCAAGCCCGCCAGAATTTCGGCCAAGGCCAGTGGTTGATAGGTATAGATTGTACCTTGCTGCATGCGTTGGGCTAGCGCTTCGGCCAGCAGGGCGTGCAAACGGAGGCGAGCAGGCTGTTGGTGTTCAACCTCGATACTCAAGCCAGCTTCTAGCCCCAACAAGCGAAATAAATCGGTATGTTGCAGCGAAAAGCGAATCGCTGTTTGCACACATTCGCGAATCATGATTGGAGTTGATTCAAGCGCCAAAATCGGCAGAATCACCTCGGTTAAACCCTCTAGAACCGAATCGGCTAGGGCCATTGCCAGGGTTTGCTTGGAATCAAAGTAGAGATAAAGCGTACCAGTGGCCATCTCGGCGCGGGCGGCAATATCGAGCATGCGGGCTTTGGTATAGCCTTGTTCCATAAAAATTTCGCGGGCAGCGCGGAGAATTGCTTCGCGGCGGTGGGGGTCGGCGGTGCGTGCCACTCGTTGGCTCCTTTGAACATTTGGATAATCTAGCGATGTTGGCTTGATTATAGCAAAACTCCATGCTGGCTCAAGCGCTAAAAATTGCAACTAAAGAATGATTTTAGCCCATTCTGAAGGGCTAAAATTGCCTAAAAAGTGGCTTGCACAGCGTTTTAGCTATGATATACTGGCCGCAAGTGAATGTTTTGGTCGCGAGCTCAAATGTAGCTCTGCTGCCCCACACGCAATCGGCTTCCTCGCTTGAGTTTTGCGTTGACCCGAACCCTTTCACCCCGAAATCTGGTCTTAACCTTTTTTGGAAGGAATCCTATGAGTTTCACCGACAAAACCCTCGTCTGTGTCGATTGCGGGAATGACTTCGTTTTTACTGCTGGTGAACAAGAGTTTTACGCACAAAAAGGCTTTACCAACGAACCACGTCGCTGTACTCAATGTCGTCAAAGCAAAAAACAACAGCGGAGCGAGCCAAGTAGCCGCTCATCATTTAGCCGAGATAGCAGTTTTGGTGGTGGTCGCGAGCGCAGCCGCGAGTATGGCGGTCGCGATAGTTTTGGTGGTGGTGGGCGTTCTAGCTTCGGTGGTGGCAATCGCCGCGATGCTGCTGGCCAAGCTTCACGCGAAATGTACGATACGGTGTGTGCTGAGTGTGGGCGTACCACGACAGTGCCTTTCAAGCCAACTCAAGGCCGTCCGGTCTATTGCCGCGATTGTTTTCAAAAGCAACGAACTTCTTCACGTTGGTAAGGTCGGGTAGCGTAGCATAAATCTTGGTGGGGCAGCCGTTCAGTCGCCAATTGTGGCGGCTGAATTTGTTTTAATCACGCTCTTGCATTCTTCACAGGTGTTGCATTCCAGTTTCAAGATCAATATGACTCTGTGGCGATAACCGTAGTTGCGGGCGCAGCTGTGGCGTAACCGCTTTTTTGCGGCGGCCAAGCGTCAAATGGAAATTGACTAAATAGGCTCCATCGCTGCGCCGCAAGGTTGGCAAGCCAAAATGTTCACGAATCGTACACAAGCCTGGGCTATGGCAATCAATCCATAAATGCAGGCCGTTTTCAGCTTGTAGCACTGGCACATAGCGAAATGTGACTGTCTCGCCGACAAATGCCACGCCCCAATCGGCTTGGTTGCGGTTGGGAGCTTCGCCCTTGATCACTGAAATATGTGGACGTGCAGCAGGTTTGCAGGCAATATTGGCGGTTTCGACCAAATACAATAGGCTGGCATGAGCTTCAGCCGCAACCCTTAGCAAATACCAATTTGGCTCGTAAAAGAGTTGGCCTTCAAGTTCTAAACCTGCCTGATCATAGTGTTCTAAGGTTGTTACCATCGGTTTACCTCATTGGCTCTCGCAATTAGTTGAATTATTGCTCAATTTTAGCCAAATTATGCCAGAAATATGCTCAACGAGGATCTTTGTAGAGTGAGACCCCCGCTTACTCGTGATGTGAGGATTCCCTATGGAGATGCCAGCCCTAATTGGATTGCTCGTTGATGCTGTGCTTGCTGTGTCGCCTGCCGCTGATCGCCCGACCATTGAAGCGGCGTTTGGCGCGATGTTGGCGGGTAAACCAATGCTACTTGATGATGCTCCTTTATCTCTACTGATTGATCAATCGGGCAATCAACCCCGTGCGACAATCGTGTATGCAGGCCAGACGATTGCTATTGACCTGCCTGAGCCGCTTGACCCGCTGGTTGTAGCGCTAGCGGCGGTCGCCTCGCTACCACCGACAACTGTTCCCGCACCGCGTGCCGATCAACCAGCAGCCTCGCGATTACCATTTGAAGCAAGTAGCACGTTTGTTGGGCGTGAGCAAGAATTGTTGGCGCTGGCCGCCGCGCTTAGCCATGCTCAGCCAACGGTTGTGCTGCCCGCCGTCGCTACTGGCCTTGGCGGAATTGGCAAAACCAGCTTGGTCACTGAGTTTGCCTATCGCTATGGCAGCTATTTCCACGGCGGCGTATTTTGGATCAACTGCGCTGATCCTGAGCAGGTTGAAAATCAAATTGCTGCATGTGCCGAGGCGCTGGCTATCGATCCAACAGGTTTGACGCTTGATGCCCAAGTGCAACACGTTTTAGCAGCATGGCAATCGCCGTTGCCGCGCCTACTCATTTTCGATAATTGTGAAGATCCGGCGATCCTTGAGCGTTGGATGCCGACGTTGGGCGGTTTTCGGGTGTTGGTGACTGCCCGCAATCAATTAGCAACGATGAGCGCGATTCGGCTTGGAGTTTTGGCTCCTGCCGAAAGCCGTGCCTTGCTACAACAGCTTTGCCCACGCCTGACAACCGCTGAGGCTGAGGCAATCGCCGCCGATCTTGGGCATTTGCCGTTGGCCTTGCAGCTTGCAGGCAGCTACCTCAATACTTATGATCAGCAGAGTGTTGCTCAATATCGCCAAGATTTGGCGGTTACCCATCATTCGCTCAAAGGCGGGGCTGGGTTGCCCTTGCCAACCCGCCATGAACAAGATGTTGAAGCGACATTTATGCTCAGTTTGAACCAGTTTGATTCGGCTAATGCGCTGGAGATGCTGGCCTTAGATATGTTGGATGGTGCGGCGTGGTGTGCGCCTGGTGTGCCAATCCCCCGTCAGCTTGTGCTCGATTTTGTTCCCAATGAAACTGATGATCAAACTGCACTCGCAGCGCTGCAATTATTGGAGCAACGTGGATTAATTGATGGGAGCGAGGCGCTGGTTGTGCATCGTTTGTTGGCGCAAGTTGTTCAGGTTCATCGCGGCTCAGCGCAAATCCGCGAGCTGGTCGAATCTCGAATTAACGAGCATGCGGTGCGAATTAGTGCTACGCGCGTGCCAAAGCACATGCTGCCACTTGAGCCACATTTGCGTCATGTGACCGTGCAAGCGCTGGCGCGTGAGGATGAACGGGTCGCACGGTTGTGCAATAGTCTTGGCTATTGGGAGCATCTGCGTGGCGTTTATGGTGAGGCTGAGCGCTGGTATGAACGGGGCTTGGCAATTATGCAAAAAGTTTTGGGTCTAGAGCATCAAAATACTGCCCGCATGATGAATAATTTGGCGGGTATTCGTTTGGAGCAAATGCGCTATGCCGAGGCGCAGGCCTTGTATGAGCAGGTTTTAGCGATTTGGAATGTTGCTTTAGGCCCAGAGCATCCTGATACCGCGCGATGTATGAACAATTTAGCATCGGCTTTAGGGCGACAAGGGCAGAATGCTGAGGCTCTGGCGATGCTTGAACGATCATTGGCAGTATGGGAAGCAGCCTTAGGCCCAGAGCATCCCGATACCGCGATTAGTATCAACAATCTGGCGGTAGCTTTGGAGCGCGAAGGACGCTATGCCGAATCGCAGGCGTTACAGGAACGAGCGCTGAAGGTCTGGAAAAAAACCTTAGGGCCAGAGCATCCCGATACAGCGGCAAGTTTGAACAGTTTGGCCCGCTTGTTGGAACGCCAAGGCAAATATTCGCAAGCCCTGCCATTCTATCAACAGGCGTTGGCAATTCGCGAAACTGCCTTGGGGCCAGAACATCCCGACGTTGCTTCCAGCCTGAACGATCTGGCGGGATTGTTGCTCGAACAAAAACGCTATGCTGACGCGCAGGCCTTGTATGAACGAGCGCTGACGATTCGCGAATTGGTGTTTGGCCCAGAGCATGCCGATACGATCACTGCTATGGCAAATTTGGCGGTGACGCTAGAGCGGAGCGGCCAATACCGCGAATCGCTAGAGTTGCATGCCCAGGCATTGACCATTAGTCAAAAAGTTTTTGGCGATAACCACCAGACCAGCCAACGTATTCGCACTAGCCATGCCCGAACCGTCCAAGCGATTCAAGAAGCTTTCGACCAATCAGCTGCCAAACGATCCAGTGGCAAACGTACCAACGATGATCAAGTTAAACAATGGAAGTAAGGCCTAAAACAATCATTAGCAATTGTGCAATGGCATTTTGGCCTAAGGTTTAGTATGATCGTCGTATACTAGCTGTTTTTGGAGGTAGACAATGGCGTTATTGGCCGAGAAAGTGGCGTTAATTACGGGAGCTGGACGTGGGATTGGAGCAGCGGCAGCGCGATTGTTTAGCCAACACGGGGCACGGGTGGTCTTGTGCGATTTGGATGCTGCGCCCGTTGAGCAATTGGCGGCTGAATTAAAAGCTGCTGGCGGCCAAGCTTTGGCGTTTGCTGGCGATGTGACCAGTGCTGAATTTGCGCCGCAAGCAATTGCCGCCACCTTAGAGCACTTCGGCGGCTTCGATGTATTGGTCAACAATGCTGGCTATACGTGGGATGGCGTGTTGCACACCATGGATGATGCCCAATGGCAAGCCATGCTCGATGTGCATTTATCGGCTCCCTTTCGGCTGATTCGGGCTGCGGCTCCCTATTTGCGCGATACCGCTAAAGCTGAAATTAAGGCTCATGGCGCGGCCAAAGCCCGCAAAATTATCAATGTTTCTTCAGTTTCGGGCGTATATGGCAACGCTGGGCAGGTCAATTATTCGGCGGCCAAATCAGGTGTGATTGGCCTCACCAAAACCCTTGCCAAGGAATGGGGCCGTTTTAATGTCCAAACGAATGCGGTTTGCTATGGCTTTATTGAAACTCGCTTGACAGCTGCCAAAGAGCAGGGCGAGACGATTCAACGCGGCGATCAGGCGATTAAACTTGGCGTGCCCGAAAATCTCATGGCGGGAATTACCATGTTTCACCCGATGGGGCGAGCTGGTACGCCGGAAGAAGCGGCTGGGCCGATGGTCTTTTTAGCTTCAAGCTTGGCCAATTATGTGAACGGCGAAATTCTCGAAGTAACTGGTGGCATGGGGATTTAGTACAGGTATAAAGCAGAGGTGCAAGGACTATTTTCCCTGCACCTCGAATATTTAGATTGCGAATTGTTCTTAATTAACTCTAATCTTTAATTTCGTGCCCTTCGTGTTCTTCGTGGATCAATCAAATTAGCCAGCAGCTTGTTCTTTGCCATTGGTCGATTCGATAATGCCGCGATCAAGCAATTCTTGTAAACCTTGGGCGACAGCCTCGATCGTGAAATCAATTTGCTCAATCGTATGGGCGCTGGTCAAGAAGTTGACATCGCGGCGCAAAATGACTCCACGTTTGGCCAATGTGCCCAACAAGGCTTCCATCAAACGGGCATGGGTTGGCATATCGGGCGCAAAGGCAAAGAAGGGAATTGCATCATAGCCACAAACGCGCAAGGCCACTCCAAGCGCCTCGGCTTTGGCATTCACACCTTCGCGCAAACGTTGGCCAAGCTTAGCCACATGCTCAAAATAGTTAGTGTCACGATAGACGTTGATCACTTCGTAGCAAACTTCCAGCGAGAGCATTTCGCCGCCAAAGGTGGTTGAAACTTGCAAATCGGATAAGCGTTCGAGATACTTTTTGGGGCCAGCAATCGCGGAAAGTGGCATGCCTGCAGCGATGCCCTTCGAGAGACAGACGAAATCTGCATCAACGCCATAGAATTCTTGCGCTCCACCAAGTGCTAAGCGGAAGCCCGTTACTACTTCATCGAGCACAAATAATGCGCCAACTGCATGACAAGCAGCCTTAACTTCGTTCAAATACTCAGCATCCAAGCAGTGTTTGTAGGGCATTGAAAGCAACACGGCGGCCAATTGATCGCCATGCTTGTTGATGGCAGCGATCAAGTTGGGCTTTTCGTGGGGAGCCATCAATGATACTTGTTCGGTGTATTGGCTGAGCACGGCGGGCACACCAGGAGTGTAATACATAAAATGGTCGTGCCAGCCATTGTAGCCAACCGTGATAATCCGTTCGCGCTTGGTAAGGTGGCGAGCCAAACGCACGGCGGCAGAAGTGGCATCAGCCCCAGTTTTAAAGAAGCGAGCCATTTCAGCATTCGGAATAATATCGATCAACGCTTGAGTTGCCCGTAGCTCAACTTCAGTGGGCAGCGAATGAATCAGCCCTTTATCCAAATTGTTGCGAATTGCCTCGACCACTGCTGGATGGTTGTGACCCAAGGTGGTTGCGCCCAAGCCACAAATAAAATCGATATATTGATTGCCATCAACATCGGTTACCAACGCGCCATCACCATGATCAATAAAAACTGGAAACGAACCATAGGCGAATTGCTCAGGCCGTTTCATCAACGATTGGGTTGTCCCTGGAACAATCGCTTCGGCTTGGGCTAACAATTCCATCGATTTGGTGAGATTTAGGGCTTCGCCGCTGACCTTGGGCAGTTGTGCTGCACTCATGCTGCTCGATCCTTCCATATATGCTCGACGTTTGTTTGATTATGTAGAATAAAATCAATTTAGTCGGATTAAATAGATTTTATTTGAGCGCTAGTATACGGAAGCGGCGCTGGTTTGTCAAAATCTTTGGCCTAGCCCCAGCTTGCGGATTTTTCGCAGGTCAAGGGCTAGGTTTCAACGCAGCGGCGCAAAGGGAATTATGAAGGATGAGGGATGAAGGATGAATAGCTTATTCGTGCAATTCGTGGCTAAGAACTTAACCTTCGTATCCTTCGTGTCCTTCGTGGATCAAAAAATAAACTTCGTGGTTGCTAAAAACAGATTTTTGCTAAGGAACAACGATTTGCTGAGTTTGGCCTGCCCATTCGATTGCAAGCAGCTCGCCACGAGCAATATTTTGGGTTAATTCAATCCGCAGTGGCTGTTGTGGCTTGAGATCAAGCGTGCCTTGCCAGATCGTTTGGCCTGCCTTGCTAATGCGAATTGGCGTTGCAACGAAGGCTTGGCTTGGCTGAATTGCCACGCTCACAGTGCCGTTGCTGCTGATTTGCAAGCCAACTGCGCCATAACGATTGCCCGCACTCAAATCGCCCAAATCGTGCAAGGGCAGCCAATGCGCCTCGAACGAACGACTTTGGCCTGCGGCTAGGCTTGGGTAATCCCAAAATGTGGCTTGTGCGCCATGCCATAGTTCGGCATAATCGCTGCCATCGGTCGTGTAAAGGCTGCGATCAAATTGGTCGCCAAAGGCAAAGGTTTTAATCCCAGGCAAATTTGGATCAAGATCAACCAACATCAAGCCTTGGTTGAGCGCTGGATCATACACGCCAGCCCATTTGCCGCTCAGGTTGTCGGCGGCAAAGAGGCCGATATAGCCGTTCCAGGTGGCATAACGACTAAGATCCCGCTGATTAAAATTGGGCCAGCTGATTGTTTGTTGTGGTGCTGGCAGCGCCGCGTCTTGGGTTGCATGCACAATCATCTGCTGGGTTGGCACGACAAAATGTAAGCTACGTTGCAGCTGGTTGATTCCACCAGGCGCAATCATCGCATTCATCCAAAATTGAAATGGCTGTGGGCTAGCGGTTGGGTTGCGATAATTGCCGCGCATATTCACAATTTGGCTATCGTTAGTTAGCTCAATTGTGATTTCAATTTGAATGCCAGTATGGCGCTCAGTTGTTGAAACGATCACCCGTGCGGCATCGTTGGTTTGCTCCAACCGATAATCCCATGGCTCGGATTCGAGGTAGCCATGCTCCTCGGTGGGCGCGGCCCATTCGATACCACCTGCGGCCAGCCACCAACCGCGCTGCCCCAAATGGCTAGCTTTAATCACCGGATTTTGATAGAGCAGGTTTTGGCCTGTGGCTTTGTTGGTCAGTTGATAAACCCGACCGCCCAGTTCAGGCAAGATCGTTAGCATGACATAACGATTTTCAAGCTTGAGCAAACGATAATTTTTGGGTTGATAACCCGTAATTTTGCTGCGATCAATTCGTTTGTAGGGGTAAATTGGGTCGCTGGGTAGGCTATCGACCAGCGCTGGCTGATAGCCTTCGGTATTGATGGCCAACGTGCCAGCCTCAGAAACTTTAGCCGCAATGCTGCTATCCTGAAAATAATACATTGGCTTGGCATAGCGCCAGCGATAGTAATGACTGCCCACGTTGCCCATTTCAACTTGCCAATTCGCCGAGTTATTGGGATTGTAGGTCAGCACACGGCGTTCAAAAGCTTGAAATAGCACTCGTTGGGCTTGGCCGTTAATCGTTGTATCGATCCAGTAGGCTTCGGTGATTGGGTAGCCAAACGTCCCTAGCACATTGGTTACATTGCTCAACGATTGCTGAAAATCGAAAAATACTTTGGGCACGTTATGGCCCGTGACGCTTTCATACTGCACGATGGTGGTGTTGGCAGTTGCCAAATCTGGCTGATCGCTGATCTGGCCGTTTGCCGCGAGCAGACTGCTAATCCGTTGGCCTTGGCGGTTTTCGCTGCGATGATCGCCGTTGGTGGTCGCGATAGGGGCAAGGCTGGCGTAGGTTGGGCTTGGGCTATCAGGATCGCCAGCAATTGGCACGTTGGCCGCTGAACGAGCCTCAAATTGCTGATCGCCTGTTTGTATTTGGCCGCTGATCAGCTCAACGACCAACAAACCATTGGTTGCAAACCACTCACTGTTACGATCTGCATCAGGCTGGCTAATTTCCATGCGAGCCTTATCAAAATATTGCACAAGGCGGCTAGCTTGGGGCGATTGCTGATAGCGCTCGATTATTCGTGGGCCGATGTTTTGACCCCAAACCCACGAACGACTGGTTTGACCATCGGCCACTGCTTGATCGGCACGCTGCCAGCGTTGGCGAAAGGCTGTATCGGCAAACCCATCAGTAAACGCAGCATAACTTGGGCGTTGGGGCACGAAACTCAAACTGACAATTAATAAGCAAAAACTTAGGGTTATTCGACGCAACATATATCCCTCCAACATCAAATAGCTATGGTGAGTATAGCGCTGTGGTGGGCCAAAAACCATAGTTTGCGGCTGAAGTTGGCCTGAGAAACCTGAAAATTCTGCTAGGTTTGGGGCGATTATGCTCTATAGTATGGCTAGTGTGTGAATGCTCAAAAGGGGGCTGCTGCGATGAACGATCTGCAAATTGCTGAACAATTGCAAGCGAGTTATAGTCTGTTTGCGCCGATCCGAGCGCATTTTCGTGGGCCTGGAGTCGAACGCGGTGGCTGCCCACGCCATGGTATGCATGCGGTGTATGCCAAAAAATATGGCGAACATCTGGCGACAATCTATCCAGGCATCAACGCAATTGGAGTTGAATCGTCGTTTGATGCGGCTCAATTGCCAGCAATTATGGCGGCGTTGGGCAGTTTGCGCGAGGTGTTGTTGGCAAATTTGGCTCATCGGATTGTTGAATATGCCCAAGCTAGCAAGCCGTATGTTTTGCCCGCCTACCTGCGCAGCATCGAAGTGGCGCTTGAACATTTTGCCAAACGCCATCCTGAGCAATTGGCGGCGCTTGATGCAGTATTTTGCGTGGCTGGGGGCGAGGGTTTCCGCGATTTAATTGTGTTTCATGGTGGGCATCTTTTGGAGCAAGCCAAGGCTGGGGCACTCTGGACGAATATTGATATTTATTCATTGGTCGATTTGCATGACCGCCAAACGGCTGAGGGCTTAGAAAAGTTTGAGGTTTGGTGCTTAGGCGGCGATTTAGCCAAAGCGGTGCTGACTGAATTTCAGAAAGCGGCCTTGATGTTGGTGATTCAAGGCTGGCAACCACAGCCGCTCACCAAAGAATTAGCCTTATTGCCAGCCGATCTGAATCGCCATTTTAGTCAGATGCTGCGTAATTTATTGCACAAAGCTTTGGCGCAATATGTTTTAGGTTAAACAGTGGACGGTCGATCACCAATTGTAGTGATCGACCGTCGTCGTGAACTTAGTGGCGCATGCGCGATTGGATGGTTTGGCTGATGATATGGGCCAAATCAGGGCGTTGAATATCGGCGTGGGTAAAGGTCAACTTGGCATAGCGTTCGTTGAGATCAAAATCGGCAAACAGCTTAGCAAAGCCATGCAAACGCTTGTCGATTTCCAAATAGACATCAACCCCATAATCTTGCAAATCGAGCACAACCTCTAATTCTTCGATGTGGAAACTTTGGTGGCCATAGGGCTTGAATTCAAGCTCTTGCACAAATGGATAGGGGCCGCGCCAGCGTGAATTGTATTCGTTGTGCACGGTATATAGTTGGAAGCCAATTTGTTGGATGGCCTGAATAATCGTTGCCTGCGAAGGATGCGGCTGAATTTGTAATTGATCAACATCGCCTGCATCGACCCCGCCGCTGATTGATAAACCAGTCCGAATAAAGACCGGTTGATGGCCCATGGTTAATGGCGTATCGAGCGGCAAATTAATGCTAAAGGGAATGCGTTGTTGAGCGCCTGGTTGAAGCTTAAACCGCTGCGTCAGTGGATATTGCCCAATCGTGTGATCTTGGGTCATTTTGCTGTCGTCGTACTCGCGGGTATAGCGAGTGACCAAAAACAAATACAGTGCTTCGATATCTTGTTCGACATCACCGCCCATAATATGCACTTCGCCAGTGATCGTGCCACCTGGAGCGGTTGTATTATTGTGGAGATGGGTTTCGATACGAGCATTGCCAATACCAACGCTGGCGAGCAATTTACGGAACATGCACATCCTCCTAAGTTGATCGATTTGTTAAGGCGTTATACGTAGACACAGTATCAAAAGGTTTCACGATTTAATCTTGACAATGTTGTAACACACAATGGACACACATTTCAAGGGTGGCGCAGCGACAACGCAACCCGCGCTGGAGTAATTGTTGCACATGGCTAGCTTGTTCGAGCAATTGGCTGAGATCGGCCAACTTTTGCTTGGCTAATTGCCGCCATAAACCTGCTAACGGAGCCTGTTGCTGCTCATGTTGAAACAGCAATTGAATTTCGGTAAGGCTAAAGCCAAGCCGTTGGGTTGTGCGAATAAACGCTAGACGCTCGAAAATCTGTTGATCGTAATAACGCCGACCATTCTGGCGAGCAGCAGGCGGCAATAGATTAATTTCTTCATAATAACGAATGGTTGAGGCTTTGATGCCAGCCTGTTTGGCGACCATACTGATACTAAGTTGTTGCATATGCCGACCTCTGAAATTGCTGCTTGACTTCAAGTTGACTTGAACTTGTAGACTGCCAACGAGCTACTGTAATCATGCAATAGCTGTCAAGCGGAGGTCTCGTTCATGCAAACCGTGATTGATCAGCCAGTTCATATTAGCGATGCCAGCTTTGAAACGCAGGTATTACAATCGGATACGCCAGTCATTGTCGATTTTTGGGCACCTTGGTGTGTGCATTGCCGCGTGATTGCGCCAATTTTGGCCAAACTGGCACAGCGCTATGCTGGTGAAATTGTGGTTGCCAAAATCAATACCGACGAAGATGTGCAATATGCCAGCCGTTTGGGTGTGCGTGGTTTGCCCACGATGGTGGTATTTCAGCATGGTCAAGAGGTTGATCGCTGGATTGGGGCGATGAGCGAAGCTGCGTTCGAACAACGTGTGCAAAAGCTGCTTGGGCGTTAAATTATAACAGGCAGGCTGCTTCTCACGGCGGCCTGCCTGTTTATTCTTCCTCGGTAAATTATCTAGGCTCCCACAAGCGGACTATTGGCATTCTTCCAACCTACTCCATTGTTCTTCTCTCCCACAAGCGTTGACGATAGATTGATGGCGGCTAGTGTAACAGTGTTACAACGGCCACTGTGGGTTTGCAATGGCTGGCAATGTAGCCCTCTACAGCTACAGAGCGCACGGCTGGCGACCATGAGACCTCCTAGTGGTGACCGATGGAGTGCTGCGACGCTTGAATTTGGCTGGTTGCCTAGCACAGACTGTTGGTTGAAATCGATAGTCGGATATAATGATGCTAAGGCACAGCCACATTCGCACTGGCTCGGTTGCTTTATTAAGTTGTTGGTTGAATTAATCGTCGATAATGCTACGATAGCATACAATCAAACCAAGAGAGTGCAATATCTCTCTTTATTGTGTCTAGAGTTTGGCGGGAGAATCTTGGAGAAATTACGAATCCGTAACTGAGGGTTGAGTGATTGTGGCTGATGTTGGTTGAGAAAGATAGCGCTCAAGCTCAGCCGCCGTTGTGTACCAATAGCGATCAAGTTTGATGCCACGGATTTTACCTTTATTAAGGTAAACGCGCAAGGTGCCTTCGGTGAGCGATTGAGCCGGGTAATATTCACGGGTATAGGCCGCCGCCTGCTGCAAGGAGAGCAGTTGGCTGGCTGGTGGGTCGTAGGTTAGACCAGAGGGCTGTTCCATGCCACATCCTTGGCCAAATAAAATGCTCCGCCAATTACTCCGCGGCGAGATGTTATCGCAAACGTTGCAGCAGTGGGTCGATAATCATGGTGGTCGGCAGGTAGTTGTGCAAACGTTGCGCGATGGCATGAGCCACGATGTTGATGCACTTGCCTTCTTTGAACAGCAGGTAAATCGTTATACCACAGAAAGCCAAAAAGCTGCAAATCTTAATATGGCCGATAGCACCTACTATGCCAAACGTGGCCGTTTTTATGAGCAATTACGCCATTTGCTCGATCATCTGCCTAGCCTGCGTCCTACCACGATCATTGGTCTGCCGATTCCGCTTACGCCTTTGGTTGGCCGCCAAGCAGTTTTGCAAGAGTTGCTTGAACTTTGCCGCGAATATCGGCTGGTAACCTTGCATGGTATTGGTGGCATCGGCAAAACCCGCCTCGCGATTGCCCTCGCTAGCTATATTGCCAATGCTGGCTTTGCTCAAGAAGTCGTTTTTATCGATTTACGCAATGAATACACAGTGCATGATAGCTGGCATGCCTTGCTCAATCGCTGGCTCGGCGACCCCAAAGCCGATTTAACCAGTTATATTCAGCAATCCAATCGCCGCACGGTCTTGATTATCGATAATTGTGAGCATATTCGGGCAGTTGCCGAGATGCTGCTGCCATTACTCAATTTTGGCAATATTTCAATTATTACCACCACGCAAATTGCCTTGAGCATCAATGGTGAACGACGCTTTCCTGTGCCAGCCTTGAGCCTCGAAGAAGGGATTTTGTTGTTTGAGCAACGTGCTCGCGATTTGAACCGTCAGGTTGAGCGTCGGCAAACCGAGCAAATTGTTCAGCGTTTGGCAGGCCATCCCTTGGCGATTGAAATTGCTGCTTCGCAATTGTTGCTGGTTTCGCTCAACGATATTTTGGCCATGACCAACGTTGAAATGTTGGAGATCGAATCGTTGGCAAATGGCTCGGCCTCGCATCGCACCTTGCGCCAAATGGTTGAATATACCTTTTCGTTGTTAAATGATGATGTTCAAGCTGCTTGTTTGCGCTTGGCCTTGTTTGAACATCATTTTAGCCTAGCCCAAGCCACCCAAGCTTTTAAAGTCAATTGGCGGGTGGCTAGCGGTTTGGTCGATGCATCATGCTTGGAGGGTAGTGTCGATAGCCGTGGCGAAACGCGGTTTAGTATGCCAATTGTAATTCGGCTCTATGCTCGGCAAGTAGCGCTCGAACGCGATGTCTATCATCAGTTGATGCTGGAATTTACCCAATATTGGGCCAATGAAATTAAGCAGATTTTGCAGCGTTGGGAGCAAACGATCGAACGCGCCAAAGATCATGGCGAATTGCTCACGCCGATGAACGATCTTTCGTTGTTGCGTGAGAGTTATACGACGATTCGTGGCTGTTTGCAATGGGCGGCGATCTATGAGCATGGGCAATTATTGGAGTTAGTCGGCGGTTTGTGGAAATTTTGGCTGCATTATGAAAGCCCCGAAGGTCGTTTATGGTTGCGTTCGGCCATGAGTATGGCGAGCGAGCAGCAACGCAGCGAATTACAACAAATTCTATTGCTGTTTAGCTGAAGATTGGCACTGGCACATCGCCTGCCCACGTGTGTTCCCAAACCGCTTCACCAGCCAACAAACGGCTAATTTGTTGCGGAAAGTAGGCTGGGCGAATTGGCTTGCCTAAAAAACCAAAAAAGCCCAAAGCCTTGGCACGTTCAACAATGCTCATATCACTAAATCCTGTCAAGGCAATACAGGGGGCTATCGAGCGCAAGGAGCCAATCAAATCGAAGCCTGATTGATCTGGCAGCTGCACATCGAGCAAAATGAGGGCAGGTTGTAAGGCTTGCACGGCTTGAGCTGTAGCCACGCGGCCATTGGGGAAGAAGTGTAATTGATGGCCTTGTTGGTGCAATGTGCTCCGAATGATTAATAGCGTATCTGGTTGGTCTTCGATCACAACAAGTGTAGCGATACCAGCCTCCTTGGATTTCAACATGTGGCTGAATTGTACCGCGAAAGCAGCGGCATGAGCAATAGGGCATGCCGCTGCTCAACAATTGCTAGCCGCCGCTTGAATGGGCAACCGATTTTTGCAATTGCTTGGAGCTACGCCAAATCAAGAAAGGGATGAGCATCAGCCAAATCAAGACGGAAATAACCCATGGTTGTAAAATTGTGCCACCACCAAGTTGGCCTTGTAAATCTAAAGTCCAGGTGGTTGCTTGACCATCGGTAACGCTCTGAATCCACATAATAAGGCTAAAGAACGGGCTGAACGACAAGGCCACAACCCCAAGATTGCGGATAAAGCCATTGTTCATAATGGAATCAAATAATGGTTGATCATTCGAGAGCACTGCTAAGACTAATATCGCCAGTAATGGCAGCCCAATCGCCAATACCAATGCTAAGCCAAGGGTTGCCATCATCGCCCCACGGCTGGTTTTAGCCCACGAAGCTCCCCAAATCCCGATGCTGCCATAGCCCAAAACTGTGACCAATTGAATCGCCAGGGCAATCCATAGGTCGCGGGCTTCGATCCCGCCAATTAGCAAGGCCAATGCGCCAATTGGCAAGCTGGCTAAACTAAGCAAAAAGAGGAATAAACAAGGCGCAATCAGCTTGCCCAAGATGATTTGGTAGCGCCGTACAGGTGTGACCATCAACACGTCGATGGTTTGGCGATCGCGTTCGCTGCCCAGCGATGAAGCATTCAGCGATGGTGCAAAAAAGGTTAGTTGAAACAAGGCTACGGCGGCAGCGGTGCTATATAAACTTAAGCCAATCTGGCTGCGATCGATAAACCCATTTTCGCTTTGGCCAGCGTAAATTAGCACACACAAGCCACTGAGAATGAATAAGTAGATGCTGAGCATGGTAAACGCCCGATTGCCGCGCAAATACGAGCGAAATTCCTTTTGCAAAATTGCCTTCATGCCACCACTCCCTGTGTCACATGCAAAAAGACTTCTTCGAGGTCGGATTGGCGTTCGGCAAAGTGATTGACCCGAAAGCCTTGGCTGATCAGGTTGCTCAAAATTGCGCTGCTCTCTTCGGCTGTGCCACTGAAGTTGATCGCTAATTTGCCGCCTGCCTGATCATCGGCTAGCTCATTGGCTAAATGCACATCGTTGATGGTTGGCAGTTGTTTGAGCATTTGCAAGGCTGGCATTGCTCGTTCAAGCACTTGCACTTCGATCAATTTATGTGGGCGTAAATCCTGCATAATTTGTTCGACTGGACCGCTTGCTAGGAGTGTGCCACGCTCGATAATGCCAATATGGCTACACATTTCGGCTAGTTCCGACAAAATGTGTGAACTAACCATAATCGTTTTGCCCATGCGGCTTAATTCGCGTAGCAACTCGCGTAGTTCGATTCGTGCGCGTGGATCAAGCCCACTGGCTGGTTCATCGAGAATTAACAAGCTGGGATCGTGGGCCATGGTGCGGGCTAAACTGAGGCGCTGTTTCATCCCACGGCTGAGATTCATTACATAACTATCGTGTTTTTCGGTCAGATCGACTAGTTGCAATAATTCTTGAATCAAACTTGTTCGGCGTGGCTGTTTGATACCATAGATGTGGGCAAAGAAATCGAGGTATTCCCAAACCCGCATGCTTTCGTAAACCCCAAAATAATCGGGCATAAAACCAATCATTTTGCGCACTGCATCGGGATCTTTGCGTACCGAAACGCCGTTGACAAAGGCTTCACCAGCGGTTGGTTGGAGCAAGGTGGTCAAAATTCGCATGGTGGTGGTTTTACCAGCGCCATTTGGCCCAATAAAACCATAGACCGCACCTTTGGGAATGCTCAAATTGACCTGATTGAGCGCTAGGTGAGTGCCAAAACGCTGGGTTAAATTGTGGGTTTCAACGATCAATTCCATCAGCGTTGCTCCAAATCAACATACAAATTGTAGATATTGCTGCTCTTTTGCGGAGCGGCGATTCCATCGACGGTAATTTCGTTGAGCACCTCGGTATCAAGCACTGTGATATGCGGCTCGGTATAAAGCGAATTTTTGGGCAGCCCATTGTAGTTGGTGCGCTCGTTGCCTGCGTTCCAGAGCAATTGGAGGGCTTGGGTTAATTGGTCGTTGTTGTTGAGATAGGGGCTGCTTTGCATGACGCGATCAAGGCTTTTATCGATCGTAATCGAAGCACCTGGTTCGAGTGCTGGCAAAATAATACTTTCTTCGCCACTGAACAGAATCGCATATTCAACCTTGCGTTCGCTTCGGTTGGTAATTGTTGCACCTTCCCACGAATTAGCTTTGGCTACGTTAACCTCAAAGTTGTAGGGAACTGCGGCTGGGCCAATTGCGGCGAGGGTTTGCATTTGGCCAATGTTGCTTTGCCAATTGGGCAAGCGAGTTTTGCCATCGTTGGTTTGCTCGATTGTGCCCGAACCCTCGCCGCCAAAGCCTTGAGTTGGTTGATTGCCAGCAATTAAATTGGTATCAATACTGCCATTCCATGCGCCGCGTCGGCCTGCATTGAAGCCATAGTTGACGCTTAGACGGCCTTGATCGGCCCCAAGTTGGCTATCGATAATGTTAATCGTGGTGACATTGATATTGCCTGTGCGTAAATCGCCACCAGCCAAATACATAATGCCCACGAAGCCGAGCACAACCAATGGAATGCTAAACCAAGCCCATTCCCGCCGATCCAAACGCCGCAAAATAAAGTAATTGATCGGGCCAATCAGCAGAATGTAGCCAAACAAAATTCCCATCAAGCCTAAAACTGAAGGCAAATTTTGATCAGTGCCACGAATCTGGATTGACCATGGCGAAAGCGCTACATTCCAATCGCGGTAGAGTTGGGGTTGTAAGAGCACTGGCCAAACCAACCGATCATTAACTTCGGCGGGTAAGTCGCTGGGATTGAAGGCTGTGACGAGGATTTGGCCCATGCCCAGCTTGCGACTGACGATCAAGGCTTCATTATTGGCCCCAACGCCGAACATGCTAGCATCGGCGGTTGCTTGAAGTTGGTTAACTCGTAGATTGATTTGAGCAAAAGCGGGAGTATTGCGCCCATTGAGTGTGGTTAACACGGCTGAATTACTGCTGCGGCTAACGCTCGCAGGCAGGAGCGCTACGAGTTCTTTGGGCAGTTCGGCGCTATTCGGGCCACCACTGACGATCAGTGTGCCGCCGGTTGCGACCCAACGTTCGAGGGCGGCGGCTTGCTCGGCAGTCGGTTGAACATCTTGCAGCACAATTGCTGCAAAGTTAAACAATTCGCCGTCGGTGCTTGGCAGTTGATCTGATTCAAGCGGCATCACCGTGGTGAGGCGGCCTGGAACTGATGCGCCAGCTAAACTTGAGGCTGGCCCGCCAAATACACCTACTAAAATTTCTTGGCTATCGTGTACCCGCACATTGCTGCGATTGCGGGCTAGTTGCTTGCCTTGAGTATCAACAACTTTGATTTCGACCACCGTTTGATTGAGATTGGCTCGCATGAGCAAACGCACTTGTTTACGCGAACCACCAGGCAGATCGACATTTTGCAGCAAATCGGCCTGCCCAAAGCCCGTGGTTACCACAACTTGGGCTTGAAGGTCGGCTCCGCTATTTTCGATCGTTGTAATAATTGGATACCAACCACCATTCGCGACATGGCCTTGGGCATCAAAGCCAACCTGATCGATAGTGATGGTGATGGCATCGGCATTTTGGGCATGACTTAGGTTGGGCCAAAGTAGGCAGATTAGGCCTAAACCAAGCCAAAACCACCCACGCCACCGGGCTGACTGCGCCATGAAAACTCCTTCGCACAACAGATTCTGACTCCCAATTAGGATTACACTCCAGTTTCCAACCGCTCGGTTGGCGGCAATTTGGCTTCGATATGGCTGCGATGATCATCAAACAGCACTTGGAGTTCATCGCGTTGTAGTTGATGATAATGTTGCAACAGCATTAAGGTGCTATCAAATTCGCGGTCACGCGCCCGCTGCTCGAATTGGTCGCGATAATCGGAAATGACCGCCAGCACGCTATCGGGTGCGGCTACCCCGCGAAAGGTGAAATTTTCGTTTTGACCTGCGGTAAATAGCTCGACATCGCCATACTTCAAAATGCGTGCCCATAAATTTTCTTGATTCAGCGAAACATTCTGAATTTTGTCCCAGGTTGTTTCACGTTTGGTTTCACGGCCCAACGGCTTGCGCTCAATATCAATAATGTTGATTGGGGTGACAATATATTCATCGTTGCGCCAATCAATCACCTCGTAAATCAGCCAGCCGAGACAAAAGATATCGAGGATTGCCAAAAATACTAATGACCCACCAGACCGAATAAAATCGTAGCCGAGCAACAGTGACCACGACAAATTGATGATTAGAAAGAGCAAAATTGGATTAGCTGCCTCGACAAAGAGAAAGAGCCAATGTTTGCGCCAAATAATCGAATTGCCGCGCACCTCGGGGCTTGGCGGAATAATGCCCAAAAGTGTACGGCCAGTTTGTTCTGGTGGAATAAAATCGCTCAGCGGTGGCAAACTGGGCATTGTGCCTTGTTTGAGCACTTTGGCTCTGACGATTTGCTGAATATGCTCAACATGCTCAACTTCTTTGAGCGGCGCAACAAATTCGAGAATTGTGTCGCGTACCAACGTAGGATTGACGATTCCCACGAAGGCAATGTTGCGCAAACGGCTAGCAGTTTGTACCTCAATTTCGCCATAATCGAAATAACGCGAAACCACCGACTCCGTGACGGTTTTTACGTCTTCAATTTCGCGCACATACAGCTCATTGCGCTGCACGCTGATCAAAAAGCGCGAGTTATACGAAATAACCCGCTGATTGGTGACCACCAAGGCATCGTTGCGCCAATCGAAATAGCTATAAATCATGGCCCCGAAAAAGATTGTGCCAGCACCAAACAGCACAGTGTTGAGGGTATCAACGCCAACCACCGAGACTCGCCATAAGAAAATCACGGTACAAATAAACCAAAAAGTAAACCAAATTGAAAGATTGCGGGCCAAGATCAGCCAATGACGATAGGCGATCAACTTGACCCGTTCATCAGCTTGGAGATTGATATTAAAACTGAGTTGAGGCACGTTGGTTGGCATAACATCCCATCCTATTCATAGCTGAGTTGGCTAACATTCGTGCCGCCATAGGCTTGCGGTAATAAGGCTGCAACTTGGGCCATAATTTGCTCAGCCAAATAATCGCGTTGGTGGGCGATTGGCAAGTTGCTTTGCGCCAGTTGCTCCAAGGTTTGGGGCTTGCCAATTGTAATCGTGACAGTTGGCCGCCCAAACCATGGAAATTTACCCAAAAACACCCGCTCCATGCCCGTGATTGCAATTGGAATAATCGGCGCACCGCTTTGTTTAGCCAGTAACACCACGCCAGCCCGCGCTTGCTGCAAGGTACGGGTGGTCGAGCGTGTGCCCTCAGGGTAGAGGCCGATGCATTGGCCTTGGCTGAGCAATTCTAGTGCCCGCCGAAACGCCGTGCGATCAGCCTCGCCACGCCGAACCGGAAACGCCCCAGCTCGCGTAATCACCCAATCCATAAAACCACCGTCGAACATCTCGGCTTTGGTCATAAAGTAGACATGGCGTTTGATATAACCGATAATTGTGGCCGGATCGGAGTAGCTAATGTGATTAGAAATCAAAATTGCCGCGCCATGTTTGGGAATATGTTGGTTGCCTCGGACAATCACGCGGCGAGTGAAGATAAAAAAGAGCACTTTGGCGAGATAGTGATAAAAACGATAGAAGCGGCTCATCGATTACCCTCCCACATCAGGGTTGCTATTGCTATAGTATTTTGTTTGTGAGCCAATCGTCAAGCGCCAAAAGCAGCGGTTGCTCCCAGCCAATGGAACAATGCTTAAACAAAAACGACGTGGAGCAACCTCCACGTCGTTGTTTGCCGAAATTAAGCTTGGGCTTCGACCCCGATGACGCTCAAGATTGCCTGAAAAACCTCTTCGGGCGAGCGGCCATCGGTGGTGATGGTGATCGCATCGTCGGCCAAGAAGGTGTTGGCGGCATCTTTGGCATCGCGGCGGGTCAAGTCGTCAAGCACCTCGCGATAGCTGATTGAGCGGCCACGGGCGTTGAGTTCTTGGGCGCGGCGTTGGGCACGCTCCTCAACCGAAGCATCAAGATAAATTTTCAATTGAGCATCGGGCATAATCACTGCCCCAATATCGCGGCCAGCCATTACGACATGGCCCGCTTTGCCAATTTGACGTTGAATATCGCGGAGTGCCTCGCGAACAGCTGGTTGAGCGGCGACTTGCGAAACATTGCGTTCAACATTGGCGGCGCGTAATGGCCAAGTAATATCCTCGCCATTGGCCAACACCGTGTATTGGCGGCCATCGGCGATGGTTGGCGGAAGCACTTCAAAGTTGCTGGTTTGGGCGAGTTTGGCGAGAGCGGCGGCATTAGCGAGATCAATGGCTTGTTCGAGGGCTACATAGGTCAAGGCGCGATAGAGCACCCCAGTATCAAAATAGATATAGCCAAAATGATCTGCTAACAACTTGCCGAGCGTACTTTTTCCCGACGCTGCCGGGCCATCAATTGCAATTGTATGTGGTGTAGTCATAGTGAAAAACACAGATATTCCTTGCTGGATACCTCCGAACAGGCAATATTTGAGCGCATGCTGAAAGGTGAAGGGTACACATCGCAACCACTCTCCTGTTGAGTACCCAGCGTATGCAATACCCCACTACGGGAGTGAGGGGACAATAAATCATGAAAAGGCTAGAAAGGCCATGGTTCTATTGTAGCATAATGATCTAATTTTGCTTAGATTATGGCAACGAGCCAGACGATCTGCTATAATCGCACGCCGAACCATGATCATAGTTGGAGGTTGCGATGCGCTCTGGCATCTGGCGAAGTTGTTGTCTATTGCTCTTAGTATTTCTGGCTGGTTGCGGCAGCAGCCTGACAATCTACGATATTACCAGCAATCCTGCAAATTATAACGGTCAAGAAATTACAGTCGAAGGTGTGTACCTCTGGAAGCCGGGTAATCCTGGGTTGTCGGTTTTGGCCAAGGCGGTTTCAACCCGCAACGATGGTACTGATGCTCAGCCCGTTGATAGCCTCGTCTGGCTTGACGAGTTTCCGGCTGAGGCTAGCGCTAATTTGCATCGCCCAATCGATAGTGTTTATGGCGCGGTGCGAGTTAAGGGCAAATTTGAAACTGGCGCGTTTGGCCCAGATGGCAGTTTTACCAGCCGTTTGGTGGTGCAATCTGCCGAAGCGATTGAGCAAGTTGAGCGGGTTGAATACCCAGCGCCAACCGCAGCTCAGCCCAACCAGGTTTCAATCTATGAGCTTGAGAAAAATCCTTCAGCCTACAACGGCCAAACCGTGACCACCCGTGGCATGTATTACTGGACTCAAGCCAGCTCTGGTTTGTTGACCACTGGGGTGCAAAGCGAAAAGCCACTCGGCGATAACGTGGCAAGTGGGGTTAATCCGCAGCCGATGGGCACGCCAATTTCGATGGAAGGCTTTCCGCCTGATCTTTCGAGCCAACTCAACGTTGGGCCTGGCAATGGCTTCGTTTGGGGTTTAGTTGAAGTAACTGGCACCTTCCAAACGGGCGGGCAATTTGGCTTAGAAGGTCGTCATGGCTCACAATTGATTCTCGATCCAACATCAGTTAAACCGATCAAATAAGCATTCATCAGCATAGAAGGCTGCAATGTACTACTTCCTAAAGGCTATGCACGAGGATGATATTCCGCGTGTCCAAGAAATTGAGCGCCAAAGTTTTTCAGCGCCATGGTCGGCCAATACCTATCGTCGTGAATTAAGTTCGCCTGCGACCAGCCGCTATATTGTGGCGCGTTCTAGCCCAAGCTTGCCGCCCGATGAGCCAATTATGCCGTATGTGCCACGGCGCTCGTTGCTGCAGACCTTGTTGCCGTCGGTGTTTACCAAGCCGCAGCCAGTCAGCCCGTTTCCCTTGGTGGGTTATGCTGGCTTATGGTTGATGGTTGATGAAGGCCATATCACTACAATTGCTGTGGCTCCATCGCAGCGCGGCCAAGGCCTTGGCGAGTTGCTGCTGAATGGCTTAATTGATCAAGGCATTGATATGGGGGCAACCCGCCTGACCTTAGAAGTGCGCATTTCAAATGAATCGGCCCAAAAGCTCTATTTGAAATATGGCTTCGAGCCAAGCGGCACGCGGGTGCGCTACTACACCGACAATGGTGAAGATGCCCTGATTATGTGGACTGATGTGATTAATGAGCCAAGCTATCAACACCGTTTGAGTGAGCTGCGGGAACGTTTGGCGTTACGCCTTCAGCGTCAGGCTGGGATGGTCGAATAGTCCTGTTGCACAAATGCTTGATGTTGGCTATGATGCATAAATTCATGGCTGACGACCCACTGTGGTTGTCAGGTGCGGCGAGGGCGCTCTACCATCAACGAGGATGTTGGTCATTGTTCGCTGGTTCACATGGGACGGTGCCGTTTGTTATTCATGGTTGGGGTTGCTTCCACCGTCGAAGTGGCCTACCGAAGGAGCTTGCATGAAGATCGTCGTTGCAGGAACAGGCTTTGTGGGATTGCCCCACGCTGCGGTCTGCTCAGAATATGGTCATGAAGTCTATGCCTATGATATTGATACCAAGCGGATTGCGGCCTACAAAACCGCTAAGCGCGAAGAAATTGAAAAATATGTCAATGAGCCAGGCTTGGCCAGCATTATCCAAGAAAATATCAACCGTTCTCTGCATTTCATTGATGATCTTGAGCCGGTAATCGAAGGGGTCGATGCCTTTTTCTTGTGTTTGCCAACCCCCCCAAACCGCGATGGCTCCTCGAATTTGAGCTACTATTTCGATGCGGTCAATCATTTGGCGAAGCTATTGGCCAAACGTGCTGATCAACGCCGCGTGGTGATTATCAATAAAAGCACAGTGCCAGTTGGCACAGGTCGCCAACTTGAGGAAGTGCTCAAAAGCCATAATGTGCCAAACGTGGGCATTGCCTCGAACCCTGAATTCTTGCCCGAAGGCAACGCGGTTGAAAAATCACGCCATCCTGATCGGGTCGTGGTTGGGGCCGATACCGAGGAAGATTTCCGAATTTTACGTCGGATCTACTCGCAATTTATCAACCATGTGCGAATTGCCTTTATCGAAACTACCCCTGAAACTGCTGAATCGATTAAGTATGTTGCCAACACCTTGTTGCTAACCTACATTTCGTTCTGGAACGGGGTTGGCGGACGTTTGGCTGAATCGGTCTCAAATGTGCGCATGGAAGATCTCAAGCGTGGTGTAACCGCTGATACCCGCATTAGCAAATGGGGTTCGTTTGTCTCGAACGGCGCTGGTGGCTCGTGCTTTGGCAAAGATATTCAATCGTTGATCTATCAACTCAAGAGCCGCAACCAAAGCACCGATTTGCTCGAATCGGTCTATGAAATTAACGAATATCAAAAGACCTATTTGATCGATCGGGCAGCGGCAGAAGCTGGCGTGAAGTTTAACAATAAAGTTGTGGCGTTGCTCGGCTTATCGTTCAAACAACGCACCAACGATATGCGCGATGCCTCGGCCTTGAAGGTTGTCGAAAGCTTGCTTGGCCGTGGGGTCAAGGAAATTCGCGCCTACGACCCAATGGCCGAAGAGGAAGCCAAGCGCTTTTTCAACCCCGAACACAACCACTTGTTCGAGCGCATCAGCTATCATCCTTCGGCCAAAGCAGCGCTTGAAGGCAGCGATATGCTGTTTATCTCGACCGACTGGGAAGAATTCCGTGGGCTTTCGAGCACCATTGAAAGCACCGTGCCAGCGCCATACCTGATCATCGATGGTCGCCGCATGATTCCCGACTACAACGAGTTGGTCGAACGTGGCTATAGCTATTTGGCAGTTGGCTCACCTTACTTGAACAAATAGCGCTTATTGTTGCTTCAACCGCCCTTGAATTGGTTAAGATCAAGGGCGGTTGGTTGTTTTAGTGGCCCACGCTGCGCTGCTGATATTGCCGAGCTAATTCCAACACCTCGCTCAGCGACCATTGATCGTAGCCATGCACCCCATATTTGCAAGCCACAATCGTGCCATCAGGCGCAATCAGAAAATCGGCAGGCAAGCCCAATGGGCTTTCGCCTTTTGCGGGCATACCTACCCCATGCTTGAACAAGCCTTTGAGCATTGGTAGCCACGATTGAGGGTGTAATACCGCCCAAATTGAGCTATCGACTCCAAATGCTGCATACAGTTTTTTGGTGGGGTCGGCAATCAGGGCAAACGGAGCCTCGGCATGGCTCGCCAGCATGGCAGTTTTTGAGGAGTGAAATACTGCAACTTCTTGAATGCCTGCCTCAGCTAGCGCCGCATGGCCCTGAATAAATGCCCGAATATGCAGATTGCACATCGGGCAGCCTGCAAAGCGCCGAAATTGCAGGTGGGTCAATTGCTGCGGGTGCGGAATGCTCAGCGCTTGATCGGCAATGCTGGTCAAATTGCGGGGATTAATTGTTTGGCCTGCTTGATAGCGTGGCATCGGCTTGCTCCTTGCTAATAGATTGGGTATAATGAATTATGTAGTGATTATTACAGAATAGTATAATAGACCTAAGCAAAGAAAGCAAGAGGACTGTGATGTCTACCCAAGAACTTCCATTAGCCAATAACCAACGGCGTGGCCGACCACGCGAATTTGACCGAACCAATGCCTTGGAGTGTGCGATGCGCCAATTTTGGCAGCATGGCTACGAAACGCTCTCGATGGCTGATCTGACAACCTGCTTGGGGATCAATCCGCCGAGTTTGTATGCCGCTTTTGGCAGCAAGCAAGCCTTTTTTCTCGAAGCGATCGACCATTATTTGGCAACGCGCGGAGCCTACGTTTACGCCGTACCCAGCGACCAAAGCTCGCCACGAGCGATGTTGGTCCAACTGCTGCAACGGGCGGCTGAGGCCTTCAGCGATGCGGCTTATCCAGCGGGCTGTTTTGTGCTTTCTAGCATTGCCACAACTTACGATTCGCATGAAATTGAGCAAGCCATCGTGGAGCGCTGCCAGCAACGTATGAGCAAAATCAACGAATTGATCGATTTGGGCGTGCAAACAGGTGAGTTGCCAGTTACGACTAACGCTGATGAATTAGCTCAATTTTTCATTTGTGTGCTGCAAGGCATGTCGTTGCAAGCACGCTTGGGAGCTAGCACCAATCAACTCCAAGCGATTGTTGCGAATGCGCTGCAATTGTGGCCCCAAACCATGCGTTTGCGCTAGGCTAGTTTCTGGTACAATGCCTCTCCGGAGGTTCAACTGTGGAACGCACAACGCTTGCAAGTGCTCTAACCACAACGTCATCACCGTTTCCTTGGACGGTGAGCATTGTGATTCCAGCCTTTAATGAAGCCGCAACAATTGGCGGGGTGGTGCACGAGGTTCGCACACGCTACCCTGAACTTGAAATTATCGTGGTTGATGATCATTCTGCCGATGCAACCGTGGAAATTGCCACCACTGCCGGAGCACGCGTGATCACCCGTCCTTATAACATTGGCAACGGCGCTGGGGTCAAAACTGGTGTTCGAGCCGCGACTGGCGAAATCGTGATCATTATGGATGGCGATGGGCAGCACAACCCCGCCGACATCGAACGGTTATTGAGCTATATCGGCGATTACGATATGGTGATAGGCGCTCGTTCACGCTCAGGCCAGGAAAATTGGCTGCGTTGGCTGGGCAATAGCGCCTTGAATGGGCTTGGCTCGTATCTGACAGGCATGGAAATGCAAGATTTGACTTCGGGCTTTCGGGCTTTTCGGCGTTCAATTTTGCTTGATTATATTCATCTCTTGCCAAACCAATTTTCGTGGCCAACCACCAGCGCCTTGGCTTTTGCCAAAGCTGGCTACCACGTGCGCTTCGAGCCAATCGCCATGCAACGCCGTCAAGGTGGTCGCTCTAAGCAAAAGCTGCTGAAAAATGGCTTTAAATTTACCATCATCATCCTGCGGATTATCAGCCTGTTTAATCCGATTCGGGTGTTTATGCCAGTTAGTGGCTTTTTCTTTGTGCTATGTATTATTTCGTATGTGTTGGGAGCGCTGAACGATAATAATTGGTTGCATCTGCCGCCGACGGCGCTGTTTTGCTTGATTGCGACCATGTTTTTCTTTTGTTTTGGCTTGTTGGCCGAAACAATTGCAGCGCTGCGCTTTGAACGGATTCGCCAATGAAAAAACGAATTATCAATGGGCTTTTGACTGCCTTGGGGCCAGCGATCTTGATTTGGTTTCTGGCTACCAACGATCTTACTAGCATTTGGAATGTGATTCGCACCACCGATCCTTGGTTGTTTGGTGGTTCGGTGGTCTTGGTATTGCCATTTCTCTATTCCAAGGGCTGGCGCTGGCGCTTGATTTTGCAAGGCTGGAATATTGAAATTAGCCCATGGTTTGCTTCATTGCTCTATACCTTGGGCATTTTCGTTGGCTCAGTTACGCCTGGCCAGGGCGGCGATGCGGTCAAGGCTTGGTATTTGCGCCGCGAAGGTCATCCGCTGGGGCCAAGTTTGCTTTCAATTGTGGTTGATCGCTTCTTCGATGTGGCAATTATGGGGATTATTGCTGGCTCAGGCTTGTATTTTTACCGCACCTTTTTGCCAGGCAATGTGCAACTCTTGATTGTGGCATCGCTTTTGGGTGTGGTGGTTGGTGTGGCGATTTTAGCGAGTGCTGGCTTGCGGCGTTGGTTTACGACCAAAGTTGTGCCAGTGGTTGTGCCTGCCAAATTACGCCAACTCGCGGTTAAAGCTGGCCTCAAAGATCGTGTGTTGCATATGCCACTCAGCCGGATTGGGACCTTGGTTCTATTCTCATTCGTCACCTTAGGCTGGACGTTTATTCGGCTGTATTTACTGTTTCTGGCAACCGGAGTCAAGATTGATATTGGCCCGTATATGGCCATGATTGCGATTATCTCGTTGGTCAGTGTGATTTCGATTGCTGGCATTGGCATTCGCGATGTCGTGATGATTTTGATTATGACCAACTTAGCTCAAACTGGTCAAATGGTGCCAGTGGCTGGTGGCAGCTTCACCAGCGAACAAGCGACCAGTTTGGCATTAGGCATTTCAACCCTGTTTTTGGTGTTGAATGTGATTAATGTGGTACTGGGCTTTTTAGTTTCGCTGCGCTACCCGCTGGGCGATGCCTTGCTCAAAACCGATTTGGCCACGGTTGAGGAGTGATCAGGGGCGAAGGGGGCATGGGAGAGGATCGGAACTTTGGAACCGCGAAGAGCGCGCAGATCGCTAAGGCTATTTTGCCACAGATTAGGATGGTTGGGTTTTGAACCTGCTAGGCAATAGATAATAGTACTTTGTGCGCTTCGTGTTCTTCGTAGATCAAAACTGATCCCTGACCTCTGGCCCCTAATCCCTATGCTATGTTCTATGTTCTATGCTCTTCGAATATGGTGGAATCGCGATTAAGCTCAAGCAAAAGCCCAAAATTGCCACCTCAAAGACCATGCCAGTCCACATATGAGCAATCCAATTCAATCCTAGGCTTGCCATAATGATCAAGTAATAGCCTAGGAAAAAGCTTGCTGGCAGTAGGCTACAGACCAAGCGCACCGCCAAGGGTCGTTGTTGATTGATCTGCCACATATGCATTGCAATATCAGCGAGCAAGCCGACAATCGCCGCCCAAACGACAATAGGCCAATAGGCTTGTGAACTTTTATTATGCACAAACCAAATCAGGCCAGTGCTGCCACCAATTAATAGGGTCATTGCACCAAATGGTAAGGGCCAGAAACGCAGCGAGAGCAGCAAAATTCCAATCAACACCAGTGTGGTGATAATGCCAGTGCTGATGCCGCGCATATCAATATTCGACATGGTTGATTCAAGGTACGGCTCAGAGAGAAACGGTGCATTCACAATTGGACTAGCATATTGGGTAAAGAAACTAACGGCAGCCATCAAGAAAAACAGCGACATCACCATCGTGCCCAAATCACGCCAGCCCCGCAGATGTACCCCAGCTTGAGCTTGAAGCCAAGCAGTGCGTAACGGAGCAGTTCCAAACAACATCGCGCCGCTGATAATCATCAAATGTGGTGGGCTAAATAAGGCATCAAGCCGTAACTCAAAACCAAACCATTCATGCCACATTAAATCCAGCGGAGCCGCAAACGAAAAGAGGATAATCCCAAGCAATGCGGGGAAATAGCCTTGCGGCAGTGCTTTGGTTAGCGGATATTGGCGGTACATATTACGAATTTGTACCGTGCCAATCACGGTTGTAATGCCCAGAAAACCCGAATAAAGCACGGCATGCCACGGCGAAAAGAAGGTATCGATCAATTGCTCGGCATGGGCCAAACCATCAATAAATAGGCCAATTAATAGCCAAATGCTGAAGATGATGCACAAGACATCAAGGCGCTTGCTGAATGGCGGATGGCCCGTAGGGGCCGGATTCAGCCGTGACGCAGTGGTTTTGGTTGGGCCGACCGTTGCCATTCTTGGCCTCCTTGAGGTTGATAGTGCGGCGGCGATAAAGAGCTAGCAGCTTGGATGCTAATTGCAAGAATGGCTCGACCGCCTTGTCATAAGATATGCCAATAGTAGCATAGATTCAACAATCGGCGATAGCCAAAAGGTAAACGCTAAGTAAACCAAAAGGTGCTATCTAGCCTAGTTTTCCTACACTTAAATTAAACGCACTCCATCGACGAATGGAGTGCGTTTGAACTTTCTAACGGATAGATTTAGGCAGGTTTGCTCGGTGCTTCGTAGGGTGGAGCCACCAAGAAACTCAGAATCAAGCCAACAATTGCGACCTCGAAAATCATACCTGTCCACATATGGGTAATCCAGGTGAGGCCAGGCCCAGCCATAATAATCAGGTAATAACCTAGAAAGAAGCCAGCGGGCAATAAACTACATAACAAGCGAATGCCCAAGCGATTATGACGATCGATCTTCCAATAGTGCATAGCGCAATCGGCAGCAAGGCCAATCACCACGGCCCAAACTAAAACAGGCCAGTATTGCATGACGCGGGAGGCACGCATCGCCCATAGCAAGAACATACTGCCACCGATCAGCAGTGTGATCGAGCCAAAGGGCAAGGGCCAAAAGCGCAACGACAGCAGCAAAATGCTAATCAAGACGAAGGTGCTGATATGGGCTGAGGCAATGCCCCACAGATCAGCCCGATACATTTCTTGTTCGACACTATAAGGCAATGAAAGCCACTTGGGTGAGGCTAACGGATGGGCATATTGGGTCATAAAGGCGGTCGTGACCATCAGAAAAAACAGCGACATGACCATTGGTGCTAATCCGCCCCGCCAGCCTGCTAATTTTTCGCCTTGTTGCATGCGAATCCAGGCAGTGCGCAATGGAGCGGTTCCAAATAACATCGCGCCAGAAATTAGCATCAAGTGCGGTGGGCTGAGCAAAGCATCAAGCCGCAACTCAAAGCCAAACACATCATGCCAAATAAAATCAAGTGGGGCGGCAATCGCAAATAAGATGATGCCCACGAGTGCCAGCAAATAGCCACGCGGCAAGGCTCGCCAAAGGGTGTAGCCTTTGTACATATTGCGCAGTTGCAGCCCACCAATCCACAAGGCTACCGCCAAAAAGCCCGAGTAGAGAATCAAGTGCCATGGAGTGAAGAAGGTATCAACAGCGTTAGCAGCATGGGCTGCGCCATCAGCGAACAAGCCAATCAGCCACCACGCCGCAAAGACCATTGACATAAAATCAAAGGTGATACTCGATGGTGGATATTCGTCTGGGCGAGGCAAACTCGAAACATTCCGACCAATCCGTCCGATTGAGGCCATATCAAACCCCCTAATTCTTGATAGTGTCAGACCGCTGCGGATACATGGGGTGGTAGCCTTTCCACAAGCATGGGGGAAATACTGCTACTGGTCGATGTCGCTGCTCAAACGTGGAGTAGCCCTATTATGCCATAAAATCATAGTCTAGTGGTAGATTATGCAGAACATAGAGCAAAGAGCATAGAACATAGCATAGCTCAGGGGTTAGAGATCAGGGGTCAGGTTTGATCCACGAAGGGCACGAAGCACACGAAGTAATGAGGCTATAGGCTTCTGACCCCTCGCCCCTGATCCCTGACCCCTCCTCCCTTGTTCTTGAGTAACTTAAGTTAGAATATTAATTTAGGACTATCGGCACGCATCTAGAAGATGTAGTTATGGTATAGTTTTGCTTTGATTGAAGTGATTGAGGCTGACCTGCGTTTTGATTCATACAGAAGGAAATCCATTGTGACGAAGTTAATTCTGGCACCTGAGGTGCAAGCAGCGTTTGCCAATGGCCAACCAGTCGTGGCCTTGGAGTCTACTGTGATTAGCCATGGCTTGCCGTACCCGCATAATCGTGAGATTGCTTTGCAACTTGAGGCGACTGTACGAGCGGGGGGAGCCGTGCCTGCCACGATTGCCGTAATTCAAGGGCAAGTGCATGTTGGGCTAACCAACGAGCAAATTGAGCATTTTGCCACGGCCAAGGATGTGCTCAAACTTAGCCGCCGCGATATTGGCTACGCGGTAGCTGCTGGTCGCGATGGTGCTACCACGGTTGCGGCAACCATGGCCATCGCCGAGTTGGCGGGCATTCAGGTGTTTGCAACTGGCGGGATTGGCGGCGTGCATCGCGGTGCTCGCGATACCTGGGACGTTTCAGCCGATCTTGGGGAGTTAGGCAAAAGCTCGGTTTTAGTGGTTTGCGCTGGCGCTAAATCGATTCTTGATTTGTCAGCAACGCTTGAAGTGCTTGAAACCTATGGTGTGCCTGTGGTTGGCTATACGACTGAAGAGTTGCCTGCTTTCTATAGTGCTCACAGTGGTTTGCAATTGGGTCGCCGCGTTGATGACCCAGCTCAAGCCGCCGCCGCATGGGCGGCGCATCGAGTGTATGGCGGGGGCAGTGGCATGGTTTTGGCAGTGCCACCACCAGTTGAAAAAGCGCTTGATCCTCAATTTGTCGAGGCGGCAATTGGTCGGGCAATTGCCCAAGCCGAAGCAGCAGGCATTCGTGGCGCAGCAGTTACGCCATTTTTGCTGAGCGCTATGGCCCGCGAAACCGAAGGCGAAAGCATCGCCACTAACACCGCTTTACTTAATAATAATGCTCAGGTGGCTGCTCAAGTTGCAGTTGCTTTGTTCCAATCAGTTTAAGTTATTCAAGGAGTTTTTCGCATGTCTCAACCTCGTCGTGGTCGTCGCCAAGTGGGCCAAAAATCGCGTTTGCCATTGTTTTTTGGCATTGGGGCCGTGCTATTGGTGATTGTGGTGATTGCCGTTGTGGTGCTTAATGGTGGTGGAGATAAAGTTGACAAGGTGACGGTTGCCGAAGGAACGACAGCACCCTCAACGACTGGGGTTGTTCAAGAATTGCCCGATGAAGGCCAACAACACGTTGCCGATGGCGAAAAAGTCGCCTACAAGCAGAATCCCCCAACCTCTGGCAGCCACTGGGCTGGCCCTGCTCAATGGGGTCTCTACCAAACCAATCCCCCCGAAGATGAACGGATTGTGCACAACATGGAGCATGGTGGGGTGATTATTTGGTTCAAGCCCAGCGCAGTCAGCGCCGCCGAAAACGATCAATTGGTTAAATTGTTTACGGCCTTGAGCGCTGAACAATATCGCACGATTTTGGTTAGCCGCGAAAATATGGATACCAAAATTGCCATGACGGCTTGGAACCATCGCCAATTGCTTGATAGTGTTGATGAAACCGCAATTCGTGCCTTCTTCGATGAGTTTATTCTCAAAGGACCAGAGTGCGTTAACTTGCGCTGTCCTCAATAGGCTTGGTTAAAAAAATGCGCCCACTTCAAATGATGAAGTGGGCGCATTTTTTGTTGATCAATTTAAACTAGTTGCCGTAGCGCCAGCGGCGATAGTGTTGGCCTACATTGCCCATCTCAACCTGAAAGGCAGGCGCATTGGTTGGGGTATAGGTCAAGATCCGCCGTTCAAAGGCTTGGACTAACATCCATGTTTCAGTGCCACCAAGTTTGGCCCGCATCCAGTAGGCATCGCTCAGTGGGTAGCCGAAAGCAAACACCCAATCAACGACTTGTTTATCGTTGACAAAGCGGCCATTTTCATAGACCGTGCCCGTTTGGTTCATAAAATTCCAGAAGACATCGGGAATATTATGTTGGGTTTGGCTCACATAATGGGCGTTGGTGACAACGCTTGGTGCAGTAATGCCACTGGTCGTCGCATCGCGCTTGAGTTGAGTGCTGATAGTTTGGCCAGTTTTATCGGGCTGGCTGGTCAATACATTGCGCAGTGAGCTATAGCCCGGTGCAACATCGTTAATTGCCCGTGGATCGCCGCCCAAAGCTTCATCAGCTGGGATACGTTGTTCAAACGAGCTATCACCAATCTGCACTTGGCCGCGAATCATCTCGACCACCAATAACCCATTGGTGACGAACCATGGCTGGTTGCGATCGCCATTGGGATTATTAACTTCCATACGTGATTTATCGAAATATTGGACGAGCCGTGTGCTACCACCATATGGCTCGTACTGGCCTTTGGCGATTGCTGGCCCCCAAACCCATGAGCGGCTGGTGCGGCCATCTTGGACGGGCTTATCGGTGCGTTGCCAGGTTTTTTCAAAGTTGGCATCGGCAAAGCCATCAGGAATTGGCGGCACATTATTTTTGAAGGCACTAATTTTTTCGCGTGAAATATCGAGGTATAAGTTACCATAACCTTGGCTTGGCTCAAGTTGGCTGCCTTCATACCATTCATTCCAACTCGTTAAAATGATCGCCTTGGGTTGATAATTGATCGCCGTATCCCAGCCAGCGCGATAGTAGTTGCCGTTTTCGCGGTCGCGGAAGTGGCCGTTGCGATAGAGCAAATCATCATAACCAGGCATAACAGTCGCGACAAATGGTTTGTTACTATTGCGGCTGCTGTTATATTCGCGCAAGTTGCGGCTATATGAAATCATCGCATCGCCTTGCTTGCGTTCCCACGTGATATCGAAAAAGTGAATCGCATCGAACACATCGAGCAGGCTGAAGTTGACCCCGCCCCCAAGCCAAAATTGATTGCGATTGGGATCAACCCGACTGCGCAAATCAGTCCAATCGCTGAGCGAGCCACGGCCACCAGGCAAAATTGTATCATTCCAGAAGACGAAAACTGGCTTGCCATCCCAGCGCCAATAGGCATTGCTGCTGGCGAGGCCAGCCATTTCACGCATATTATCGACAATTGCCTGAGTTGAGTTGAGCGTACCATCGGCTACCGGATCAACGCTGAAAACTACGTTGAAATTGCCTTCTTGCTCGGCTAATTGCAGCAAGCGAGCACATGTATAGCGCCAAGTACAAATAAAACCATCGATGCCAGCATTTTTGGCTTGGCGAATATGGTTGAGCATGGTGCTATCGCGGTCGCTCTCGTAGAGTTCCAGCGGGCGGTCGCGAATTTTGTCGAGATACCAGGTTTGGCTGCCCCACCAGCCATAGTAGTAGGCAAAAACCGGACGCGAAGGCTCGGCGGCACTGGTTGAGGGCGAATTCGAGGGGATGAGAATCAGGCTCAAAATCAAGCCCAGCAGGATCACAATCCGTCGCATGTTTGCTCCTTTCGTCCACTGCGACTCAGGTACTTGGTATTGTACAAGCAAAAAGGGCAAAAAGGGATTCGTTATTAGGGATCATGGCCAGTTTATTCTGATCCACGAAGGACACGAAGCGCACGAAGGCCGAAACCACCAAGGGCTCGAAGAACGCGAAGGCACCTTTAGCCACAGCTGAGCACAGATTTGTTTGATTATGGTTCTTCATCCCTCATAATTTATCCTTCATCCTGCTTAACGCTGCGCCTCTGGGTTAATTCCTGACCCCTGACCCCTAGCCCCTAAATCGTCTGGATTATGCTCTTTCATCCTTCATCCTTCATCCCTCATCCCTCCAAATTGTCCTACCTTGATTGTTTGACAAAACCATGGTCGTTGTGTACACTACCGCCCTATAAGACCCTCTACTTTCTCCCAATCCAACCCGCTACCATTGCAGGTAGCCGTCGTTCAATGATTGCACCTTTGAGTTGAATGTGGCTTTTAAGGAGGTTTTTGCCTCATCACTAAAACCATGTATGGCTTTGGGCTAGCCAGTTTTAGGCTTTCCTCGCTTTTAAACAAGGAGCAACTGGAATTATGAAACGTTTCCTTTCATTCTCGCTCGTCTTGACCATGATCATGGTGATTTTGGCCGCATGTGGCACCCAAACTGGTGGAACAACCAAAACTACCGTCACGATTGTTAGTAGCTTACCCCGCACCGGTTCCTCAAAAGGACAAACAGATACCATTGTAAACGCCATCAAGATGCGTTTAGAAGAAGCCAAATACACCGCGTGCGATGGGAATGTTGAGATCAAGTATGAAGATCTTGACGATGCAACCGCAGCTAAAGGCGCTTGGGATGAAGCGAAAGAAGCCGAAAACGCTAATGCTGCTGCTTCAAACAAAGATGTGATGGTCTATATCGGTACCTTCAACTCAGGTGCTGCCAAGATCTCGATTCCGATCTTGAACAATGCTGGAATTGTGATGATCAGCCCTGCTAACACCTACCCTGGCTTGACTAAGGATGGCAAAGGTGCTGAAGGCGAACCAGCAGTTTACTATCCCAAAGGTACCCGCAACTACACCCGCGTGGTGCCAGCCGACGACTTGCAAGGTGCTGCCGCAGGCAACTGGGCCAAAGAATTGGGCGTAACCAATGTCTACATCTTGGATGATACCGAGTTGTATGGCAAAGGCATTGCTGACGTATTTGCTGCTACCGCTGAAAAGAATGGCATCAAGATTGCAGGCCGCGATAGCATCGATGCCAAAGCTAGCGATTACAAAGCGTTGATGTCGAAAATCGCTGCTACCAACCCCGACATGATCTACTTCGGTGGCATTACCCAAAGCAACGCAGGCCAATTGGTCAAAGACATGCGGGCTGCTGGCATGACCGCTGATAAAGTTAAGTTCATGGGTCCAGACGGGATCTTCGAACAAGCCTTTATCGACGCTGCTGGTGCTGATAACGCTGAAGGCGTTTATGCAACCTTCGGTGGCGTTCCACCAGCCAAGCTTGAAGGCAAAGGTGCCGAATGGTACAACGCCTACAAGACCAAATTCAACGCTGAGCCAGAAGCTTACGCTGTCTACGGCTATGAATCAACCAACGTAGCGTTGGCTGCGATCAACCAATCATGTGCTAGCGTCAACCGCGAAACCATCTTGAAGAACGTTTTCGCAACCAAAGATTTTGATGGCGTGTTGGGCAAATGGGGCTTCGACGCAAGCGGCGACACCACCTTGACCCAAATGAGCGGCCAACAAATCAAGGGTGGCGCGTTCGAATTCGTTCAAGTCCTCAAGTAAGCTTAGATACCGTTTCCAAGGGACGATCCTTTGCTGATCGTCCCTTTCCCCTGTGTGGATTGTGTCGTTGCCAGCCCCTTGCTGGGTACAGAGGAATAACGCGCTATGGCAGCATCTCAAACTCCAACGTCGCCGCAGTCGGCTCCGCTTGTACCACGTGAGCCATTTCTGACCAAGCGACGGGCTTTTACACTTGTCGGCCTGATTATCTTCCTCGGATTCTTTGCCATTCCCATTTACCAAACGATTTTGCTTGAGATGATTGGCGATACAGGTCAACTCATGCAACAGATCGTCATTGGCTTGACCAAAGGCACCTACATTGCAGTGATTGCATTAGGCTATACCTTGGTCTATGGGATTTTGGAGTTGATCAACTTTGCCCACGGTGATCTATTTATGATCGGGGCATTTCTTTCGTTGATCTTTATTAGTTTATTTGGCTTAGACCCCAAAACCAGCTCAGGCTTAACGATTTTCTTTTCGTTAATTGCCATTTTGGGCTTAGTGATGCTTTGTACAGCGTTCTTGAATGCTGGGATTGAGCGCTTTGCCTATCGACCATTGCGCAATGCCCCACGTTTGGCTCCCTTGATTTCAGCGATTGGCATGTCGTTTGTCTTGCAGAATGTTGGGATTTTCTTGGGCGATGGCCTGATTTGGGGCAAAGCGGCTGATGCCATTGGTTCCGATGCCCTTGAACGAGTTTCCACCGCCATGGGCAGCCAATCAGTTGCGCCGAAAAACATTCCCGACTTGTTACCAAAGGAACAAGTCTTTTTTATCCCTGCTGGGCTGAATTTTAGTTATAAAGATCTCTTGGTAGTCGTTGTAAGTCTTGGCTTGCTCGCGGGCTTATATTCGTTTGTGCGTTTTACCAAACTTGGTAAAGCAATTCGTGCAACGGCTCAAGACCGTGATGCAGCACGTTTGATGGGCATCAACGCCGACCGCACCATCTCTGTAACCTTCCTTATTGGTGGCGCGTTGGGCGGTGCTGCTGGTATGATCGTTGGTCTCTACAACGGAACTGCCTTATTTACCATGGGTTTTACCGCTGGCTTGCTTTCGTTTACGGCGGCAGTGCTTGGTGGCATTGGCAATATCCTTGGTTCGGCTTTGGGTGGTTTGCTGATTGGGTTGATCCTTGCATTGAGCGATCAATATATTGGCGCACGCTGGTCGAATGCGGTGATTTTCGCCATTCTTGTCTTGATTTTGCTCTTCCGACCAACTGGTTTGCTCGGACAAGAAGGTGGCCAAAAAGCCTAGAAACGAGGATTGTATGCCAAATACAAAGCGCTATTTGATAACTGGTGGAATTGGCTTTGCAGTCGGGACATTCTTTTTATGGAATTACCCGAACCTTGCGCTTGGCTCGGCAATAATTGGTGGTCTGGTCATTGCCGCGCTCTGTTTGCTGTATAGTGCGCCCTTACCCGATATGGTTAAAGGTGGCTTAATTGCTGGTTTGTTCGGCGCGGTCATGACAATTGTCTATGGCCCCGATAAGCCAGGTGTGGCGATTATTGCGGGTATGCTCAGTGGTTTGGGCGCTGGTTTGCTAGCATTTCAACGCAAACCACAAGCAACACCCCAAGATGGAGCTGCTTTGGGCGCTGGGGCTGGCGCAATTGCTGGCGCTTGGACGGCCCTTGCCCTCTTTTTAACCGCCTTTGTGATCGCTCCCGCCGCTGGGGTTGATGCTAGCGAGTTTGCCGAGCATTTATCCGAAACCGTGATTTTAGCTCATGCGATGGGCTTAGCCAGTGATATTCTGATTTTGCTGTTTGTCTTGGTCTTTTGTACCATCACGGGCGCATTATTGGGGGCGGCAGCGGGTGCAGCACGGGCTTTGCCGTTGCGGCCTAATATCCCACTGTTAGCGGTGATTGCCCTGCCGGTGATCTTGATTCCCTTGATTGATCGCGCTGGCAACTTGCTTTTGCTCGATGCCTTGATCCCAATTTATATCTTTATTCTGTTGGCCTTGGGCTTGAACATTGTGGTGGGTTATGCAGGCTTGCTTGACTTAGGTTATGCAGCCTTCTTTGCAATTGGTGCCTATACCACCGCTATGCTCTCATCGCCGCACCTTGGCATCAACATTAGTTTTTGGTTGGTGATTTGGGTGGCGGCGGCGGTCGCGGCAATTGCTGGTTTGGCCTTGGGTGCGCCCACACTACCCTTAAGGGGCGACTATTTGGCGATTGTGACCCTTGGTTTCGGCGAAATTGTACCGATTCTCTTCCGCAACCTTGGTGGTGGCCCGCCCACGGGAACCTTGACCTTGCGCTTCTTTGGCCTGCCAATTGGGATTGAACAGATGGACTTAACTGGTGGTAATAAAGGGATTAACCCAATCTCGCCGCCAAATTTGCCGTTGATTGGCAATTTTGAGCCATCGAACAAAATTCCTTGGTATTACCTGTTGATTATCATCATGGGCTTGGCGATTTTCTTCATCAACCGCTTGCGTGATTCACGCCAAGGCCGCGCTTGGATGGCCATGCGCGAGGATGAATTAGCCGCCGATGCAATGGGCATCAATGTGGTACGCACCAAATTGCTCGCCTTCTCGATGGGGGCAATGTTCTCAGGCTTTGGTGGTGCGTTCTATGGCGCATTCATCGGGGCAATTTTCCCAAGCTCATTCGACTTTAGCGTTTCAATCATCTTGCTCTGTATGGTGATTCTCGGTGGTTTGGGCAATATGGCCGGGGTGATTGTCGGTGGCCTGCTGATTCAGGGCGCTGATAAGATGTTTATCCCCAAAGGTGCCGAATTATTCCGCGATATTGCTGACCAGAGAGCCCTCACCACCGGTGGTAGTACGGTCGGGGTTTCCGCCCTACAAGATCTGACCCAACAACGTTTATTGTTGTTTGGCATCGTGTTGGTGGTGATGATGCTGATTCGACCGGAAGGCCTGTTGCCTAACGAGCGTCGCAAAGCCGAATTACATTCCGATGATGATCCGATCAATATCAATAGCGTGGCAGCCGAGGCGGATGCTGATCCGTCGTTGGCGGCGTAGGAGACCTGCATGGCACCTTTGCTGCTAGCTCGCGGCATTACCAAGCGTTTTGGTGGCCTAACCGCCGTGAGCGATGTTTCATTTGAGATTGAAAAAGGTTCGATTGTTGGGCTGATTGGCCCCAACGGTGCTGGTAAAACCACCTTTTTCAATATGATTACTGGTTTGTACACGCCCAGCGATGGCGACATGATTTTCGATGGTCAGCGGATCAACGGCACAAAGCCTAGCGAAGTAACCAAGCTGGGGATTGGCCGAACCTTCCAAAATATTCGTTTGTTTGCGCATATGACGGCGCTTGAAAATGTTTTGGTTGGCCAGCATTGCCGTATGCATACTGGCTTGTTGGGCACGCTTTTCCGTACTCCCAGCATGCGAGCCGAGGAAAAAGAAGCACGGCATAAAGCCTTTGAGTTGCTTGAATATGTCGGTTTAGGCCGTAACAGTGCCGACGAAATGGCCAAAAATCTGCCGTATGGCGATCAGCGCCGTTTGGAAGTGGCCCGGGCCTTGGCAACTAACCCCAAACTGTTGTTGCTCGATGAGCCAACCGCTGGCATGAACCCCAAAGAAACCGATGCCTTGACCAAGTTGATCTATCAGGTGCGTGATGAGCGCGATCTGACGGTACTGCTGATCGAACACGATATGAAAGTGGTCATGGGTATTTCCGAGCGGGTGACCGTACTTGATCGCGGGATTAAAATTTCCGAAGGCTTGCCACGCGAAGTCCAAACTGATCCCAAGGTTGTCGAGGCCTATCTTGGCACAGGTCATGCCGCCAAGGGCAAAGGCGGCGGCGCTCCGGTGTTTGATAAAGCCTAAGGCTGGGGATTGGTTGTTGGGGATCGGGGGTCGGGTTTGAAGTCGCGAAGAGCGCGAAGAATGCTACGTCGATTAGCATAATTCAAATCTTCTGGACAACGACCCGAGCACTGTGGCCTAGCATTCATGGTTGCCTAGAGAAGGATCGCATTGGATGATCGGGTATTTCATCCTTCATCCCTCATCCTTCATCCTTTAATGATAAGGACATTCGCGATGTTGCAATTGCAAAATGTACATACCTATTACGGCAACATTCATGCGCTCAAGGGCATTTCGCTGGAGATTAATCAAGGCGAGATTGTGACCCTAATTGGCTCGAATGGCGCTGGGAAAAGCACAACCTTGCGGACAATCTCTGGCATTACGCCGCCCCGCACAGGCCAAGTGTTGTTTGAAGGCAAGCCGCTCAATGGTGTGCCCGCCCATAAAATTGTTTCGCAGGGTATTTCGCAATCGCCTGAAGGTCGGCGGATTTTTGCCAACCTTACTGTGCGCGAAAACCTAGAAATGGGCGCATTCACCCGCAACGATAAAGCTGAAATTGCTAGCGACATGGATCGGGTGTTTGAGCTATTTCCACGCTTGAAGGAGCGGGTTGCTCAGCGTGGCGGCACGCTCTCTGGTGGCGAGCAGCAAATGTTGGCAATTGGCCGCGCTTTGATGTCGCGGCCTCGCTTGCTGTTGCTCGATGAACCATCGATGGGGTTAGCCCCAGTGTTGGTTGACCTGATTTTTGAAATTATTCAAAATATCAACAGCCAAGGCACAACCATTTTGGTGGTTGAGCAAAACGCTTTGATGGCGTTAGGCATTGCCCATCGAGCCTATGTGCTGCAAACTGGGGCAATTGTTAAGGCAGGCGATGCCGCAACGTTGCGCGAAGATGAAGATGTGCAAAAGGCCTACCTGGGGATGGAATGAGCGACCGAGTTTTTTTGGCGCATCTGCGCGATCAAGCCGAGTTTGTGGCTGGCGATGGTTGCCATTTGCGCGAATTGTTGCATCCAGCTCAGCAGCAAGTTCACATTGGCTATAGTTTAGCCCATGCCTACGTTGATGTTGGTTGTCGTACTACCGATCACTGGCTTGAACAATCTGAGGTATACTACATTATCGCTGGACATGGAACGATGGTGCTTGATGGTCAGGCCCATGCGATCGAGGCTGGCTCGTATTACTATATTCCGCCACGTTGCTCACAATGGTTGCGCAACGATGGCGAACAACGCTTAGAGTTTTTATGTATCGTCGAGCCGCCTTGGACGGCAGCAGGCGAGACAATTACTGAGTAGCCTCGCTGATGAGTCTTTGGGCGCGGGTCTTCCCGCGCTTTTTTGTCGTCTCTGTTCCAACCAGCATTGAACTCTTTATTGACACACCAAGGTGGAACACGATGGTTTTTGGATTAACAGCTTTGGCAGTAGTGGCCTATTCGGGATTGTCACTGCTCTTCAAGGCGCTTGCTAGTCGGACCCGTCCGGCCCAGATGGTTTATGCTTCAAGTGTGATTGCAACAATTTGTGGGCTAATCTATTTTATCGCCAGCGGTGAATCGTGGTCGTGGCCGGCGGCGATTTTGGCCTTTTTGGCTGGCGTGACCTTTTATTTTGCCACGATTGCCCGCGCCAAAGCCTTGGAGCATTCGCCTGCCTCATTGGTTTTTGCGATTAGCAATTTGGATTTAGTGATTGCTGGAGTGATGATTCTACTCTTGCCCGCCGCTTGGAATATGCTGCAAGTTGGCTCGGTCACGATCAATTTGCCTTCGCAGGCTGGTAATCCTACGCTGGGCAATCTACTGGCTTGTGTATTAACCGCAGTCGCCGTGCTCATTGGCGCTCAAGTTAAAGGTAGCGAGAAACTAAGCAACGCCACCTATGTTTGTTTAGGCTTGTTGGTGGTTTCAAGTTTTGCTGCTGTGACCTATGCGCGTAATTTTGGGGCACAAATTGGATTGTTGATGTTTGTTGATTTTGCGGCTGGGGTGATTCCTGGCTTGCACCTTACACCGCAAGTGCGCCGCCACGAATGGGGTTGGGGTGCGGTAGTTGGCTTGATCACCTTCGGTGGTTTTGTGGCGATGATGCATGCCCAAGCCATGTCCGACGCGGCAACGCTGCCATTTGTGCTGCTAGCAATTAACCTCAAAACGCCAATTACGGCGATTATTGCTGTGCCATTGTTCCGCGAACAATTAACTGCCCGCAAAATCATCGCGATTAGTTTAGCAACCCTCGCCTTGTTTATTTGGCAAATCTAGTGAAGAACATAGAGCATAGAACATAGAACATAAAATGATCTTGGGTGTTATTGGAAGTTAGTTTTTTAACCACGAAGGACACGAAGGGTTCAGGATTCAGGGGCGAGGGGTCAGCTTGGCATTACCGAACTCAAGCGTCAATCCTGACTCCTGATCGCTGGCTCCTGACCCCTAAATCGTCTCTGTGCCTCTGCGTTAAATGCCCCTAAATCCTATGTTCTATGCTCTTATATCATCCTTTGCGCCCAAATTGGCGTTCGATTTGGCCTTGGGTGATTTGGAGCATGGTTGGGCGGCCATGCGGGCAGGTGCGCGGCATTTCGCAGCGCTCAAGTTGTTGCAAAAGCTGGCGCATCTCTTCGTGGGTCAGGGTTTTGCCCGCGCGAATTGAGCTATGACAGGCGATCGTGGTCAACATTTTTTCACGTCGATCGTCGCTAGTGGCTCCGCCTTCATAACTTAAATGATCAGCGATTTCCATCAATGCCGTAGCAATTTGGCCAACATGCAAGCCACTTGGCACCGCTCGCAACATTAATGTGCCTTCGCCAAATTCCTCGGCCTCAAAGCCCCATTGCTCTAAATCGACCAAATGAGCGCTGAGCAAGCGGGTGACCGCTGGTGGTAATTCAATCGGTTGCGCTAACATCAGGGTTTGGCGTTCAATTGGCACATCCTGATGTTCGGCCATCAAGCGCTCATACACCACCCGTTCGTGGGCCGCATGCTGATCGACCAAATACATACCATCGCTGCTTTCGGCCACAATATAGGTTTCGTTAACTTGGCCAACCACCCGTAACATGGGCAATTTGGCCTCGCCTGGGGCTGGCATACTCGGCGCATACGCCGAATCAAAAGCCTGTTGTTGCGGCGGCAAGAAGCTGCTGGCTTGGCTGGTGGTTGGAGTTTCAAACCGCGTTTGTTTCGCGATTGGCGGCAAATTCACGGTCGAATCAAAATCATCATCAGGATAATTATTGACCTGAGGGCGTGGCGCTGCTGGCGCATCATCAAACAAGGGTGCATCATTGCTTGCGCCACGTCGTTCACCATTGGGCGAGCGTAATTCGACCCGCCGATTGACACTTTCATTGGCTCCAAAGCCTGTCCAAGCCCGAATAGTGCTTTGAGCGGCCAAGGCTTCGCGCACCGCTTTGGTCAATGCGCCATAGACATGCGATTGATTGCGGAATTTGACTTCGCTCTTGGTTGGATGCACATTCACATCAACCGCTTCTGGCTCAAGCTCAATATTCAAGGCCACAATCGGATGCCGACCCTTCATTAATAAGGTATGGTAGGCCTCTTCGATCATATAGACCAAATTGCCTTGCGGCTTGATCCAGCGCTGATTAACGAATAGGTGCATATACGAACGGGCAGCGCGAAAGGTCGAGGGCTGGCTGACAAAGCCGTGGACCCGCACGGTTTCATCTTCGGCTTCCGAGGTACGATCAACACTAATCATCTCGCGGCCAACATCAATCCCATACAATTCGATTAAGGCATCGAGCAAGCGTCCATTGCCTGGAGTTTGCAAAGCCAGCTTGCCATCGAGCAGCAAGGTCCAGCGAATGTTGGGGTAGGCCAAGGCATATTGGGTAACGATCGTGCTGATTTGGCTCATTTCGGTAGCATCGGAGCGCATAAATTTGAGCCGTGCTGGGGTGTTATAAAACAGATTGCGGATTGTGAAGGTTGTGCCAACTGAGCAGCCACGCGGCGTTTTAGCCTGAATTTCGCCGCCTGCGATCCGCAATTCAGTGCCAACTTCATCGGCAGCAGTGCGGGTAAGGCAGGTTACTTGAGCAACTGAGGCGATTGACGGCAAGGCTTCGCCACGAAAACCCAGCGTGCGAATCGAAAATAAATCTTCAATTTCGGTTACCTTGCTGGTGGCATGGCGCAAAAATGCCGTTTCAACCTCGTCGCTGGCAATGCCACAGCCATTATCTTGAATGCGCAACTCGCGTTTGCCGCCCTCGCGTGCCTCGACCCGAATCTCGGTAGCGCCAGCATCGACCGAATTTTCGATTAATTCTTTGACAACCGAGGCTGGGCGTTCAACCACCTCGCCAGCAGCGATTTGGGCGGCTAAAGTTGGGTCTAAAACACGAATTGGCATTGCTCAGGCTCCTCGTAGATACACATTCTGCCTTGCTATTGTAGCATAAATTGGGCTTTTTAGCATAAATGAGCTAGTTTGGAATGGAGATCGGGAGCACTGAAACCGCGAAGAGCACGAAGAACGCGAAGGCTGGGAGTTGGGGTAATGGAAATAATCCAGAAAGCAAATTAAGCGTTGAAACCGCGAAGAGCACGAAGAACGCAAAGGCTGGGAGTTGGCAGAAACAATGAGATCGCCAATCCAGACATTGGAGATCTTAGCAGCCTTCGTGTTCTTCGCGGTTAGATCACACCTATCACATCCGCTCATCAACGCGAGCTAGCACAAACTTGAGATAGCGGCCTTCATTAAAATGCGCTGGTACTGGGTGATCGAGCGCTTGCCCAGCTTCATGAATGATTCGCAATTGCTGATCAGTTTGGGCAGCAGCTTCGCCCAGCATCAAGCGAAAATTGGCGGGCGAAAGTTGGCTGGTACAACTGGCCGAGGCCAATAGCCCACCCTTAGCCACACATTGAATCGCTAAGACATTGAGTTTGACATAAGCACGAGTTGCTGCATGAATATTCTTCTTCGAGCGAGCAAACGAAGGCGGGTCGAGAATCACCAAATCATAGGTTTCGCCACGCTGAATCGTGCGACTGAGAAAATCGAAGCAATCGCGGGCCAAAAAGCGCTGATGTTCGTTCATCAAGCCATTGAGCATAAAATTTTGCTCAGCATCGTGGGCAGCAGCTGGTGCAATATCGACGCTGGTGGTGGCAGTTGCTCCGCCCCGAGCAGCGTATAACGAAAATGCCCCAGTATATGAGAAGCAATTGAGCACCGTTTTACCATTGCTCCATTGTTCAATGGTATGGCGGTTTTCACGATGATCAAGGAATAAGCCAGTTTTCTGGCCCTCAAACAAATTAGCAATTAATTTAAGGCCATGTTCTTCGATCACCAATTGAGCTGGTGGCAATTCGCCCCACAACAACTCAATTTTGCCAGTTTCATCGTCGTTTTCGCTATCGTCGCGGCGGCGGCGCACTACGCCCCGCAGTTGCGGCACGCTAGCTTGTAAGGCTTTGACCACATCGGCAATCAATACCTCAACACAATCGGCGTAGGTCGCGATCACGGCATATTGATTATAGAGATCAACGGTGATCCCTGGTAGGCCATCGCCCTCGCCAAACAGCAAACGATAGGCAGTGGTGGCAGTTTGGCGCAACGGTTCACGCGCTTGCCATGCTTGCTGCACAACCGTTTTGATCCAGTTGGCATCGGGCTGCATGCGGCTCGAAAAAATGCGTAGAGCGATCGGCGAGCGAGCATCCCACAAGCCAAATCCTTGCCAATTGCCACAGTGTAGCCGCACCCATGTGCCGCTGGCTAAACGAGTACTAGGCGGCACATGGTCGCGGTAGACCCATGGATGGCCGGCCTGAAGATGAGCCTTTAGCTGGGTTGGCAAGTTGATTGTTGGCATTGAACGGGCGGCCACACACGACTCCTCTAGACTGCCGATGGCACGTATCCGCGCACCATCTGCAATAAATCTTGAACATCAAACGGCTTAGAAAGATAATTGGTATAGCCAGCACTGAAGGCGCGTTGGCGGTCTTCGTCGGCGGCATGTGCGGTGACGGCGATCACCGGAATATGTGCTAAATCAGGCTGCATGCGAATTTCGCGAATCAGCGTCCAACCATCTTTGACTGGCAGTCCTACATCGAGTAGTACAAGTGCTGGGCGATGTTGGCGCATATATTCAATTAATTGCAGCCCGCCACTCAGCGTGCGCACACTATAGCCATAGCGAGTCAACATGCGCATGACTAATTCGGCTAACGCTGGTGTATCATCAACAACCACGATATGTTGCATAATCTGCAATACCCCCGTAATGTGGATCGATTTAAAAACCTCGCAAAGGTCAGGTTTCCTGCGTCCAATCGCCTAATCTCATGTAGCTACCTAGGCAGGTATCATGCCAAGAGTACGCGATTGTGCTACTTGAATGGATGACTTTAATCCTAGCTTACGAGGGTGAGTTTACTTCCGAGCTTACCAACTTGCGCAATAAATCACAATTCGACTGAGCCAAGCTGCGGTTGGGTGATCGTTGGTAGTACCACGCTGGTTTGATCGCCGTCGCTAGTGTGTTGGCTGCCGCGCTCAAGCGGATTTGAGACAAAGGCAATTGGTAAGACCTCATCCATATGTTCAACCGCAACCACGGTTATTTGGCGGCGCACATTGTTGGGCACTTCTTCCAAATCACGCAAATTCTTTTTGGGAATCAGCATGGTGGTGATGCCTGCGCGATATGCCCCTAAAATTTTGTCACGCAGCCCGCCGATTGGCAGCACTCGCCCGCGCAGGGTGATTTCGCCAGTCATGGCCACATCGCGGCGCAATGGCCGATGGGTTAAGGCTGAAATGACCGAACAGGCTAAAGTAATCCCTGCCGATGGCCCATCCTTGGGCACACCACCTTCGGGTACGTGAATATGAATATCGATTTTTTCGAAGCGTTTGCCATCGATCCCCAAACGGCGCGATGAGGCTCGGGCATACGAAAGCGCTGCTTGGGCTGATTCTTGCATCACATCGCCAAGTTGGCCAGTCAGGGTGGTTGTGCCTTTGCCATCAACAATCGCGGTTTCGATTGCGACCACATCGCCGCCGTTGCTCGACCAAACCATACCTGTCGCCACCCCGATTTCATCGCGATCATTGGCGCGGCTATAGTCAAACGGCGGCTGACCAAGAAAATCGGTGAGCATGGTTGGCGTGATTCGGCGTGGATAGCGCTTTTTCTCGGCGACACGGCGAGCAATTTTACGACAAATGCCGCCAATTTCGCGCTCAAGGTTGCGCACGCCCGCTTCCCAGGTGTAGGTGCGAATGATTTGGCGCAAGGCTTCATCGCTGATCGTAATCGGATGTTGCTTCAAGCCATTGGCCTCGATTTGCTTGGGAATCAAGAATTTACGGGCAATTTGCACTTTTTCTTCTTCGATATAGCCTGGTAGCTCAACAATCTCCATCCGATCAAGCAATGGCTCGTCGATTGGGTCGAGCATGTTGGCAGTGGTAATAAACATAATCTTCGAAAGATCATACGGCAGATCAAGGTAGTGATCGGCAAAGGTATTATTTTGCTCAGGATCAAGTACCTCAAGCAAGGCCGCTGCTGGGTCGCCGCGGAAATCATTGCCCAGCTTATCGATTTCATCAAGCATAAAAACTGGGTTGATCGTGCCTGCATCTTTCATGGTTTGGATGATGCGGCCTGGCATGGCTCCAATATAGGTGCGGCGATGGCCGCGAATTTCAGCCTCATCGTGCACGCCACCAAGCGAAAGCCGCACAAACTCGCGGCCTAACGCCTCGGCGACCGAACGGCCAAGGCTAGTTTTGCCGACACCTGGCGGGCCAACAAAACATAAAATTGGCGATTTGGTGCTATCACCAGCCAACATGCGCACGGCAATAAATTCTAAAATCCGTTCTTTGACTTTTTTCAAGCCATAGTGGTTGTTTTCGAGCACCTTGGCCGCCACTTCAAGATCAGCAACATCGGCGCTGGTTTTCGACCATGGCAGTTCTAACAACCAATCCAAATACGTCCGAATAACGCTATATTCAGGTGCAGCTGGCGGCATCATTTCCAAGCGACCAAGCTCTTCTAAGGCTTTGGCTTGGGCTTTGGCAGGCAAATTGGCCGCAACAATCCGATCATGCAGTTCATTCAATTCGCGGGTCAATGGATCTTCTTGGCCCAGCTCGGTTTGAATGGCCTTGAGTTGTTCGCGCAGGAAGAAATCCCGTTGCGATTTATCGACCTCTTTTTGCACCTGATTTTGAATGTGATGCTCTAATTCAAGCACATCGATCTCTTGTGAGAGCACCACACTCAGCCGCCGCAAGCGCTCTTCGATCTCAAAAAGTTCGAGTAATTGTTGACGACGCACGATATCAAGCGGCAAGGTCGAGGCGATTAAGTCGGCCAAGGCGCTAGCATCTTCAAGGTTGAGCGCAGCAACATAGGCATCATCGGGCATCGTGCGGCTTAGTTTGACCACTTTTTCGTAGGAAGCCAACACGCCGCGCATCATGGCCTCAATCGCCAAACTTGATTCATGATCTGGCTCGATGATCTGCACTTGGGCATTAATGTAGGGTTCAGTTGCCAGCCAATCGACGATTTGTACCCGCTGTTGGCCTTGCACTAAGACCGAGGTTGTGCCATCGGGCAGTTTTAGAACCCGTTCAATATGGGCAATCACCCCGACCTGATACAGTTGGCTGGTATCGTGCTCCTCGATTTCAATCGCTCGTTGAGCCACCGCGACAATTTGCCGATCGGCGCTCATCGCTGCTTCGATCGCAGCCATTGATAGCTCGCGGGCTACAAAAAGCGGGGTGACCATTGTTGGAAAAAGCACGGTATTGATGAGTGGAAGCACTGGTAATTCCAGCGTGGTTGCTGCCGGAATTTCATCCACCAACTGTCGATCATCTGCCATGGGTTACACCTTTTATCGCAATTTTGGCTTGGGTTGCTCGTTGAAACATACGGGGCATTATAGCACAGCCTTCTTGCGATCAACGGTTGCGGGCCAGTCTCAGGCTTTGGCAGATTAAGCTTGGTGGCGATCGTGAAGAAATTGTTACATAGCGTAGGCAAATTCCCACTTTAGCGGTTACGCTTGGCTGATTAAACTGAATCACGACAAAGGAGGATCGGTATGGCCACGCAACGGCAACAGGCTTTGAAGGTCTGGGGGAGGCTGCGATGATTACCGCAACGATGCGTGTTGGTGAATTGCTGGGACGGCATCCTGAGCTAGAAGATTGGCTCGTATTGAACGTGCCAAGGCTGGCTCGCCTGTCGAATCCACATTTGCGACGGATTTTAAGTCGTTGGTTGACACTCAGCCAATTGGCCCAAATGATGCACTTAGAAGTTGATCAATTGCTGATGGCGGTCAATCAGGCCTTAAATGCCACCAATCAGCCCGAAGGTACGCCCCAAGAGCCACCAGTCTGGCTGCAAGAACGGCCAATTTATCGCACAATTCAGGTTGATCAATTAACCAATGAAGTTGATGATCCGGTGCAATTGATTTTGCGTAGCGCCAAAGCAGTGCCCGCTGGTATGGTCTTATTATTAGTTAATTCATTTGATCCTCAGCCGATTAGTGCCGCTTTAGATCACCAAGGCTTTGTCAGTTGGCAACGGCCAAATCGTGAACGCTGGGATTGTTATCTTTATCGCCAATTGCCTGGCGAAGAGCAATGGTTTGCGGCTCGTCCAGTGCTGCAACAACCCACCGTGATCGATAATCGTGGCCTCAAAACGCCCTTGCCCTTGGTCAATACCTTGGAAGCCTTGACAACCTTGGAGCCAGGCCAGCAATTATTGACTTTGACTGATATTCAGCCAACCTATCTTTACCCGATGCTCGAAGAACGTGGGTTTATCTACAGTACTAGTCGGGCAATTGATTATGGCTATATCACCACGATCAATCGGCCATTGATCTCAGTTAATTGATTACCTCGATGGGGCAAGCAATGCTGCTGCCCCACTGGCTTTGGGATTTTTGGTTTAATCTGGGGCTTTACTTTTGTGTCAACTTGGATTATCATATCGGATATTACCGAAATGAAGGTTGAGCATGACAGCGGCACTCCCAACTGAAATTCAAGCTTTTCTGCGGGCATTGGGCAACGAAACCCGCCAAACGATTTTGTTTTTGTTTGCCAACCATCAGCAACTCACGGTCGGCGAAATTGCCGAACTTGCCCAAATTGGCCAATCGACCGCCTCGGAACACCTGACCATGCTCAAACGGGCGGGCTTGTTGATTTCGACCCGCCAAGGCAAAGAGGTGATTTACCAAGCCGATACTCAGCGGATGGTCGCCTATGCCGAGGAATTAGTGGTCTACTTAAAAACCTGTACCTACGAATAATTATTTTTTTATCAAACATATCGTTATATTCCGAAATGACGATATATTACAAGGAGCTAGCAATGCAAGCAATCGTTATTTTGGGTGGTTATGGCGTGGTTGGGTCGCAGATTGCCCAGATTTTGCGTCAGAGTCACCCTGATCTGCCGTTGATTTTGGCGGGGCGTAACCCGCAGCAAGCTCAGCAATTGGTCGCCGAACTTGGTGGGCCAACCAGCGCGGCGGCGATCGATGTGCTCAAGCCGCAACCATTGGCGGCATTGCAACCACAGGCGATTATCAATGCTGTCAATGACCCACATGATTATGTGTTGCAAGAAGCAGTGGCCCGTGGGATTCCCATGGTTGATATCACCCGTTGGACATCACGTTTACAACGAACCTTGGATGGGATTGATCGCAACACTCTGAAGGCTCCGTTGCTATTTGCCTCGCATTGGATGGCGGGCTTGGCCAGTGTGGTGGCGTTTGCGGCAACCCAGCAATTAGCCCAAACCGAACAGATGGATTTGCATGTGCTGTTTTCGCTCAAGGATAAAGCTGGGCCAAATTCAATTGAATATATGGAGCATATTACTACGCCGTTTACCATCACTGAAAAACATCAGCCAAGAGAGGTTTACCCGTATACTGAGCCGCAAACCGTGACCTTTCCCAATGGCTATCGCGCCAAAACCTATCGCTTTGATACGCCTGATCAATGGACATTGCCGCAAAGCACCAAGGCTGCGAGTGTTTCGGCCCGCATCACCTTTGATGATCGTTTGACCATGGGTTTGTTGTTGGGCTTGGCGCGTTCTGGCGTGTGGAAATTGTTGATGCATCGGCGCTTTGATCGTTTGCGCCATGCCTTGCTTTACAATCCTGGCAAGGGCGCGGCCCATGAATTGGTGTGGCAGATCAGCGGGCGTGATCATGCTGGTAAGGCCCAGCAATTGACCAAAACAATTGTTGATCGTCAAGGCCAAACCCACCTGACGGCAGTAGGCGCGGTGATTCAACTTGAAACAATGTTAGGGCTAGATGGTAGCCAAGCGTTTGCGCCAGGCATTTATTTTCCTGAGACAGCACCAAAATTGGTCTATGCTTTGGGTCGTATGCAGCAGCTTGGGGTGGAATTAAATTAATCGATCAAGCAGCGCCTTGCTAGGTTGTAAGGCGCTGCTTTGTATTAATCGGCCAACAAAAATGCACCATAAAGAATCAGACAATTAATCAGAATCATTGCCCCATGGAGTAGCAACTGGGTGCGTAACTGACGTTGTGCCCCAAAATCGACCGCGGCATGAAATGGTACAAAAAGTCCTTGTTCTGAATCAATGGCTGGTTCATAAATGCGAAAAAACAACATATCTCGTGTCCGATATGGCCCCTCGGTATAAACATTACGCAACATTGGCACATGTTTTCGCGCAATGATGAACCCAATCATTGCAACAACAATTAATTCACGATAGGCCAGTGGTAAAACCCCAATCAGCATCAGATAGAGCAACAGGGCAAAATATTGACCAATGCAGATCCAGCGCAAACTATGCAGCAAAAACCAGCGAATTTTTGTTTTGAAAAATGCATAACCATAACATAGGCTGATCCATGCAATTAAGCCGATCCCAATTATAAAGAGATACCAAAGCATCGAAAACCCTCGCTTATGCTCCCGTCCACACCCACCGCACCACTCCATACCGCCTCAACCCGCACTATGGGCGGCGCGGCGATGAGGTCGCGCCGCGCTCCGCCAGCGCTTGGATATGAACCATTACACGTATGTTCTATGCTTTTATCCCTAGTTTCGTACTCTTCATGTCCTTCGTGGATAAATTTTGTCTTTCATTACCCTATGTTCTATGTTCTTTGCTCTATGCTCTTACTCCCGACTCAATATACTCAAGGCTTTGGTGGCGGAAATAGGTGTTATACAATTCGGCATAATGACCAGCTTGATCGAGCAGGCCTTCGTGGCTACCAGTTTCGATAATTTCGCCCTTGCGCAGCACAATAATCCGGTCGGCATGGCGCACGGTCGAAAGGCGGTGGGCAATCACAATCGCTGTACGATCTTGCAAAATTACATCAAGCCCTTCTTGAATCAAGGCTTCGGTCAGCGGATCGATACTGGCAGTCGCTTCATCCAAAATCACAATCGCTGGATTTTGCAACAACACGCGGGCTAAGGCCACCAATTGGCGTTGGCCAAGCGAGAGATTGCCGCCACGCTCACCAACATCGGTATCAAGGCCATTCGGCAAGCTGCCCAGCCAATCGCCGCCGCCAACCAAGCGTGCCACAGTTTGCACTTCTTCATCAGAGGCATCGGGCTTGCCATAGCGAATATTCTCACGCACATTGCCATCGAATAAAAATGGCGTTTGGGTCACAATTCCTAGTTGGCTGCGATAATCGCCAAGATCAAGCTCGCGAATATCCACGCCATCAATTTCAATCGTGCCATGCTGAAACTCATAGAAACGGGCAATTAGTTTAGCGATGCTCGATTTACCAGAGCCTGTATGCCCAACTAAAGCAATCGTTTCACCTGGCTGAATTTCCAGGGAGAAATTGCGCAACACTGGCTCATCGGGGGTGTAGCTGAAATTAACTTGCTTGAAGTTGATGCGACCACGCACAGGCGTGAGTTTGCGATTATTATTTTGAACCACATTCGATTCTGCATCGATCAGGGCAAAAACTCGTTCGCCTGCGGCCAAACCAAGTTGAAATTGGCTCCAAAATGAGGCAATACTGGTCAGAGGGAACCAAAACATGGTCAAGCCTTGGACGAATAAGAACCAATCGCCAATGCTTAAACTTTCGTTATTGACCGAAACTGCGCCCCAGTAAACCAGCAAAGCCGTGCCAATCCCCGCCAAGCCGTTCATCAATGGGAAGATGCTACTAAACACAAAGCGAGTTTTTTGGTTGACGCTGCGCGATTTTTCGTTAACTTCATGAAACTCACTATAAATCACTGGCTCTTGGCGAAACGTTTTGGCCACGCCAATGCCACTGACCGTTTCTTGGATATGGCTGCTGACAGTCGCGGTCATGCGGCGTGATTGAGTAATTGTGCGGCGGGCAATTTTGCGGAAGCCCAACGCAAACAAAAAGATAATTGGCGCAAAACCCAGCAGGGTAAAAGTCAGTTTCACATCAATCGTAAACAGGTAGCCAATCAACAAACTGACCAGCAACAAGCGGCTGAGCAGATCGAGGGTTAGGGTCATCACCTGCGAAAAGGCTTGGGTATCGGAGTTGACCCGACTAACCACCTTGCCCGATTGAAAGGTATCGTAGAATGACATGTCGCGCTCAAGCACCGCATCGCAGGCATCTTCGCGCAAGGCGAGAACGACATCGCCTACAGCGCGGCTTGAAAGTTGCTGGCGAACTGCATTAAAGACCCATGCGAGGGTGGCAATCAGGCTCAAGCCAACCGCCAAATAGATGAAGGTGCTCAGGCTACGGTCAACTTGAAGCTGATCGATACTGATTGAAACAAAAATTGGTAAGGCTGTATCCAGCACTGCATTCAAAAAAATTGCTCCCGCTGCAATCGCCATGGCGCGGCGTTGCGGCGAGAAATAGCGCATGATGCGGCGCAATAACTGACCATCGGTATACGTCCGGTCATAGGCCTCGGCATCAAGCCCATCCATAATAAAGCCCATAATTCACCCCAAGTAGCTCAGATTTGCTGTTTATGACCTTGTTAGTATCGTTGATTTTACCCCAACTCACTACCGCCCTAAGTCGGATATCCACATCAAATATTAATTCAAATCAGGTTTGGTAACGGTAACCACGAAGAACACGAAGAGCACGAAGGGATGAGGGATCAGGGAGCAGTCATTGAAAGTACGAATTAAAGTACATCAAACTTGGGGATTGGCATAAACGCAATATCTCACAGTATCGTGATTCAAGGGCTAAGGAATGAGATTTTAATAAATAACCGAGACCTCAATTTGGGCAGTTCGCCGCTAGTCAAGGCTATTTGGTTCGTGTTATAGTGATAGGAGCGGTGTCAACTATTGTTAAGGATTTGCGGAGGTGTTATGACTGTTCAACAGATGCTCTGGAAGAGTGGCCCAACCGATGCGCCATTGCCCCCGGTTGCCGATGGCTCGTTTTTGGTGGGTAGTTTGCAGGCAATGCTCAGCGATCCAATTGATTTTTTCGTTAAGCAATATCAAAAATTTGGCCCGATTTTTCGCGTCAAAGCCCTCAACAATAAATTTACTATCTTGGCTGGACCTGAGGCCTGCCTCTTTTTAGCCCGTGAAGGCACCAAGCATTTTAGCTCATGGGATACTTGGCACTCGTTGGATAGTGAAATGGGTGCTTCGAAATCGCTGATCAGCGTTGATGGTGAGCAGCATTCGCGCTTGCGAGCCTTGCAAAAACGCGGTTATAGCCGCCAAACGATTGAAACGCAATTTCCCGAAGTGCTCAAGGTCGTTCATGGCTTTTTGGATCAATGGCAGGTTGGCACATCGAAAGCTACGGTAACCCAACTCCAACGCTTGATTACCGATGAATTGGGGATGTTGATTGCGGGCCAAGGCCCAGGTGATTATATTGATGATGTGCGGACATTTGTCCGAATCGCCCTCATGACCCACATCACGCGCCAACGCCCAGGCATTTTGCGCATGTTGCCTGAATATCGCCGTGCTCGCGACCGCAGCTTGGAATTAAGCAAGCAGGTGCTGAAAGCCCATCGTAGCGGCGCACGTGATGCCAACCGCCCGCCCAGCCTGATCGACGATATTATCGCTGCAACCAATGATCCTAGCTTAATGCCTGAGGGCGATTTGGTCATGACCGCCTTGGGTCCATACATCGCAGGTTTGGATACGGTTGCCAACACGATGGCGTTCTTGTTGTATGTGCTGACCACTAAGCCAGAACTATACGAACAAGTTGAGGCTGAAGCCGATGCACTGTTTGCTAATGGTGTGCCCGATCCAGCCGATTTGCGCAAAATGGAAGTGTTGCATCGCGTAGTGCTCGAAAATTTCCGCATGTATCCAATCGCGCCAGCCGTGCCACGCACCGTCAAAGCTCCGTTTGAATTTGGTGGCTATCGGGTTGATGCAGGCGCACGCACTTTGGTGGCAACGACGGTCGGCCATTTCTTGCCCGAACTCCACCCTGAGCCAGAAAAATTCGATATTGATCGCTATCTGGCTCCGCGTAATGAGCACCGCATTCCTGGGGCATTCGCACCATTTAGCACTGGCTCGCACACCTGTTTGGGCGCTGGCCTAGCCGAAGTGCAAATTATGCTGACCACCGCTGCATTATTGCACTATGCCAAATTCGAAGCTGATCCAATCGATTATAAATTGAAGAAAGTTTTTGCTCCAACCCCAGCCCCCGACAGTAGCTTCAAATTGCGCTTGGTCGCCCGCCGTAATAGCTAAATTAATTGAGTTAACGCGTTGATCGGCATGGATTCGTATCCATGCCGATTTTGTATTAGGGCTAATCGCTTGTGGTACCATACGCTGCGAAGCCACGATCAACAGGAGTAGCTATGACAACCAGCGATTGGCAAACGCCCGATTGGGTCAAACATGCCGTCTTTTATCAGATTTTCCCTGAGCGCTTTGCCAATGGTGATCGAACCAATGATCCGGCAAATGCGCAACCTTGGGGTACAAGCCCAACCTTACATAATTATATGGGCGGCGATCTACAAGGAATTATCGATAAGCTTGATTATTTAGTCGATTTGGGCATTAATGCGCTGTATCTCAACCCAATTTTTCAAGCCACAACTTCACATAAATATAATACCTTCGATTATTTTAAAATCGATCCGCATTTTGGTACGCTAGAAACCTTTAAAACTTTATTGAATGAAGCTCATCGCCGTGGAATTAAAGTTATTCTTGATGCGGTGTTTAATCATTGTGGTCGCGGCTTTTTTGCCTTTCACGATGTAATTGAAAATGGTGTGCACTCGCCCTACACCAATTGGTTTCATATCTCGCGCTTTCCAATTCATCCCTATGAATCGCGCTATGCCGCTAATTATCGTACTTGGTGGGATTTTCGCGAGTTGCCCAAATTCAACACCGATAATCCGGCGGTACGCAAATATTTGCTTGATGTAGCTCGCTATTGGATTGAATTAGGCATTGATGGTTGGCGCTTGGATGTGCCAAATGAAATTGAGGATCATAACTTTTGGCGTGAGTTTCGCACAATTGTCAAAGATATTAATCCTGAAGCCTATATTGTGGGCGAAATTTGGACTGATGGCTCAGCTTGGCTGCAAGGCGATCAATTTGATGCAGTGATGAATTATCTGTTTCGCGATTTATGCACCGATTTCTTTGCCAGCTATCGGGTACGTGCCGCTGATTTTGCGGCTGGGATCGACCATTTAATTGTACGCTATCAGCCGCAAGTGACCTATGTCCAATTTAATTTGCTTGGCTCGCACGATACTGCGCGATTTTTGAGTGTGGCCGAAGAAGCTGGTAAATGGGCTTTAGAGCGCATGAAATTAGCGGTTTTGTTCAAATTAATCTTTCCTGGTGCGCCATGTATCTATTATGGCGATGAAATTGGCTTGCATGGCGGCAAAGATCCCGATTGTCGGCGCTGTTTCCCGTGGGATCAACCGCAAACCTGGCAGACTGAGCTTCAAGCTTGGACTAAACGCTGGGTTAAGTTTCGTCATGAGCATACAGCCTTGCGCACAGGCCATTATGCGACACTGTTTGCCGACAACGATATGAATATTTTTGCTTGTGCCCGTTGGGATGATCAAGGCCAATTTGTGATTGTACTAAATAATAATGAAACGCCTTGGACGCTTGATTTGCCGTTGCATGCCCAATTACCAAGCGTTGCCCATTATCGCGATGTGCAAACTGGCGAACTGTATAGCGTGGCCGAGGGCAAAATTCGCGAGGTAGCATTGGCTCCGTGGAAACATTTGGTATTACAAGCTGAATAGTTAAATTGGGCTGCCCAGCGGCGTGCAGCCCAATTTATTTAAATCCAGCGGCGGGTTTGGGCTTGATAGGCGGTGTACTGCTCGCCAAAATTTGCTAACATCGCCCGCTCTTCAAAGGCAATATACCAACGATCAACAATAATGACGAACGCGATAACCAGCACTAAATTCGAGATTGCCGCGCCAAGCAACAGGGCAATGCCCAATAAACTGAGGCCAAAGCCCAAATACATTGGGTTGCGACTCCAACGAAACCAACCAGAGATCACCAAGCGATCAGGCTGGCCAAAGGTCATAATATTCGTGCCAATTTGGCGAAAATGGCGGGCACTGCTGATTGCGACGGCCAACCCAGCAACCCCAATCACCAAACCAAGCCAATTGAACGGTGTTGGCACTAAAAGCGCAATTGGCCAAAGCCAGCGTAATGCTAGCATCAGGCCAATCGTCAACAAAAAGAGCCTTGGTGGGAGTAATTTTTGCATAGCCAGCGATTCCTTTCCACAACAACTGCTGCTCAATCTAGCATAGTCGTTGTCGCCATGAAACCAGCAAACTATGGCCTATCTATTAACATTATTAATCATCAGCTCGTAGCCAAGCCAAAATTTTCCATGTCGCGCGGCAATCGGCTTCTAAGTAGCGGCTGAGCAATTGCATCTCTGGGCTAGTGCGCGGATTAGGCTTGCGATAAGCATACCAACCAACTAACTGCGCTTGCGAGCCATCGGCTAAATCGCTGGGCCAGGCTGGATCATATTGGGCATCGAGGGCTGCCAACGCTTTGGCAATGCTCTTGAGCGAATAATCCCACGCGCCAGGCACAGCACAGGCATTATCGACCAAAACATTTTTCAAATCGAACCATGGCAAATTGAGTAAGAGATGGTCGCTGGGCAAGTGATGGCGGGCCGCAGCATGGCGACATTCGACTGGCTCAGCATTATGCCAATGGTAAAGCACCGCTTGATCAAGCTGCTGATTGGTTTGGGCCTGTAAAACGGCAATAAATTCAGCCAAGATGGCTTGTTCAGCGAGATGATCTTCACGCTCAGCAATACACTCGTGATAGTGCCACTGACCATTTGCCAGCCAGCCAATCCCAATCATGAAAATCATGGGCGTGCCTTGGAGCGTGGGCCATTGTTGCTCAAAATTCACATTCAGATTGCTGAAAAACTCAAAATCAACAAAAAACTCGTAAGGTTTGGCGGCTGGCGCAATGCCCTCAGCGCGTTGTGCAAGGCCAGTATGGTTGGCTTGCATAATGGCCTTCATTGGGTCGGGATACTTCATCACGCCCTTGGGTAGGCTTTGGCTGGCCGCGTTCATCAGGCTGGACAACGTGGTAATGCCAGCTTTGACCAATTTTTGTTGGGCCGCTGCCCCAATATTCCAGAGCCGCAGCATCTCGCCGCCTGGCTGGCGTTGGCGAATTTGAGTGCGGGCTTTGCTCCAACGTTCATCGTTCACATTCGGATTCAGTTGCACAATCGGATCGTTCCATGGCAGATATTGGCCGCCATTGCGCACAATCTCGAAATAGCGCTCACAGTTTTGGCGAATATCAGCATCAAGCGGCTGCTCAAGCTGAGCCTCAATTGGAATCGATATTGGATTATGCAAACGATCACGGGTAATTAAGAAGGCATGTTGGGGCATGATGCCCTGAATCTGACCTAGCATATAACTATACATACGAGTTTGAGCGCTGTAGCAACTCAAATCAGCAGCTTTTTCGCGCTTTTCAAGGTTGCTTGAAAACTTCAAATCAAGCACCAAATAATGTTCAGTTTCACCGACCAAATGCCCCATTTCAGGGTATTGCTGGCGAAACCACGAGCTAAGCACAATCAAATCGGGCGTGCCAAAAATTCGCTCAGCGGGCCACCACAAGGCTGGTTGGGCAATCACGGGCGTTCCAGCCTCAATCAGGTCGAGGGTTTGGGCGACACGATGAGCCTCGCGGCCTTCATAGGGTTCGACGCAAACTTGAACTGCATTGGGCGCGACACGTTGCAGCCAAGCTAGCTCGAATTGATGGCCTTTTTCGGCCAGAAAATCGATAAAGGCATAACTGAGCGTTTCAGGGGCAAAGCCATGCGCCGCGCCATGATGCTCCAGCCAAATCGCGGCAGGATCATTTAAGTAGAGCGAGCGAATTTTGGTGGGCGGTAGCCAATCATTGCCTACCACTGTTTGGTTTTGTAACAATACCCGTAGAGCATCCGACACTCGTAGCATACAACATCCCTCTGGTACGCTGGCAAATTGGGCTAAGCATACCATAAGACAAGGATGAAGGATGAGGGATGAAGGATGAATAAAGAGCAATGGGTTTTTAACGCAGAGTCACAGAGGATTAATGGCTATCGGCTATGGGCTATCGGAATGTTTTAATCATTTCAAAAATTCTCTACTCCAAAAGCCTAGAGCCAAACGCCGATAGCCTAATCTCCCTTCGTGCCCTCTGTGGAGCAAAACTTCTAATCCGCAAGTCTATGTTCTTTGCTCTATGTTCTAGTAAATTCAAGTACAATAAGGCCGAATGAACTCTGGCCTAGATGTGAGGTGTTTGTGGATAACAAAGTTATCTACTCGATGATTCGGGTGAGCAAAATTCATCCGCCAAATAAGCAAGTGTTGAAGGATATTTCGTTATCCTATTTTTTGGGCGCAAAAATTGGCGTGCTCGGGACGAACGGCTCGGGTAAATCTAGCCTGCTGCGCATTTTGGCGGGCGTTGATCAAGAGTTTCAAGGCGAAACGGTTTTAGCTCCAGGCTATACGATTGGCTACCTTGAGCAAGAACCCCAACTTGATACTGGCAAAACCGTGCGTCAAATCGTCGAAGAAGCGGTCAAACCCGTCGTTGATGCCTTGCGCGAATACGATGAAATTAACGCTAAATTCGGCGAATCTATGAGCGACGACGAGATGGATGCGCTGATCCAACGTCAAGGCGAGGTGCAAGATAAGCTTGACCAAATGAATGCCTGGGATCTGGATAGCCGCCTTGATTTCGCTATGGATGCGCTGCGCTGCCCACCATCGGATACGCCAGTTGAGGTGCTTTCTGGTGGCGAACGCCGCCGCGTGGCGCTCTGTCGCTTGTTACTTGAAGAGCCAAGCATTTTGCTGCTCGACGAACCAACCAACCACCTCGATGCTGAATCAGTGGCTTGGCTCGAAAAACACTTGCAAGAATATCCTGGCACGGTCATCGCGGTTACCCACGATCGCCACTTTTTAAATAATGTGGCTGGCTGGATTTTGGAGCTTGATCGTGGTCAAGGTATTCCATGGAAGGGCAATTATTCGTCGTGGCTTGAGCAAAAACAACAACGCCTCGCCAACGAAGAAAAAGCTGAATCACAACGCCAAAAAACCCTCCAACGCGAGTTGGATTGGATTAACATGGCTCCAAAGGCTCGTCAAACCAAGAGCAAAGCCCGGATTAACGCCTATGAGCAATTGCTCAGCCAAAATACTGAAAAAGCGCAAGGCGAATTGGAAATTTTCATTCCACCAGGGCCGCGCTTGGGCGATATTGTGATTCGTGCCAATAATGTGAGCAAATCGTTTGGCGATAAGTTGCTTTATGAAAATTTGACCCTCGATTTGCCTGCTGGCGGGATTGTGGGCATTATTGGGCCAAACGGCGCAGGTAAAACAACCTTGTTCCGCATGATTACCGACCAAGAACAGCCTGATAGCGGCGTGTTTGAAGTTGGCTCAACCGTCAAATTGGCCTATGTTGACCAAAGCCGTGAAACGCTTGACCCCGAAAAAACTGTTTGGGAAGAAATTTCCGAAGGTGCTGAGCAGATTCAGCTGGGGCCACGCACAGTCAATTCCCGCGCCTATGTTGCCCGTTTCAATTTCTCAGGCTCGGATCAACAAAAGAAGGTCGGTGGCCTCTCTGGTGGTGAGCGCAACCGTGTGCATTTGGCCAAAATGCTCAAATCTGGTGCGAATGTTATCCTGCTCGACGAACCAACCAACGACTTAGATGTGCATACCCTGCGAGCCTTGGAAGAAGCCTTGGAAAATTTTGGCGGCTGTGCCGTGATTATTTCCCACGATCGCTGGTTCCTTGATCGGGTTGCTACCCATATGCTGGCCTTTGAAGGTGATAGCCAAGTGGTTTGGTATCCTGGCACCTATAGCGAATACGAGGCTGATCGCCGCAAACGCTTAGGCAGTGCCGCCGATCACCCGCATCGGATTACCTATCGCAAACTACGCCGCGATTAACCTATTCCCTCACCTCCTAGCTTCCTCATCTCGCTCTGCATTTTAAGGGCGGACAGGTATGTAGAACGAGGGTACACAACGACCTCAGGTTGGTATATTGGATGGTGCGAGCCATATCCTTTTACCAACCGAGGTCGTATGCCGAACTACCCACCGATAGCTACAACAAAGCAATATTTAAGCGGCAATCATTAAAATATCTTTGCCTACCAACATTGGCAGGCAAAGACTTGACGCTGATTAAACGTTGCACCTACTTCCCAAAGGCTGCTTGCCATGTCAGTGGTCCAACAATTCCATCGCGGGTTAGGCCATAGGTCGATTGTAAATTGAGCACTGCTTGTTCCGTGCCAGCGCCAAATGCCCCATCAATCGTTATACCAAGTAGGGTCTGAATTGCCCGAACCGCATCGCCGCTGCTACCATTCTGCACGGTTTTGATCAGTTTGGCATAGGTTTGTGGGCCAATAATGCCATCAGCGGTTAAGCCATTGGCGCTTTGGAAACTTCGCACTGCTTGTTCCGTGCCAGCACCAAATGCTCCGTCAGCCGTCAGTGAATGGCCATGCGAACGCAATAAATACTGAGCAGCCTTAACATCGTTGCCCGAACTGCCATTGCGCAAGCTTGGCCAAGCGGGCAAACTAGGGGTTGTACCACCAGAGATCGTGCCAATTGTGGCGTTATCATAGTAAAAAGTCAGGATTGAACGCCAAGTTGAGCCATTATCGGCCAGATATTTCGAACCCCATTGGCTCATATACAAGCCAACCGTCCAACCGTGATTTTGGCTGCACTGGCCCGATGTGCGACTGCCATTGTAGGAGCCAGCACAATATTGGCTTTGGAAAATCGCATTATTTTTGATCAAGCGATAGTTCCAGGTATCATCAACCGCTGCGTTAGTGCTGGCATACGAGACATTGGGATTGTACACTTGGTCGGCGGTCGTATCCTTAGTATCATAGCCTTTGCCCGGATATTTGGGGTACATCGTGCGATACCAAGCATAGGTTTTCGAGGCCATCGCGCCCGAACGCAACGATTCGGTGCGCCAACCCGCCACCCATTCGTTGGGTAGTACATGCTTGACATATGTTTTGAAATTGACCGTATCGATTCGTCCAAGGCTCACGCGATAGACCCGAATTGTGCTTGGCGGCGTAGTATTTGTGCCTGCCATAATTTGATTCAATTCATCATCATTTAAACTAGCTTCTTGGGGTGTGTTGGTGGTTAACCGATGCGGCTGAACCTCAATAATTTCTGGTTGTTGATCGACAGCTTTATTGGTGAGCGTGAGTGGCGCATCGACCAACAGCGTATCATTAGGGATTAATTGGGCATTGCGTAAACGCCAAGCGCGATAGCCGTTAGCATCAACCGCCACCTCAATAGCTTGGCTTTCGCTGGCAGTTAGGCTAAAATGGGCATTACCCGCCGCGTCAGTCGTGGCAGTTAATCCCAAACTCGCAACTGAAACTGTGGCGTTGTTCAAGGGCTTGCCATCAGCATTGGTGACCGTTACCGTTAAATTGGCTCGTTGCGGGTTGCGGGTTTGCGCCGAAATAGGTGCTTGAATCAGCAAACCCAAGGCCAAACTAAGTAACCCCAACCAACGCCATGTTAACCTACGCTGCATACTTGCTCCTTCAACTGAAGAAAATAGCCCACGTGATTGGCTCACGCTGCCAGCAAGTATAGCGCGATAATCTTAAAATTTTCTTAATGAACTATTGTAATTCTAAAAAATTACTTAAAATCAAGCATTAAGCAATTCAACAACATCCTCATCGGAAAATTCCAAAAGCTTGCCAACTTGCTTGATATACATTTTTTGCGTGATGTGAATTGATTCACGTTGTTTTGCGAATTGAATCATCGATTGTAATATTTCTAAGGAATGGTTAGGATTACTGCTGAACAAGCTATAGTCAAGATCTGTTTTATTGCTAGTTTGTAATAATCCATTCAAATAATTCTGAGTTTCGGTATCAATAGCGGCGGCATTGATTATAGATTCAACATAATCTAAATCCTGTTGAGTAATTTGGTCACCAGTTTTCATTAGATTAATGACTGTTTCAATTTTGAGTACATCAAGCGGCTGAGAGGCAATTGAATCTGGGGCAGAATTATCTAGATCTAGCTCTGATTCAATGGTTGGATCTATTTCTATGACTACCTCGACAACATCATCTGCGTCAACTTCTGCTTGTGTTACTTCTTCATCACTAAATTCAATTTTCTTTTTCAAGATCTCTGTAGCTTTTTTGCCAACACTGCTGGTTGTATATTTCGACCAAACAGCCATAATAACTGCACCCACTCCTGGCAAGAATCTACCAATTTGTTGTTTTAGTAACTTTTGAGTTACTCTCCCACCCAAAGATGCAACAAGTTGTTGAAATATCCGCAATGAACTTCGTTTAACTAATACTGTGCCACCATGCACAGTTAATAAGCCCATAGTGCTTAAACCAAGCGATGACATAAAAATTCCAGCTAAAAGCTCGCGATTTATAAATTTATCTTGTCCATAAGCCGCAGCAATGTCGTAAATTAACGATACTTGATTATAAATGACTAGAATTAGCTCTGGAATGATGGTCAACAGACCCCATGGGCCTGGTATAAGATTTAATGTCCCCGTAATTACTGCATTTTTATTACTATAATCCTTAATTAATTTTTTAATCTCACTTTCAGAAGGGATTTTATGCGGATTCTTTTGATAATATGAGCGGCGATCGTTGATTACTGAATCAAATAAGTCGAACATTTTGCTTGAAAGCTGGCTTTGAGCTTCTTGTAATCCAGCGTCTTTCGGTTCACTCATAGTATCTCCTTGATAGGCATGATTTGGCTTAACATAGCTGACACGTTGAGCAATGTCAACAATGTCAGCTATGCTAAAAGTCCTAGCTACCAGCGGGATGTGTACGTGCCAACCGTTGCTCAAGAATCCATTGTAAAACCTCAGCACTAGCATCAACGCCGTTGATACAAATATCGGCAGTTTCGGCTACCGATGGGTGCGATTCGGGATTGATTACGCCGATCGCCAAGGCTTGGCAACCATGTTCACGCGCTGCTGCAATCGAGCGAAAGCCATCGACATCGGTCAGATCGTCGCCCAAAAAGATTGCTGCCTCAAGTTTGTGCTCCTCGATCAGCCAAGCAACCGCGCTGCCCTTATGCCAATCAACGGGTGGGCGTACCTCGAAAATCATCAACCCTTCGGTAATGATCAAATTGTGGGCGGCGGCTAGTTCGCTCAAAACCTTGCGCAGCCAAAGTTCAGCCGCCATTTGATCAGTTGCCAAGCGATAATGTAAGGTTGCCGTGATGCCCTTGGATTCAAGCACAACACCTTCAGGTAGCTCGTAGCGCTGCATCGCCGCCACAAATTCGCGCACAGCGGCGCTATACGGTTGGGCAGCGGGCACAAGCATCCCACCATCTTGGCCCCAGATTTCCAAGCCATGGTTGCCGATGTAGCGCATGGCTGGGAGTTGCAGCATGCGTTGGACATCGCGGGCAGCCCGACCAGAAACCGCAGCAACCAAGGGCAAATGCTCAGTCAATTGGCTCAAAGCGGCTCGACATAATGGATCAACGGTTGCACCATCAGGCGTTGGTGCAATTCGGCTGATCGTGCCATCAATATCGGTGATTAATCCCAAGCGTTCCACTTTGATAATTGGTTGCAATCGTTGTTTAAGCGTCGTCGAGAGCAAGGCGCACTCCTTCGATTCGGAACCAGATAAAGCCATGCGGCGCTAGCGAGAGAAAATAAGGTGTCGTCGCAATCGCCGGAAATGGCGTTTCACCAATTAATTCCACCAAGCGCATGCCCGCAAACTCAGCCAAATCCAGCTCGACTGGCTGGATAAAGCGCGAAAGATTATTGACAATCAGCACCGTTTGGTCGGCATAGCTGCGCAAATAGGCTAAAACTTTGCGATTTTGCGTTTCGAGAATTTGAATATCGCCACGCCCAAAGACTGAATAACGCTTGCGCACCCGAATTAAGCGCTTCATCCAATTTAATAATGATGATTGCACCCGCTCCTGCGCCTCAACATTGATCGCTTGATAGCCATAAACCGGATCGATAATCACAGGGCTATACAAACGGGCAAAATCGGCGGCAGAAAAACCAGCATTGCGGTCGCCATTCCATTGCATTGGAGTACGCACGCCGTTGCGGTCGCCAAGATAAATATTATCGCCCATACCAATTTCATCGCCATAATAAATAATTGGTGAGCCTGGCAAACTCAACAGCATGCTATTCATCAATTCCATACGGCGACGTGCATTATCCATCAAGGGCGCTAAACGCCGCCGAATCCCAATATTAATTTTCATGCGCGGATCAGCAGCATACTCACGATACATATAATCACGTTCTTCATCAGTGACCATTTCGAGGGTTAATTCATCGTGATTGCGTAAAAAAGTTGCCCATTGGCAGTTTTCAGGAATTTTAGGCGTTTGACGCACAATATCAATAATTGGTGTACTATCTTCCTTGCGAACTGCCATAAACATGCGTGGCATCACTGGAAAATTAAAGGCCATATGAAATTCATCATCATTACCGAAATAATGGCGTACATCGTCGGGCCATTGGTTAGCTTCAGCTAGCAGCACACAATGCGGGTAATGCCGATCAACAAATTCACGCATTTTGCGCAAAATTGCATGGGTTTCAGGCAAGTTTTCGCAATTTGTGCCCTCACGTTCGATTAAGTAAGGCACTGCATCAACTCGGAATCCATCAACCCCGCGATCGAGCCAAAACCGCATAATATTGTACATTTCTTCCAAGACTGCCGGATTTTCATAATTCAAATCAGGTTGATGACTAAAGAAACGATGCCAGTAATACGATTCTGAAACTTCATCCCAAGCCCAATTCGAGCGTTCGGTATCGGTGAAAATAATTCGTGCATCGCGATACCGCTGATTTGTATCGCTCCAAACATAATAATCGCGATAGGGCGAGTCTGGTTGGCGTGCTGCTTGAAACCATGGGTGCTGATCCGAGGTGTGATTAACTACAAGGTCAATCATGACCCGCAAGCCACGTGAATGGGCTGCCTCGAAAAATGTAACTACATCTTCCATCGTGCCATAACTAGGATGCACATTACAATAATCTGCTACATCATAGCCATCATCTTTGCCAGGCGATGGATAAAAGGGCAATAACCATAAACAATCAACGCCTAAACTTTGTAAATAATCCAAGCGCGAAATTAAACCACGGAAATCGCCATTGCCATCGCCATTGCTATCCTGAAAAGCTCGTACATGCAATTCGTAAAAGATTGCATCTTTATACCAATCGTTTTGCATAAAACTCCTTTAGACGCATATATACTTATCGACCTGAGGCTTGTTCAATTGCCCCTGAACGCTTGACATTAGCGGCTTGCAAAAATGTATCGACCCACCAATAAATATCATATTGATTGATCGAATGACGGAGCTTGCTAATATGTTCAATCCGTTCTAAGCGGGGCATTGTGACCGCATGATAGAGCGCCTGAGCTGTGCCATTAATATCATAGGGATTAACCGTCAATGAGTGCTCAGATAATTGCATTGCCGCCCCAGCAAATTCACTTAAGATCAGTACGCCATCATCAGGCCCACAGACCGCATATTCCTTTGCTACAAGATTCATGCCATCCTTTAATGGCGTGATTAAGGCGGCATGAGCAGCGCGATAATAGGCTAATAATTCCTCGCGTGGTAATGAGCGAAAAATATAATGAATTGGCACCCAACCGATTTTGGTATATTTGCCATTAATTTCGCTGACTAATTGCTGAATTGTTTGCTTCAAATCGGCGTATTCGCTAATATCTTCGCGGCTTGGTACAACGACTTGAGTTAATGAAATTTTTTGCTGTAGTTCAGGATAGGTTTCGAGTAAGGTACGAAATGCTTGCAAACGATCAGGAATTCCCTTGGTGTAATCTAAACGATCAACCCCAAGAATGATTTTACGTTCTGAAAAAGCCTCACGAATCTGGCTATATAAATTATCCACATTTGGCGTATGCGCTGCGGCGCGAAATTCTTGGGGATCAATGCTGATTGGGAAGAAGCCAACTTTAGTAGGATTTCGATCTGCATGCAGAATTAAGGGATATTCACCAGAGCGATCGATCGCAACATCGGGTAATAAGGCTTCAACACAAATCAAAAAATTATTCAAATCACGATTGGTCTGAAAACCTAGCAAATCATATTCCAACAAGCCATTCAGAATTTGCTCGCGCCACGGTAATTTCAGGAAAATATCGATATGCGGAAAGGGAATATGCAAGAAGAAGCCAATATGCGCATCAATTCCGAGCTGACGTAACTCACAAGCAACATTAATTAATTGATAATCCTGCACCCAAATATACGTATCATCACGATAATGTTGGGCGATTGTTTCAGCATATTTACGATTAACTTGCTCGTAGGTTGTCCAATAGCTTGGGTCGAAATTGCAACGCGACTGCAAATCATGAAATAATGGCCAGATAATCTCATTCGAAAAGCCCAAATAAAATTTTTCCTGTTCCTCTTGGCTCAGATGAATCGCATGCATGCTATACCCAATCGAATTGGTGGCATGTTCGAGTAATTGATCAACCATTTGATCCGCCTCATTCGTGCCTGACCAGCCGATCCAGGTTCCGCGTGCTTGGCGCAAAATTGGGTCGAGTGCAGTGACCAACCCACCCGAAGCTGGCTTGATGGTAGGCGTGCCATCGGCTTGCTCAGCAATTGAAATCGGCAGCCGATTCGAGACGATCATCAGTCGATTTGGTAACTCTTGCATGATTTGCCATCCTCCTTAAAAACACAGTTTAATATCAATACACAGCACAATACACAGCAATACATTAGCATTGCAGGCAAATCCAGCACGACGTTGAGCAGATATATAGATTGTTTAGCAGGGATAGTGCCAAAAGTATACGTACATTAAATGCTCCACATAAACGATTTAGCTGATTCAGAAGCGCTATTCAGCAATGTAAGGGAGGAATAGAGTGTGAGAGATGTTAATGGATGTTCAAAGATCACCGAGGCTATAGGCTTTTGGCTATCGGAGATGGATCAGACTAAAAAGCCAAAAGCCTATAGCCCATAGCCTAAATGCCGTTTAATCCTAATGCCACAGCATTGCCACGCAACGCCGTGATCACTTCTTCGATCAAGGTTTCGAGTGGTACATCCAACTCTTGTGCGCCGCGAATAATGTCTTCGCGATTGACAGCGCGGGCAAAGGCTTTATCCTTCATTTTCTTCTTGACTGAACTAACTTCGACGCTATGCACGCTTTTGTCGGGGCGCACGAGAGCAACAGCAGTAACAAAGCCCGAAAGCTCATCAACCGCATAGAGCGTTTTTTCCATGGGCGTAATTCGTTCAACATGGCAATAATCGGCATGTGATAAAATAGCCCGACAAATCTCCTCGCTCCAGCCAAGTTCACGGAGCACCCGAACTGCTTCCGAAGGATGTTCAGCAGTAGGAGATTGGGCAGCATTCGGAAAACGCTCATAATCGAGATCGTGAATCAAGCCAACCGTTGCCCAAAGCTCGGCATCAGCCTGTTGACGTTGCGCCATATGACGCATGGAGGTAGAAACCGCGAGGCAGTGTTTTCGTAAACTTTCGCTTTGCACCCACTCGGCGAGCAAAGCTTCAGCAGCAGCATACCTATTAACCATCGAGATCTCCTAAAAGCAACTTGCCAATAGAAGATTGTACCAAATTTGCGCTTGGGCTAAAAAGCAAAGAACACAGAACCAACGTGTTCTATGTTCTTCTTGTATCCATCGCTCCAGCCATATCCACGCAAATGAAACACGAGGCACTGGAAAACGCATTTGGGGTTATAGATGGGTCATTGGCTTGGCAGCAAGGGTTATAAGCCTTCGCCGTCCAGCCACGTTTGAACCGCAGCATCATCAGCGCCGGTCTGACCACCTGAGATATAGCGAAAACGTTCGCCATAGCCTTCCATAATTTCGTTGCGCTTTGCTTCGGTATCAGCGTCGGCAGCCGTGTCATCAATGCTGATCACACTACCCGACTCAAGATCGAGATAACAACTAATCGTCGTATCGGCGGTGCGCAAGGCCTCCAGAATTTGTGCGCGGTCAATGGGCGCAGCCATGGTTGAGTCCTCCTAAGGGTTAGTTGAACGTCGTGGTTCAAACATAGCTTAACATACAAACGCGCCCCGAACGGATAATCGAGCGCGGTGGTACGTGCGGCATCGCGATCATACTACAGCACACGGTAGAAGTCAAAAAGAACAGGAAGCGTATGCGACAGCCTGCAATCACGCAGTATATCGATGCTTATTGGGACAAACTTGTTCGTCAACAGCCGGAAGATCAAAAAACCTTAATTGGCTTGCCCCATCAATTTATGGTGCCAACCCACGACCCAACCTTTCAAGAGATGTTTTATTGGGATAGTTTTTTTATTGCGCTGGGGTTGGGTGGCACGCGCTACGAAACAGTGATCGAGGGCATGGCTGAAAACATGGCCTATCTCTACCAGCGCTTCGGGGTGATTCCTAACGCTAGCCGTTATTATTTTCTTTCACGCAGCCAACCACCTTTCTGGACCCAATTGATTTGGCTGGCCTATCAAACCAAACAGGCCGCTGGCGATCCTGATAGTGCTACTTGGTTACAACGCCTGATGGCACTCGCTGAGCAGGAGCATGCCAGTGTTTGGCTGGCAACCGCCCATCCCCATCAGCGCCAAGTGCATCGTGGTTTGTCGCGCTATTTTGATATTAATTATTTGGATACCCTAGCCTGTTGCGAAAGTGGCTGGGATCATTCAACCCGCTGCAATGGCCAATGGATGAGCCATTTGCCAGTAGATTTGAATAGCATTTTGTATCTGCGTGAGTGCGATTTTGCCCAAGCCGCCCGTTTGCGTGACGATCATGCGGCAGCCGAGCAATGGCAAGTCCGCGCAGCTCAACGCGCCGAAACGATGCAAGCAGTTTTTTGGGATGCAGCCAGTGGCTTTTTCTATGATTACAATTATCTCAATAAAGTGGCTGACCTAGATAACCCTTCGTTAGCCGGATTTTACCCCTTGTGGGCTGGTTGGGCGACTGAGGCTCAGGCGGCACAGGTGGTTGAGCAATGGTTGCCAAGCTTTATGCGAGTTGGTGGTTTGGTGACAACGCTCAAAACCCATGCCAGCTATCAATGGGCTAGCCCCAACGGCTGGGCACCATTGCAATGGATTGTCGTCGAGGGTTTATTGCGCTACGGCTATCAATCCCAAGCACGCGAAGTCATGCAAGCATGGTGTACGCTCAACGAAACCGTCTTCGAGCGAACCAACGCCATGTGGGAAAAATACAATGTGGTTGACCCAACGGGCGAAGTTGAGGGCGGCAAATATGGCTCGTTGCCAGGCTTTGGCTGGTCGAATGCGGTTTATCTCGATTTCAAGCGCCGCTTAACCCAACCAACGATCGAACGCTGGAAGCTTGGCGAATAACGCTTAATCACATCAATCGACCCACTCCTACAATGGCGTGGGTCGATTGATCGATTTAGCCAAGGCCGATAATCAGTTGTTGAATCAAACTAGCCATCGCTTTGAGATCGGCCAACTGAATATGTTCATTGATGACCCGAATGTTACTATCGGGGCGTTGAATTCCCAAGGCAACGGCTGGCACATTCATCCCAGCGGTAAAAAGATGTAGTGGCACCGAGAATGGCGCAAGCGGCACAATTTGCGGAGTTGAGCCATAGACCTGTTCAATTGCTGTCGCCAAGCTATTCAGCAATGGTGTGCTCAACGCATTCATTGCGGGCGGATAGGCACCCTTAATAATCTCCAGATGCACATCATGGAAATCGGCACTATTGAGGTGCTCTCGCAACAAACGGGCAACTTCGGTTGGGCGTTGCTCGGGCACAAGGCTGAAATCGAGCAGCACTTCGGCACTGGCAGGGATGGTTGGCGGTGGGCTATGGCCAGTATCAACGGTTAATTCGGCAACATTACAGGTTGGGTTGAAGGTTTCGGCGCGGGCTAAACCAGCGCCGGTCATGCCAAATAAAAATTGTGGCATACCCCAAGCTTTCAGTCGCGTTTCCTCATCGAGCTGCAAGCCACGAGTGAGCTTGTTGGCCTCACGGCTTGGCGGCACAACTGCATCATAAAACCCATCAATCGTCACTTCTTCGCTATCGTTTTTAATCCGATTAGCCGCCCAAAGAATGCGCCAAGCAGGGTTGGGCACGCTGGTCGCCATATCAGCACCGATCGGAATTTTAGCACCCTCAGATCGCAAGCGTACCAACAAACGCCCACGAACCCCAGCATACAAGTAGGGCAAACGTGCCTGATCGAGCATGCCACCATAGCCAACCACCAAATCGGCAGTTAAATGATTGGCTTGATCGGCAACCAAATTAGCTAATGATGGGCTACCACTCAGCCCATCACCTTCAATTAAAAATGTCACACCAACTGGGAGATCGCCAGTTTCGGCCAAAATTTGGGCCACCGCAGCAATTCGCGCAGCTAAATTGCCTTTATCGCTGGCAACGCCACGCCCATAAAGCAACCCTTCGCGCTCAGCCAAGGTAAACGGCTCATGAAACCAATCACGCCAGACCCCAGCCGGCATCACATCGTAGTGATTAAAAAAGAGCAAGCGTTGAGCGCTTTTGCCAGGCCGATGGGCCAAAATGATCGGTGCGCCTTCAGTTGGGTGCACACTAACCTGAAACCCAAGGCCGCGCAATATATCAGCAATCGTCGGCGCAGCCTGTTCCAAGGCTGGGTCATCGCCAGTAACACTTGGTAAGGCTACCAAGGCACGAGCATAGTGCAAAATCAGTTCATCGAGAGTGGATAGGGGAGCAACCACGGAGCTTCCTCGCAATCGCACGCCGAACAATATCAAGCGGGTATCTCCATTATAACGGATAACCGCCAAGCCAAAACGACAATCGCTAGCAAACTTTTGGCCTATCTTTGCTCGTCACTATCGAAAATCCGTCAGTTGTAAACCAATTAATCAGAGATTGCCCTCTACCAAGGGTAAAATCAAGACTAAAGTCCTACTAGTAATTTAGATAGCTAGGCTTGATGATTATTTTTACTGGTATTTAATGTTTTGCTGTGAGGATGGCATGATCGATTTTAAAACAGTGGGCTGGCAAAAACTCACTGAAACGACCAAACAGGTGCATATTCGTCCGCTTGATTCGTTTGGCGAATTAAAGCAAGTGTTGGATTTACGCTATCGCGGCTATGGTCATTTTGCGGCACCCGATCAAGCGCTTGATATGCTCGATTTGGCTGATCATAGTTTAATTCTGGTGGCCGAATTGGCCAATCGCGGCATTGTCGGCACGCTGCGGCTAATCGATGGCGGGCCTGGCAAGATCGAGCTAGAGCAATTTGTGCCGATCACCACGATTCCCCAATTGCATCAGCGCTCATTTGTTGAAGCAACCCGCTTTACGATTCGCCATTGTCGCGAATTATTGGCAGTTAAGCTGCTTTTATGCAAGGCTTTGTGGATGTATGCGCTGCAACAAGGCCATGAACATGTGGTAATTTCATCGACCCAGCGCTTGGCGAAATTCTATCGGATGCTGATGTTCGAGGATATTGGCTCAGCGGGAATTTATCAACACCCACGCCTTGGCCAAAGCGAACATCGAACATTTATTTTGCCAGTGCATACGGCTTTAGATCGCTATCGTGAAATGCAACACCCGTTGTATGCGTTTATGCAACAGCCTCAACCGAATATTAGTTTGCGTCCAAGCAATAATCGCTATAATTAATCGCGATACCTTCCACATTGGAGCAACTCTATGATTCTTTCGGGAACCCGCCCAGCCGTGATTCAGGCTGTTCAAGCGGTCCGTTTACATGGCAGCATCTTTTACGATGTCACGTTTGCCCACGACGATCAACCTGAGCGTTTGATCAAAGCGCGACTTGGTAGCGAAGTGATGTATGCCAACCCTCAAGCTGGCGATCAGGTAACGATTAGCTACTTGATGAATATGCCAACCCAAGTCAGCAAACGCGACTAAACCTGAGTGAAGAGCGAGGGCAAGGCAAACGTCAAAGGGCAGAAGGCAAAAGAGCATAGAATATAGAGCATAAAATAATGCTGCGGCTTCTTCGCGATTTTAGCCTTCGTGCCCTTCGTGTCCTTCGTGGATCAAAGCCAATAACCAAAAACCTATCCAATCCTGATCCCTAGCCCCTGAAACCTAATCCCTAATCATGCTTGACAAACAAATTTTTCGGCGTACCATTTAATTAGTTAGATTAACTAAGCAAATAGTTGCAATCTATCAGCAGTAGTTTGCATGGGCTGGAAACAACCAGAGACTGCTGCTTTTTGATGTGGAATAAATTGGACATGCTAGTTGCGAGGGTATTTCATGGCGGCGACAGTGCAAGATTCAGAGCAATCACCAAAAGGCGGGTTAGCCTACAAATGGAAGGTATTAATTTCGGTTATATTCGGGATCTTCATGGTGATTCTGGATACGACTGTCGTAAACGTGGCATTTCGCACAGTGCAACAAGATCTCGGGGCGACGATCAACGAAGCCCAATGGATTTTGAGCATTTATGTCTTGATGTTGGGGATTAGCACGCCAATTTCGGGCTATATGGCTGATCGTTTTGGCCTCAAGCGCACCTATGTGATTGGGCTTTCAATCTTTGTGCTTGGCTCGTTTTTGTGTGGGGTCGCACCAACAGTTGAATTATTGGTCGTGGCGCGGGCAATTCAAGGGCTTGGCGGCGGTTTATCGACCCCACTTGGTACAGCCTTCATCTATGGCGCATTCCCGCCCAACGAACGTGGCAAAGCGCTTGGGGTGTTTGGGATCGCCATGGTACTTGGGCCAGCCTTGGGGCCAATTCTTGGTGGCTTGTTGGTCGATAACGATCTTTGGCGCTGGATTTTCTTCATCAATGTGCCAATTGGCATACTTGGGGTAAGTTTAGCGATTCGCTGGCTCAAGCCAACCCCACCAACTGGCAAACCCAAACTTGATGTGCTGGGCTTGATCACCTCCACGGTTGGATTTGGCTCGGTGCTGTATGCTGCCACGATTGCCGCCGAACAGGGCTGGGAATCAGGCAGCGTCACGATGTGGTTTATCATCGGCGGCATTAGCTTGGTGCTCTTTGGCTTGATTGAATTATTCGTAGCCAAAGAACCCTTGCTCGATTTGCGCTTATTCAAAAAACCAACCTTTACTATGGCCAATTTGGTGGGCTGGGTCAGCGTTTTGGCCTTGTTTGGGGCCGAATTTTTGTTACCCTTATATTTACAAGTGCTGCGTGGGCGCACCGCTTTAGAAACTGGCTTCATCTTGCTGCCCTTGGCGATTGCCGCTGGCTTTGCCACGCCAACAGCTGGGCGTTTATACGATAAAATCGGCCCGCGCCCGTTGATCGTAACTGGCTATGCGATTTTGATTCTCAACACGTGGCAACTCTCGAAATTGCAAGCCGATACCTCAATTGGCTGGATTATGTTCTTGCTGGCCTTGCGCGGCTTGGCGCTGGGCATGACCGTGCAAACCACCTTCGTCACAGCACTATCAGATGTTGATTTGCCCAAAGTGCCGCGTGGCTCGGCTTTGATCAATGCCACACGCCAAGTGATTCAATCGATTGGTGTGGCCGTGTTGGCGACGATTCTCGCAAGCACAACCTCGGTGGCAACCAAAGAATTTCAAGAGCAATCGCAGGCTCGTGCTGCTGAAAACGCCCAGGCTGGAGTTGCAACTGCTGCATTTGGCCTGTGCGAAACCCCAGGTGTTGACCCAGCCAAGAATTTGCCTGCTGGCATGGAGCAAGCACCAGCTGCGATGCAGGATCAGGTTCGTAGCAGCATTCAACTGGCTTGTACTGAACAAGTTGCTGGCTTTGAAAAAACCTATCACTTCACCTTTTATGTAGCAATGGTGGCACTCTTCCTTGGCTTATTCCTGCCTGGTTGGCCACTCAAGTGGGCTGGTCGCGGCGGAACTGCCGGAGCGGCGGCTGCTGCCAGCCATTAGTGCGGTAACACTAGCCGTCATTAACGCAGCAGCGCAGAGTATGTTGATTTACTCTGCGCTACTGCGTTAATTGCATTGATCGCAATAAGCCCTAGCAATTTTTGATTTTAGACCAAGATTTTGCAAAACAACCGTGCGATTGACGGTATAATACCAACTCTATATCAGGAGGAACTGCAGATGAAACGCCTCAATGTTGTGGCTCTGTTGAGCTTACTGTTGGTTGTGCTGGGCGCATGTGGCGCAGAATCAGCAACTCCAACGACTGCTCCAACAACCGCTTCGACCACCGCTCCCGTCGCTGGCAAGATTGATCTTGCTGGCCGTGAAGTCAGCATCGCCGTCGAAAACTTGTACCCACCATTCAACTACATCAACCCCCAAACGGGCAAAGGTGAAGGCTGGGATTACGATGCTTGGACTGCGATCTGTGCTGAGTTGAACTGTAAACCAGTCTTCAAAGAAACCTCATGGGAAGGCATGATCCAAGCAGTTGGCAATGGTCAATTCGACGCTGCCGCCGATGGGATCACGATCACGCCTGAGCGAGCTGAACAAGTGGCTTTCTCCGATGGCTATATTCAAATTAGCCAACGCCTGTTGGTGCGCAACGACGAAACTCGTTTCGCCAGCATGGACGAATTCGCCAAAACTGAATTCCGCTTAGGCACGCAAACAGGCACCAGCAACTACGAAACCGCCAAAGGTTTGCTCGATGAAGCCCGCATCCAAGGTTTTGAAACCTTCCCATTTGCGGTAGCCGCCTTGATCAACGGCGACGTTGATGCGGTCATCATGGACGAAACCGCTGGCCAAGGCTATGTTGGCAACAACAGCGACCAATTGAAGCTGGTTGGTGACCCAATCAAGAGCGATCAATTGGGCTTTATTTTCCCCAAGAACAGCGATTTGGTTGAGCCAGTGAATGCCGCACTCAAGGCGCTGCGCGAAAATGGCAAGCTAGCTGAGCTTGAAAAGAAATATTTCGGCCCTGATTTCAAATTGCCCGAATAAGCTCACCAATTCAGTGGTGTGGTGCGTTGATGCACGACACCACTGGGTTTATTCCATCCTCTCCTTAGGCATCACAAGGAGTTCCCATGGCTGTCGACCTTCCGCCTTCAACCTCGCTGCAACCCCCAACCAACAAACGCCTTGATTGGCGCACAATCCCATGGTGGCTGGTCGCAATTGGCCTGATCATCGCCTTTATGGGCTTTCGGATTATCAGCGACCCTGAATATACCCGCATTTTCGAGACGATTCTGACCGGACTTGGCACAACCTTGATGGTCACAGGTATTTCATTTATTTGTGCATTGATCTTGGGTTTGGTGCTGGGGTTGGGGCGCGTTTCACGCAATTTAATCTTGCGCAATCTCTCGATTGGCTATATTGAGTTTATTCGCGGTGTGCCAATTTTGGTGCTGATTTTTACCATCTCATTTGCGATTGTGCCAGCGTTATCCGATTGGATCACGATAAACGGCCAGAAACTGACTGTTCCGCTAACTGCTCGGGCGATTATTGCGCTGGTGTTAATTTACGCGGCCTATATTGCCGAAATTTTCCGCGCTGGGATTGAATCGATCAGCCGTGGCCAGATGGAAGCCGCTCGTTCGTTGGGTATGACCCATGCTCAAGCGATGCGCTATGTGATTTTGCCGCAAGCATTTCGTAATGTGATGCCAGCCCTAGGCAACGATCTGATCGCGATTCTCAAAGATTCATCGTTGGTATCGGTATTGGGGGTGCGCGAAATTACCCAAGTATCACGGCTTTCGGTTAGCTCGTCGTTTAAATATGAAGAAACCTATTTTATTCTGACCGCCTTCTATTTGACCATGACTTTAGTGCTGTCATTGCTGCTGCAATGGTTGCAACGAAAGATGAGCAGCAATGTCCACTAAACTTGCCAATTCCAATCAACCAATGATTAGCATTAACAAGGTCAGCAAGTTTTTTGGCGATTTTCGCGCCTTAGATGAGGTCAGTCTCACGGTTGATCGCGGCGAAGTGTTGATGATTGTCGGGCCTTCTGGCTCTGGCAAATCAACCTTGTTGCGCTGTATCAACCATCTCGAAGTGCCCGATGCAGGCGAAATTATGATCGATGGGAAGCATGTTACGCCCAAAGAACGCGAATTAAATGCAATTCGCGCTGAAGTTGGCATGGTTTTTCAGCGTTTCGAGCTATTTCCCCATCTGACGGTGCTCGAAAATATTTGCTTGGCGCAGCAAAAAGTGCGCAAAAGTTCACGCAGCGACAGCGAAAAAATCGCCCGTAGTTTGCTTGAAAAAGTTGGTATCCCTGAGCAGGCCAATAAATATCCACCCAAACTTTCGGGTGGTCAACAACAGCGCGTCGCGATCGCCCGCTCATTGGCAATGCAACCCAAAGTGATTCTATTCGATGAGCCAACCTCGGCGCTTGATCCTGAGATGATCAACGAGGTGCTTGACGTAATGTTGACGCTGGCCAGCGAAGGTATGACCATGGTTGTGGTTTCGCACGAAATGGGCTTTGCCCGCAAAGCGGCGCATCAAGTGGTCTTTATGGATGGCGGCACGATTGTCGAGCAAGGCACGCCCGACCAAGTGTTTGGTGCACCCCAACATGAACGCACCAAATTATTTTTATCGCGGATTTTGCATTAAGCGCTCAAGGCTAAAATTAACGCCCAAACCACCAAGCCGCTAACACCCAGCCAACGATGCCGACGGGTGCTAGCTCGCTGCAAGGGAAAGAGCGCCAAAATTGGGATGATTAAGCTGACCAACCACCACTGCTCAACGCCATTCCACCAACGCCAAACTAAGGCTACACCTGTGCTAAGCCATGTTGCGAAAAAAAGCGCATGATGCAACCAACGCCAACGCCCCAAACGCAGGTGCAAATATTGGACACTTGCGCCCAGCGCCAAGGTTGCACAATAGACCACACACGCCAGATACAGCATTAATTCAGTTGCTCGGCTACATCGGCTAGCGCTTTTTGCAAGCGATCAAGGTAGCCATTGAAGGGTGGTTGGTTCAAATCAAGCGTAATTGGCACATTCAAATCGACTGCCACGCTGGTGGAAATTGCCACAGTTTGGTTGAAATTAATCGGCACATTGGTCGAAACCGGAATCGTGACATCAATCGGAACAGGAATGGTCAACGAGCCAAAACCAGTATCGACGGGCAATTGCAAGGTATCTTTGATCTGCACCGAGGTATTGATTGGAATGTTCAGGGATTGATTGATTGGCACATCGAGCTTGATCGGCACGGTTTGGTTAATTGGCACTTGATAGACTAAGGGTTCACGCCGTGCTTCATCGAGCGCCGTTTGCAATTGGCTAAGTTGTTGGTTGGCGGTCGAACGCACCTGAAACAGCGTGCTGATTGTCCAGCCATGGAGCGCCAACGACCCAATCACCAACAAACTTAATGTCCAAAATGAAGCACGACGTTGTTGCATAAGCCTACTTTCTGGTAGCAGAGCGTCGCCGCCACCACCAAATGCCAATAATTCCAACAATATTGCCCACGCCAAGCGCGAGAATCATCGCCCACAACGGTGGATCTTGGGCGATTGTTTGGGCCAGCACGATCATTTGATAATCAACTCCCGTGGAAAGTTGGTCAAACATTCAGCGCCAGTGGGGGTCAACAGCACATCATCTTCAATCCGCACGCCACCAATTCCGGCTACATACGTGCCTGGCTCAACCGTAAAGACCGTACCAATTGGCAGGGCAACGGTGTTGGTGCTAGCGATATAGGGCGGCTCGTGAATTTCCATACCCAAGCCATGGCCTGTGCGATGGATGAAATAACGGCCTAATTCGGCATCCTCAACCACTTGCCGCGCCAGCCGATCAACCTGTGCGCCGCTCATGCCTGGTTTGGCTCCAACACAGGCAGCGCGATTGGCCGCCAAAACGGTTTCATACAGCATCCGTTGTTGCTCGCTTGGCTCGCCAACGCAAACAGTGCGGGTAATATCCGAGCAATAGCCGCGATACAACGCCCCACCATCCAAAATTACCAAATCGCCAGTTTGGATTTGGCGCTCGCCAGTCGTATGGTGTGGATTAGCACTATTTGGGCCACTCGCCACAATCGTGGCAAATGATGGGCCTTCGCCACCCTCAAGTTGCATCGCTTCTTCCCAAATCCGGGCAATTTCGCGCTCGGTTCGGCCTGGATGAATCGCCTCAATTGCGGTTTTAAGCCCTGCCTCAACAATTCGCACAGCTTCACGCATCAGGGCAATTTCATCATTGCCTTTTTGCATGCGCAAGCTTGCGATCGCTGCACTGGCATCGATGCTATGCACGCCCGCGACTTCTTCTAAAGCGCGTAATTCTAGCACCCGCATCGTCGTATATTCTACGCCAACGGTGCGGCCAATCAGGCCCGCAGCTGCATTGCGCAAGGCATTCATCGGGCCTTCATCATCGCTCCATGGAAACCAACGTACCGCCACTTCGCCGCTATATTCGGCTAAAGCACGCGGTTGCTCCAAGGCCGGCAGCACAATATTGATGCTCTGACCATCAGCAGCGATCAACGCCAAGGCCAAACGCTCACTTAAATGCAAGGTCAAGCCCGTAAAATATTGTAAATTAGCCCCAGGCATCAACACCACATAATCCATCCCTTGCGGGCGGGCAGCGCTAGCCAAACGTCGAATTCGCACGCCACTCATGCTACAACCTCCACCAAATAGAATATGCTCAGTATAGCACTCTCGCTCAAGGCGTTGATCAATGTGGATAATTTATGGAGAGTTTATTGATTTTATAGATCTCCTCCCTTCCGTCCCTCCGCTGGAGGGAAACGCAGGGTGTTTTCATCCCCCTGCACCCCCTAAAGGTCAATTTGGGGAGACCCATAATATAATGGTATATTCAAAATCAGAGTTGTAGTATGAATATGTAAGTTCTCTTGATTCAATGTATTGTGCTAAAAAACCAAATGACGCGAGCACCACTGCTCGCGCCATTTAGCCTCACCGATATGAGTTTGAATCTAGCGACCTTGGTAGAGGGCGTTGATCAATTCGCCATTCGTGGTGTCGCCGCTTAATTCCCAGAACATCGTGCCGCCAAGACCTTTGGCTTTTACATAGTCAGTCTTGACTTTCATAATGGCTGGGTCATCGTAGGTCCAGAATTGGCCGTTGCCGTAGAGCCAAGCAGCGCCAGCAGCGCTATTTGAGTAGCGGGTCAAGCCTTTAGTTTTCAAAACTTTGTAATCTTCGATCCCAGCTTCGTAGGTGGCTGGCGCAGCTGAGCCAGGTTGGAACAAGCCATTGTTGGTGCTTGGGACATCTTTCCAGCCGCGACCATAGAATGGCACACCAACCACAACTTTATCGGCTGGAGTTCCACCATTCAACCAAGCGTTGACAGCAATATCAACCGAGTAGACTGGGCCTGGATCGCCAGCGATTGAATACAAGTTTGATTGGAAGTTGGTGTTGGCTTCCCAAGCGCCGTGCAAGTCGTAGGTCATGATGTTGATGAAATCAAGGTATTGGTGAATTTGACCAACCTGAATCTTGGCGATCTTGGCTGGGTCGGCTGGGGCAGCAATCGTCAACAACAAGCCTGGGCGAACTGCATTCAATTGGCTGCGGAACTCGCTCAACAAGGCGGTGAAATTTTGGGTATCTTCAGGGCGGAAGTTACAAGTGTTACCACAAGCTGCGGGGTATTCCCAGTCGATATCGATGCCATCGAATACGCCAGCCCAGCGTGGGTCTTTGATGAACAGGTCAACACATGATTTGACGAAGGCAGCGCGGTTAGCTGGCAAGGCAGCATCCGAGAAGCCTGCCGACCATGTCCAACCACCCAATGAAATCATTACTTTCAAGTGTGGGAATTCGGCTTTGAGTTTGCGCAATTGGCCAAAGCTACCGCGCAATACGCCAGTGTCCCAAGTATCAGCTACGCCATCGACGCTTTCAGCAGCGCTATAAGCGCGATCATAATCGGCGTAGGTATCGCCCAATTGGCAGCGGCTGTTGACAACATTGCCAAAGGCATAGTTGATGTGGGTCAACTTAGCAGCTGAGCCACTGGTTTTGATATTGCGAACGTGATAGTTGCGACCGTAGACACCCCATTCAGCAAAGTAGCCGATGATGCGCTTGCCACCAATCCCAGGGGTTGCGGTTGGCAAGACTGGGGTTGCAGTTGCTGGGCGTGGCGTTGCGGTTGGGTTATTTGGCGTTGGCGTAGCCGTGCCAGGTCGTGGCGTTGCCGTTGGTGGCAGCGGCGTTGCTGTTGCTGGGCGTGGCGTTGCTGTTGCTGGGCGTGGCGTTGCGGTTGGATTGCTTGGTGAAACCGCTCGCCACAAGGCTGGAACATCAACTGGATTCCAATTGGGCAATGAAGTATGGGGTTGAATACATTCATATTCGCCGCCAGCATAGCTTACTCGTGCACCAATCGCATAGGCATGATAGTTACCATCCCAAGCAGGTGCGGCTGCCTGAACCTTTTGTTGGCTCAATGCCATCAACATAACAAGAACGGGAATTAAGATAAAGGCTAGAAACCGAAACCGACGATGGATCAAATTCATAATCGTCACTCCTTCGTGGTTACTAGAGATCATCCGACGCGAACGTTCCAAACTGCTAGCCAACTTAGAAATCACTAACTAATTTCATTGGAATTACAAAGACTTTAACCGATTTTTAAACATTTGTCAAGAGGTTTAATTAACAGAATTTAAGCAAATTGATGTTTTGGTTTGGGGCACGGGTTATCAGTGAACAACCTCATATTGGCAGCTATGGAGCATAGTTAGGCCAGTCCCAATTAATCAATATTCTATAAGTGTAATATGCAGATATATTCATTTAATAGTCATTAAATAGATTAATAAATATCAAAATTAGATTGAAGCATGCGCAAATAACGATTATACGACCAAAAGTTGCTAATCAACTAAGTAATCATGATTGTTGCAGCATTTTTACGCCAAATTAAGCATCAAAAGTCACATTCATACCAATCAGGCTATGCTATAATCAAATGCAACGAGAGCATCGTCGCTACTAACCAGCAACTTCTACAATTCAAACATCAATCACATAATTAATCAAACAAGCGTTTTATCGCTGACTACTACACTCAAAGGCCTAATTTGAGCCAATGAGCTATATCAATATTCTAGGTATAGAATATTTCTTGGCATGGAGCAAGGAGTCTTGCATGCTGGCCAATGTGTGTCTGGTGGAGAGTACCCGTGTTTTGCAAATTATGGCAAAGACTCAGTTTCGCGGCGCTGAACAATTACTGACCCAGTTCAATTTATCGACGACAATTGCGATTTGTAGCACCAGTTTTCAGCTTTTGCAATGGCTTGAATATCAACCACAGCAGTATGCCCGTTTGATTTTGGTTGATCAACGTTTGGCCGATGGGCTGAGCATCGCTGAATTAATGCCGCAAATTCGTTCTGAGCATTTTAAACATCGTGCCTTGGCCGATGATGCCAAAATTATTGGCTGGAGCCGTGACGACCAAGCCCAAGAAGTCTTCTATCGCGCTGGCTTGGATGGCTTTATCTCAAAAAATCGTCAATCGCACCAATTGATTCGGGATATTGTGACCGTGTTTACCAATCAAGCTGAGCATCCATGGTTGCAGCTTAATTAAAAGGATGCGCCACCAGCAATCGCTAGTGGCGCATTGTATTTTAGGCCAATACGGCGGCTTCAATCGGCGGCAGCGAGCTTTCATAACGGGCAAAGATCCGACGGTAGTGGCTTGAGCTGCGTAGCAGTTGTTCATGGCTACCTGCTGCCACAATTCGCCCACCATCGAGCACCAAAATCACATCGGCCCAGCGAATTTGCGAAAGGCGGTGGGTAATCAGCAAGGTGGTGCGGCCACGCTGTGCCTCACGAATCGCCCGCTGAATTTGATCTTCGGTCGCGCTATCGATCGCACTCGTCGAATCGTCCAAAATGAGGATGCGCGGGTTGCTCAAAAAGGCCCGTGCCAGGGCGATGCGCTGGCGTTGCCCACCAGAGAGCGTCACGCCACGCTCACCAATCTCGGTATCGTAGCCATTGACGAATGAACTGATAAAATCGTGGGCTTGAGCCGCTTTGGCTGCTTCGATAATTTGTTCACGGCTGGCGCTGGGCGCACCAAACGCAATATTCTCGCCAATTGTGCGCGAAAACAAGAACACATCTTGCTCAATTTTCGAGATTTGTGAGCGTAATGTATCTAAATTCCACTCGCGCACATCAATGCCATCAATTAATACCCGACCAGATTGCACATCGTAAGTGCGGTTGACTAACTGGGTTAGGGCACTTTTGCCTGAGCCAGTTTGGCCAACGATCGCCACGGTTTGGCCAGGTTTGACGCTGAACGAAACATCATGCAAAATCGGTTGAGCTTCATAGCCAAATTGCACATTTTCAAAGCGCAATTCGCCTTTAATCGCTGCTTGATGGCCTTGGGTATTTTCGTCTAGCTCAGTTTCCTCTTTAATTACACCCAAAATCCGGCCTGCGCTGGCGATTCCGGTTTGCACCAAGGTAAAGGCAAATAATGAGATAAAGGTTGGGAAGCGCAACAAGCCAATTAAGCTCATCACGGCAATAATATCGGCAATGCTGATCCGGTTTTGATCGAATAAGATCATCGTGTGCAAAAAGGTCAGGCCAAAGGTGATGCCAAACAGCAAAAGTGGAATATAACGGGCTTCGATTCGGCCTTGCTGGACAAACAAATCGCGAAAGCCTCGCGCATGACGGCGATATTTGAGGCGTTCAAAGCCTTCGCGGGCACTGGCCTTAACCACTTCAATCCCTGAGATGGTTTCTTCGAGGCCAGCATTGAGCTTGCCAAACTGTTCGCGCTGCTCAGCTACCACTGGATTCAAGCGTCGCACATAGCGCCGTACCGCGATGATATAACAGGCCACAAATCCCAATGGGACTAACAATAACTCAAGTTTAATAAAACCAATATAGGCCAGCGGAACCACAATCCCCAAAATACTTTCAAAAATCATGGTACTGCCAGGCACAATCATGCTGGCAAGTTGGCTAGTATCATCGGTGGCGCGGGCCATCAAATCGCCGACCCGTTGACGGTCGTGGTAGGCTTGGCTTTTGCCGAGCAAACTGATATACAGCTCTTCGCGGGCATCGGCCTCGAAACGGGCGGCAATTGTTTCGCCTGCCAAACTGCCAAACCACAAACAAAAACCATCGCCAACCAACAAGGCTAGGATAATCAGCGAAAGCCGCAGCAACTCGGCAGCATCGAAGGGCACTTCTAGCATGGCCGCCACAGCGCCGATCACAACCCGTGCTTGCGAGTAGGTCACCCACGACCCAAGAAAACACAGTAACACTACACAAGCTAAAAACCAATAGCGCCAAACATGCGCTATAATCCAGCGAATTGAGCTACTTCGCGGGTAGTTATATTCATGTTCAACCGAAAATTCACGTTTGGCCATTAGGTACTCCCACATTTAGCACACGATGGCGCTTGGCAGTCAATCTCGCCACCATTGATCCCATGTCATACAAACATCCGAGCTACAGCATAGCTTAACCGAAATTGCTCAACGTGAGATCGGTCTATCTACCGATTCGTTTGCTGTTTGGAGGAAAAAATGCGTCGTCTGGTTGGATTATTGGCTATTGGCATCATTACACTTGCCGCTTGGCCGCAAGCAAGTTTTGCCCACAATCTTTGTTTCAAAGAAACAGGCTTTTGTCTAGAAGAACCGTTTAGCGATTATTGGGATGATAATGGTGGCTTGGCAGTCTTTGGTTATCCGCTTGCTGCCGCTGCTGATGAGCGTAACAGCGATACTGGCAATATTTACTCGACCCAATGGCTTGAACGCAATCGCTTTGAAGTTCACCCCGAAAATGCAGGTACACCCTACGAAATTCTCCTAGGGCTGTTGGGGAAAGATCGTTTAGCTCAACTTGGGCGTGACATCGGGCCAGCGGTCGAAGCCAAAGATGGTTGTCTTTGGTTTAAAGAAACTGGACATAATGTTTGCGATCAAAGCCAAGGTTTAGGCTTTAAAAACTATTGGCAAAGCCATGGCCTCAAGATCAACGGGTTGAGTGCCTACGAACGCTCGTTGCAGTTATTTGGCTTGCCATTGACCGAAGCCCAAGTTGAAACTAACGCTAACGGCGATACGGTCGTTACCCAATGGTTTGAACGTGCTCGTTTCGAGTGGCATCCTAATAATGTTGATCAATATAAAGTGTTGCTTGGCTTATTGGGCAAAGAGGTTCGTCAATCGACAGTGCCTGGCTCAAGCCCAACGCCGATGCCTACCGTATATCCAATTACGCCAACCCTCACCCCAACCGAGGAGCCTATGCCAGTTGTGCCGAGCGCAACTCCCAGGCCGCGACCAACCAATACTTCAGTGCCAACGGCAAAATCCCTACCCTAAAATAACCTAATTGAGCCTTGCGCAGCATCGATCATTGGTGCTGCGCTTATTTAGTTTTACGTAAACTCCGAGTAGCATGGTTCACGATCCAGCGGGTTTCAGCGCTTGGCGATTCAGCCAGCCATTGCGCGGTTAATTGCTCAACCCAACTTGGCTGGGTTTTGCTGGCATCGTTGAGCCAATTGGCGACTGAAAGCTGGACATAGCGGCTGGAATCGGAGCGCACTGGAGTTAAAAGCTCAAGCGCCAAGCTTGGGTTTTGTTTTAATTGATTGATATGGCTGCACCAAACGCCGCGTGGACGCAACGACTCAATTGCAAACCGCCGAATATTCTCCGAACTATGCCTAACCCAAGCCTGTAATTCACTCAGGCTCGTGGCTAAATCGGCGGCAAGTTGTGGTCGCAATGCTAGCCAAGCCCATTCGCGCACGCCAAAATGAGCATCATCAGCCAAGGATTGCACCAACGTTAATCGCTCAACAATGCTCAAATCAGCCTGATCGGCCAACATAAAGGCGGCCCAACCACGTACCGTATCAGCGTGATGAGTTGCTACGCGACTGAACGCGCCAAAACCTAAATGTTGATTGAGCATCTGCCCCATTGTTTGCATACGTTTGACGACTCCTGCGGTTGGCTCATAGCTCGCCAAAGCAGTGGCAGGCAATTCGGCAAAACAATGTTGCACTAATTGTTGAAAATCAATCGCCAAACCTTCCATTAAATTAGCAGTAGCGAGTTGGCCAGTATTGAGTTGCTGTAAAATGTCAGGCGGAATATTGGCCAGTTTGGTTGCGCCCTTGCGTGATTCAGCCATTGTGAATCCTTTGAATAATCGCTCAAATGTTCGTTTGTATGATACTTGAGCTAACACTAATCGGCAAATCTTTATTAGTTTGGTTGTTTCCAATGATCACTGTTTAGTGGATTAGATCTTCCGATAGCCCAAAACCTATAGCCATCCGTTCTCTGCGTCTCTGCGTTAAATACGGCTTACAATTGTGTAATACAGCCAAGAATCGCTCAGCATTAAACCTCATTCAAACGGCGGATTGACGAAGCAAGCCAAGGTATGGTAGCATCTAGCACAATTCAATAGCCCAACTGTGATGAGGCCATGTTGTTTGAATCACACCATCAGGGAAGCAGCGCCATAGATTGGGAGCGTTGCTGGCACGGATGCAAACAATACCCCCTCTGAGTTCATCGCCCAACGCCATATGGCTAGTAGACCGATGCGCTTTGTCCCCGCTAACGGACAACTTAAGCAAATTAGTGCTTGCTAATTTGGAAATTAGGTGGAACCACGAGGTTTATGTTTGCCTTCGTCCTATGTGTGATGGACGGGGCTTTTTTGTTTAACAGCACCACAGGAGGTTTTGTATGGGTTACGGCTATGGCTATGCACCACCACCGCCACCACGCCGCCGCGGTTGTCTGTTTGGTTGTTTGACCACCCTGACAGTATTTGTATTTTTGGCCTTGGGTGGCCTGTTGGGAGTCTATTTCTATTTGCGGCCAATGCTCAGCGAACAAGCAGGCAATACCTTGGGCGGTCAACTCGAACAGCAAATTGATCGCAAGCTTGATGAGCAACTTGGCGGCCCAAATAGCGAAATTCCTGCTGGTTTTCAAGGCGTAGTTCAAGTGACCGATACTGAAATCAACCAGTATATTCAGGCTAATCCCAATGAAATTAGCCCCTTGGATAGTGCGACGGTGCGTTTTACGCCAGGTCGTTTGGGCGCGACCGTTGGCGCCTATGGTATGACTGGTAGCGCCAGTGCTGGGGTTCAGGTAACCGCCGATGGCCGAATTGATGTGGTTGATGCGCAAATTGATGGCGCTCTCGGCTTTTTCCTTGATGCTGAGCAATTGGCGCAAACGCTTGAAACCAAGCTCAACAGCCAATTAACTACCAATGGCCAACGGATTACCGCAATCGAAGTCGGCGAAGGCGTGCTCACCGCCACCGTCGAAGCCCAATAACAAGGATGAATTATGAGGGATGAGGGATGAAAATGTTTGATCTCCATCGATTCTTGAATCTATCAATGATTGGATGCTTCATCCTTCGTCCTTCATAATTCATAATTTCAGAAGGGGGTGATCGTTCTGGACGAAAGTGATACTGACCCAATTAATCACTTAAAGGAGCAGAACAATGTTGGAATATTTAATTGCCTATGCCCCAGTTCAGGGCGATGCTCCCTGTGCTGCCGAGGCTCGCGAATGGCCCGACCGCGCCGCGATGGAGTCGCAATTACTCGCCGAAGGTTGGCAACTGATCGAAAGTGCTGAGTATCGCGCCGCCATGCTCAAATTGGTCTATCAGCGCGATTTGGCCCACCAACCTGAAGCCCCACGCCATCTCATGCCATGTTGGTAACTTTTAAAGGATGAAGGATGAATTATGAATTATGAAGTTTGCTAAGACCTGACTATTTCATCCCTCATCCTTCATCCTTCATCCCTGTATTGAGGAGTTTTCTTATGCCACCAGTCAATCCAGATAATGATCCACTGTATCGCTTGCGTCACTCAACGGCGCACGTGTTGGCCCAAGCTGTGCTCGAAATTTTCCCCGATGGCAAGATTGCGATTGGCCCGCCAGTTGAAAATGGTTTTTACTACGATTTTGATTTGCCACGGCCATTAACGCCCGATGATCTCAAAGATATCGAGGCCAAAATGCGCAAAATTATCAAGGCCAAACATCGCTTTGCTTATCGCGAAGTTTCAGCAGATGAAGCCCGCGAATTGTTTAAGAATCAGCCCTACAAACTTGAGTTGATCGCTGGTTTGGCGAAGGGCGAGGATGAATATGGCGAGAAAGCCGCTGCCAGCGATACGATCATCTCAACCTACAAACATGATTCGTTTGAAGATTTGTGCAAAGGCCCACACGTCGAAAGTTTGGGCGATATTCCGCCGAATGGCTTTAAGTTGCTGCGTGTTTCGGGTGCATACTGGCGTGGCGATGAAAAACGCCCAATGTTGCAACGGATTTATGGGACGGTCTGGCCATCGAAAGAAGAGCTTGATCATTACTTGTGGCAGCAAGAAGAAGCCAAAAAGCGTGATCACCGCAAGCTTGGCCGCGAATTAGGCTTGTTCACCTTCTCGCAAAAAGTTGGGGCGGGCTTGGCGTTGTGGTTGCCCAAAGGCGCAATTCTGCGCGACGTTTTGGAGCGATTTTTGCGCCAAGCGCAAATTGAACGCGGCTACTTGCCAGTCGTCACGCCGCATATGGGCAAGATAGATCTCTACAAAACGAGCGGTCACTGGTATACCTATCGCGATGGCATTTTCCCGCCGATGCGCGAAATCGAAAATGATGACACGGAAAACCCAGAGGGCGAAATTTATCTGCTCAAGCCGATGAACTGCCCACATCATATTGAAATTTATGCTAGCGAACCGCGCTCGTATCGTGATTTGCCCCTGCGCTTGGCCGAATTTGGTACGGTGTATCGCTACGAACATAGTGGCGAATTAACGGGTTTGCTGCGGGTACGCTCGTTCACGGTCGATGATTCGCATCTGTTCGTCACGCCCGATCAGCTCGAAGCAGAATTTTTGAAAGTTGTTGACTTGATTCTCTTCGTCTTTGGCACGATGGGCTTGAAAGATTTCCAAGCGCGGGTCGGCTTACGCGAGGTGGGCAATCCCAAGTACATCGGTTCGGATGAGGTCTGGGAAAAAGCCCAAAATGCGATCATCAATGCTGCCGAAAAGAAAGGCCTCAATTATGTTGTGGTCGAAGGCGAGGCAGCATTCTACGGGCCAAAACTCGACTTCATTTTCCGCGACGTGCTTGGTCGCCAGTGGCAGCTTGGTACGGTGCAGGTCGATTACAACTTGCCTGAGCGTTTTGAAATTGAGTACACGGGCGAAGATGGCCAAAAGCATCGGCCAATTATGATTCACCGTGCGCCATTTGGCTCAATCGAGCGCTTCGTAGGCACGTTGATCGAACAATATGCAGGGGCGTTTCCGGTCTGGTTGGCACCAGTTCAAGTAACGTTAGTGCCAATTACCGATCGTCATGTGGCGTATGCCGAGTCGGTGGCGGCCAAATTGAATGCTCAAGGCTTGCGAGTTGAAGTTGATGCCAGCAACAACCGGATGAACGCCAAGATTCGCGATGCCCAAAAGCTGAAGATTCCGTATATGTTGGTGGTGGGCGACAAAGAAGAGGAAGCCGGCGCTGTGGCAGTGCGCCAACGCTCTGGCGGCGACCTCGGCTCAATCAGCGTCGATGAGTTCATCGCGCGGATTAGGGACGAAGTAGCCAATTACCAATAATTAAGCGAAGCCCTGCGATCAGTGCTCAGCCATTGATCGTGGGCTTTTTTATTTAATGCACTAAAAAAGCGACAGGCGTTTGGTGCAGTACCAAACGCCTGTCGCAGAGGGATCAACCAACGATCAATGGTTAGTTTTTGGTAACCATTGGTAAGTAGACACCCCATGGAGCGGTTACTTGGCGGGTTGCAATCGACTTGTTACCATAGCTGTCGGTTACTTCCACGCGGACGGTATGCACTTGGCCAGGGGTTGCATAGGTATGAGCAACCGGAGTGCCTGCTGGTGCAGTGACAAAGGCCGAACCATCGCCGAAGTCCCAGCGATATTCGACTGGTACTGCTTCGTATTCTGAGTTCAGATCGACATCAAACCAAACTTGTGAAGCACGAGGCATCACAATAATGTCGCTGGTTGGGTCGTCCCAAAGGACGCGGAAGAAGGTTTGAATCAACTGTTGACGCGTGGTTGTATCGCCCAAGTTGTTGACCCCTTCCAAGCCGAAGGTCGTGTAGATCGTGCGGCCCAAATAGCTGATGCCAGGGCTTTCTAAGCTTGGTTGGGCGCGATGCAGCCGTCCAGCGGCCACGTCTTCTTCGCCTTCGATTGAGAACAACGAGCGAATTAATGGATCGCGGTTGGGATCGAAGTCGGTGCCATACAGCGATTCAAGTGCATCAACGCTGGTTTGGTTACGAGCACCACCACCAGCGGTTTCGCTGGCATCAATATCAATCTCCATGGTTTGGAACACTTGAGGCGCTTGGGCTGTGGCAGTGATGAGCGAGGTAACGGTCATCGCATTCGATGAGTTGATATTAGCTCGAACATATTCGCCACTCAACACGCTACTATAGAAGAATGATTCTGTGTTGGAGCTGGTTGAGTTGAGCACATGGGCCAAATTCTGCCCCATGGCGATGATCGTCCCACCATTGTTGGCATACTCGGTCAAACGATCCATGTCCAAGGCGGTTAATGGCGTGGCAACTGAAAGCTCACCATTGCGGCGGTTGTAGTTGCCAGTGAAGTAGATAATTGCCTTGTATGGATAGAGTTGTTCGGCTGGTGGCAAGAAGGTGGTTACGCTGCCAGCTAAATCATCAACATCTAAGACCTGATAGCTCAAATCCATTGCTTCAAGCGTTTCGGTGTAGTAGCGGGTAACATCGATGTAGGCACCACCAAGTGATGAGCTACCATCGTTATCAATCACCAATACATCGATGTTTGAAACAGGCTTGGTTACGCGTGCCCAAGCAGGCATGTGTGCATCGTGGGTTGTGCCATCAAGCACAATAAAGCCTTGATTATCACCATAGCCCCGCCCGGCCAGACTGTTGAAGGTGACGGTAAATTGGGTACTACCATTGGCTGGAACGGTGATCGAATTGGTTGAAAGGGTTACCCCTGCCATTGCGGTGATATTGCTAAACCCGCCACCAGTGTATTGAGTGCTCAGGTTGTAGGTTTCGGCAACACTGGTGGCGTTGCTGACAGTTACCTGAATCGACTTGGTGGTGCCAGTCAATACTTGGCCAAAGCTCAAACTTGGTGGGCTTAAGAAAACACCTGGATCACTAGCTTTGCTCAAATCGATCCGACCAGCGCCCATATCCAAGGGTTGGGCTGGCGAACCATCAGCAACCGTTACCCCAATATACTTCGAGGTGCTCATCAAAGCCGATTTGATTTGGTCGTTGGTCCAGCTTGGGTGAGCTTGGCGCAACAGGGCTGCCGCACCAGCAACGTGTGGCGCAGCCATCGACGTACCCGATGCCGTGCCATAGCCAAGGTGGCGGGCTTCGCCGCTTGCCCCAGGCGTATAGCCATGCGAAAGAATATTAACCCCTGGTGCGGTAACGTCAGGCTTCAACACATCGCCAACGCCTGGGCCGCGGCTGCTAAAGCCTGCAATTACGTCAGCAGTGCTTGGGGCAAGATAGGTCGATGGGTTGATTTCGGCAACTGAAGCAGCGCCATGTTGAGCATACCAATTGACCAAACCAGTCCCTTGGTTAAAGCCAATCATAATTGCTGGAATGGTGACTTGCGCACCAACTGCACCAGCACCCATGTTGATCAAGGTGTTGCCATTGGCGGCATTGTTGTAAATAATGACAAAGCTTGCACCAGCATTTTGAGCATTCAACGCCTTAACCCCGAATTCACACGTACCACGTTGAATCAAGGCAATCTTGCCGGTAAAGCTGGTTGGACCGAATGGGCTACAGCCAAGCGCATTGGTTGGCGAGATAACGCTTGCAGGTAGGTAATTGTTGCTGACAAGGGCATTAATTGGCCCGCCAAAGCTAGCAGCAGCAATTGGAATTGTTTGCAGGGTTGGCGAAATTGGGGTAGGTTGGGTTACATTCAACTGGCCAGCAGCAAAGGTTGCTTGGGTCGTGCTGGCTGCTACCACAATATATTCATCAGAAGGATGATCACTGGTGCCTTTGTTGGGGCCAGCATTGCCTGCCGACATTGAAACAAAAATCCCAGCATTTGAGGCGTTAATCAAGGCCGTATCAAGGGCATCGAATTCGCCGCCAATGCTGCCAGGGCCACCGCCCCATGAATTATTAACGACATCAGCTTCGTCAGCTACGATATCTTCGAGCGCAGCAATCCCTTCAGCATTGTAGAATGAGCCAATGCCATTGACGCTGGCATAGAACACACGATAGCTCATAACCCATGCTTTAGGCGCAACCCCGCTAGTGAATGGCAAGTCTAGGCCACTAAAGGTTGCGGTTACGACATCGCCAGCGGCAATCCCAGCGGTGTGAACCCCGTGCGGTGTGCCATTCGTGCCTGGCCATGGGTTTTGGTCGCCATCAGCGGGGCCATCCCACGTGCGGAAGTAGGTGCGTGAAGCAATAATTTTGCCGTTATTGTTTTGGGTCAAGCCCAACCCATTTGCCGGATAGCCAGCAGGGTAGCTGTAGCCTGCGCCACTAAACATGGCTCCATCTTTGTGCACGCCACCGTCCATCGAGGCAATTTTGATGCCTGCTCCTGCATTTTGGCGGCCACCAATTCCCGCGCTATCCCACAAGGCTGGCGAACCAATTAAGGTGTTGCTCACATGCAAATCAGCGTGTTGCGCTAAGTCGAGGTAAACCCCCTTGACATTGGGCAAGGCTTCCAGAATTTTGCGAGCGTCATCACGTTTGGTGTTGCCAACATTGACGGTCATGCCGTTAAACACCACGCTATAGCGCAGTTCGTCGAGGTCGCCAAATTCATTGACAAAGCTTTCGACGCTGGCTCCAGGCAAGGCTTGGCGCATATCAGTCACGAAGCGGTTTTGTTCAGCTTCGAGTTGGGCCAGGTAGGTTTGGGCATCAGCTGCCTTCAGATCCAAACGTTGGTTGGCGTTGCGAGCTTTATTGGTGCTTTTGCTCCATGCAGCCAAGGCTGGCGATTGCAACTCGATAATCAAGCGATGCGAAGGCGTTGCGGTTGGGGCAACACTGTCGCTGGTCGCAGGGGCATAATCAGTTGTTAGTGGAGCTTTTTGAGCTGTCGTGGCTAATGGCTGCGCGAATAAGCTAATCACCAAGGTGAGTAAGCTCAATAACACAGCCCAACGTGGTAGGAAACGATTCACCAGTCCTCCTTGAGCGCTATGCCAAACCCTACCAAATGATTGTGGGTGTTAGTGGAATTGCTTGTGGTTGGTTCATTGAGGTAGGCGGCGCTAAAATGCAGATGGCTAGCATTATGCACTGAACTCTACACTTATGCAAATAGTGCCTAGCCGCCAAACTTCGCGCAGAGTGCGTTGGCGTTATTTGGCTAGCTAGGATATTGGCAAGCCCTACACTGATTAAGCTTTTGTTTGTAGTTCGCTTAGGAAACTTGTGCCATACAGTGGTTGCTCTAGCCCAAAAATCTCGGCAATCGTCGCCGCTAGGTCGCTCAAGGTCTGACGAGTGCCCAAATTGACTCCGCTAGGAACTTCGGGGCCAAAAACCAATAGCGGAACATATTCGCGGCTGTGGTTCGAGCCAGGGGTGGTTGGGTCAACGCCATGATCGGCGGTAATTACTACCAGATCGCCAGCCCGCAATTTGGCTTGCAACTCAGGCAAACGCTGATCAACCGCCTTCAAGGCGTTGGCATAACCAACCGGATCATTGCGATGCCCATAGATCATATCAAACTCGATGAAGTTGGCAAACAACAGCCCTTCAAAATCGACCTCTAGAAATTCAAGCACTGCCTCTAAACTGGCCGCATTATCAACGGTATGGTTGGAAACGCTGATGCCGCGATTGCCAAAAATATCGTCGATTTTGCCGACCGAATAAACTTGTTTGCCCGCCGCCACCACTTTATCTAAAATGGTGGGGGTTTCTGGAGTCAGGGCATAATCGTGGCGGCGAATGGTGCGCTTAAAGGTTTCGGGGCTATCGCCAATAAATGGCCGCGCAATCACCCGCCCAACTGCATGCTCGCCAACCAAGATCTCACGCGCGATTTCGCACATTGCATACAACTCTTTGGGAGTAATCACGTCTTCATGGGCCGCAATTTGAAAAACACTATCAGCTGAGGTATAGACAATTGGATTACCCGTGCGAATGTGTTCCATGCCTAATTCTTCAAGAATATCAGTGCCTGAGGCTGATTTGTTGCCTAGCACGCCACGGCCAATTTTTTGCTTAAATGGCTCGATCACCTCGGCTGGAAAGCCATCGGGATACACCGGAAATGGCGTTGGCAAGACGATTCCCATCATCTCCCAGTGGCCTGAAACCGTATCTTTGCCTTTCGATAGCGGTTGCATTTTGCCATAGCTGCCACTAAAAGATTCAGGGCAGGCGACACCCTGCATTTCACTAATACAGCCAAGCCCTAGCGCTGCCATATTGGGTAGATCAAGCCCATTGATAGCTGTGGCTGTGTTGGCCAACGAGTGGCTGCCTACATCGCCATATTCAGCGGCATCAGGTGCTTCGCCAATTCCCACACCATCTAAAACAATTACCGTTACCCGTTTAATATCCATCCTAATACTCCTTGTAAAACGTACTGATCATACAACCTTCAGCGCTCGCTCAGAAGCAGCGCTTTGGCAGAGAATAGTAGTATATCCGAGATAGCCTAGCCCAAACGATCGATGGTAGAATACTCGTTGGATTCATGTAGTCGAGGATGGATAACGCTATGCGGCGCTGGTGGATTATTAGCTTTCTTTCGCTGTTTATCTTGGCAAGTTGTGGTGCTGAACAAACCGCCCCAACCACCCAAGGCCAAACCGCCAAACTTAACGTCGTCAGTACGGTTTCGCCAATTACCAATATTATCTACAACATTGCTGGCGATAAAATTAGCTTAACCGGAATTGTGCCTGAGGGCGTGAATTCACACACCTTCGAGCCAGTGCCTTCAGATGCCAAAACCTTGGCCGAGGCCGACCTAATTTTTATCAATGGCCTTAATTTAGAGGAGCCAACCCACAAATTGGCCGAAGCCAACAAACAACCAAGTGCCGAAATTATCTTGCTCGGCGAGCAAACAATCACACCTGAGCAATATGTTTATGATTTCTCATTTCCTAAAGAGGCTGGTAGCCCCAACCCACACCTCTGGACGCACCCGCTGCATGGCTTGCGCTACGCCGAAATTGTGCGTGATGCCTTGGTGCGCCGCGACCCCAGCAATGCCGAGTATTACAACGCCAATTATGCCAGCTTCAAAACCCGCATTGAAGCGTTTGATCTTGCGGTCAAAAAAACGATCGAGAGTATTCCGGCTGAAAATCGCAAATTGCTGACCTACCACGATTCTTGGGCTTATTTCGCCCCGCACTATGGCATGACCGTGATTGGGGCGATTCAGCCTGCCGACTTTGCCGAGCCATCGGCTAAAGATGTTGCCGATTTGATCACGCAGATTCGTGAGCAAAAGGTGCCAGCAATTTTCGGTTCGGAAGTCTTTCCATCGCCAGTGTTAGAGCAAATTGGCCGCGAAACTGGCGTAAAATATATTGATAGCCTGCGCGATGATGATCTACCAGGCGAGGTTGGGGCTGCTAATCACTCATATTTGGGCTTGCTGACCGAAGATTTGCGGATTATGGCCGAAAATTTGGGTGGTGACCCCAGCTTGATTGCCAATTTCGATACCAGCAATATTCCTGGCAGCGATAGCAGCGTCGTTCAACAACAATAGGGAGTAGCTTGGATGCAGCCAATTATTGAGTTGCGCGATGTTGGGTTGCGCTATGCCGACCGTTTGGTGCTTGATAACATTAATATTCATCTGCACCATGGCCAGTTTGCGGCGCTGGTCGGGCCAAGCGGTGCTGGCAAAACCAGTCTGTTACGCTTGATTTTGGGCTTGCACGCTCCCAGCCATGGCCAGATTCTGACCCATGGCAAGCATCCAGTTGATAACCAAATTCCAACGATTGCCTATGTGCCACAACTTGAAACTGTCGATTGGAATTTTCCGGTGACGGTTGAGCAGGTTGTGGCCATGGGTTTAGTGCGTCAGGGCAATCCATGGCCATGGTTACGCAACCATGAACGTCAAGCAGTGCAGGCCGTGCTGGCTCAGCTTGAAATTGAACATTTGGCCCAGCAGCATATTCGCAATCTTTCGGGTGGCCAGCAACAGCGGGTCTTTTTGGCACGGGCTTTGGTTGCCAAACCTGCCATGTTGGTGCTCGATGAGCCGACAACTGGGATTGATCCACGGGTAGCTGAAACAATTTTGCATTTGCTGGCCGATTTGAATCAGCAAGGCATGACGATTTTGATGACAACTCACGATTTGAATTCAGCAGCCAATCATGTGCCTTGGATTATTTGCCTGAACCAAACGATTATTGCCCAAGGCACGCCGGAAACAGTCTTTAACCCGATCGTTTTGGAGCAAACCTACCATAGCGAGATGGTGGTAGTGCACCATGAAGGCATGCTCTTAATTCAACAACGCCCGCATGGCCATAGCTATCGCGATTTAATTCCCAACCCAGTAATTGGCGAAGTGCTGAACCCAGCCATGGAGAACCCGATTGAACCAGCTTTTAGAACCGCTGAGCTTTAGCTTTTTTCGCTATGGCATCTTGGCTGCCTTATTGATTGGCAGTTTGTGTGGCTTATTGGGCGTGTATATTGTGTTGCGTGGCATGAGCTATATCGGCCATGGATTATCGCACGCAATTTTTGGCGGCGCAGTCGTTTCGTTTGTACTCGCCTGGAATTTCTATCTGGGCGCAGGCTTATGGGGCTTTGCTGCTGCCGTGTTAATCAACCAAACTGCTCGGCGCACCAAAATCAATGCTGATGCGGCGATTGGGGTGATTACCACCGCGAGTTTTGCGGTTGGAGTCGCCCTCATTAGTCGCTACCGCAATTTCACCCGCTCGTTTGATGCCGCATTATTTGGCAATATTCTCGGTGTAACCAGCGACGATCTTTGGGCGATCGGCGGTGTTTGGCTGATGGTTGGGCTGGTGGTGTTCTTCAGTTATAAGCAATTGCTGTTTATGACCTTTAATAATGATGTAGCTCAAGTTTATGGAGTGCGCACCAACTGGCTGGATACGCTGTTTTCATTGATGCTCGCCGCCACATTAATCGTTTCAATGAAAATTTTAGGCGTGACATTAATCGCTGCTGCCTTGGTTATTCCACCAATTACTGCCCGTTTGCTGACCGATAGTTTTCATCGGATGCTTGGGCTATCGACGTTGATTGGCGGCTTAACTGGGTGCATCGGCATGTATTTGAGCTATTTTTTCGATTTGGCCTCAGGTGCGACGATTGTTTTGACCCAAACCAGTTGCTTTGTGCTGGCCTTGGGTATTGCAGCATTGCGCAAACAACTGCGCAATCGCATGATTCACACCCACGTTTAGCGAGCCAAAGCCCGTGGATTGGTGGCATGTTCGAGGTAACGCGCGAGCATGCCCCGCAATTCGGCTAAAGAAAATGGCTTTGCCAAAAAATCGGTAAAGCCTGCTTCACGACACGCCTGCCGCGTATCTTCGCCAGCATAACCACTAACCGCGATCACCGGAATTTCAAGGCAATGCTGATAGTTGCGAATGTGCTGCAACAGCTCAAAACCATTCTCGCCAGGAAACGAGAGATCCAAGAAGATTAATTGAGGATTCATGGTTGCTAAAACGCTGCGCATCTCGTCGCCGCTGCTCACGGTAATCACATTATGCTGCGAACGCGACAAAATTCGCACCCAAAATGCCTGCATCAAGCCACTGTCATCGATTGCTAAAATGTTTGCCATACAATTCTTCCTTTGCCAAGGTTGCTTCCACTCCTAAAAGTAACCTTTGCCGAGTGCTTTTCAGCTAGCCCAACTTCAATACAGATAGTCTACCCCTAAGCCATAGGCTGAAATGAGGGGCAATAGTGTTGTTTTTGGTGTAGGCAAAGTAATAGTAGTAGGGGGGACAATTGGCCTAGGTCTTGCGATGGTTAATCACTTGAGCTATGCGAATTGTGAGGATTAGAGGTTAATTTGCGGGATATGTTGTGGGGTAGTTGTCCACAACAGGCTATCTAATACAATTGCTTGTGCCCCAATTTCAGGCAATGCGGTGATACTGGCGAGGCTGGGTGCACTGCAAATCAGTGGTTTTTCAGTGAGTTCGCGCAAACGCTCAAGCCCCCAGCCTAGTAGTGGCTCAATGGCTGGGCCAACCAAGCGCCCATAGTGCGACTCATGTTTTGCTCGTGGCCCCGAACCAAGCAACAAACTATCAACTGCCTGAGGAATAGCATTGAGTTGGCTAATTTGATCGGTGGCAACTTGAATTAACAGTGGAGCTTCCCATTGATTGCGCACCAAATCGCACCAACGCGCCATATGGTTTAATTCGCTGCTTTGCTCAAGATCAAGCACTACCGCCGCCCATTCACCCTCATGCAAATTACGCAATAATTCTTGGAGATCTTGCATGCTCCGCGGTTGTAGGCAGAGCAACACTGGCAGATCGAGGGTTTGCCAATGGGCTGCGTCACGTTGGGCGCGTCGCCAGGTACGGGTTGATGAGCGATACAACAACCCGCCTGTCGTTGGAATTAATTGAATAGCTTGATCACGTGTGCCCAACGGATCGGTGATGATAGCTCCAAGATTGCTGAGATTCGCCAAGCGATCAGTGCCCGCCCCAAAACCGCCACAGCGCCCAAGCACGGCGCTGCGCACGGTTAGACCATAGGGGTTGTGTGGGGCAAGATCAATGGCCATCGCTGCTGGCTCCTTGGGTTTGGTCGTGTTTTTTCAGCGCTTTTTCAATATCATCAACTAAGGTTCGCGCTTCTAACAAATCGAGGTGGGTTTGTTCATGGGCATATTGGATGGCAGCCAAACGATCGCCACGAATCAACAGATCCAAAATGTCTTGGCGCACATCATCGCGAATATTGGTGGTTCGCATATGGCGATCCATCGCCCGCGCCTGAAAGCGCAAGCGTTCGCGATAGGTTTTGGTGCGCATGATCAAGAGGGTAATTAACCCAACTGCCCCGATAATCACGACCAAAGCGCTCATTCCATCCATAGCGTATTCCTCAGCATTAGCTTTGCACCCATTCGCGGCTGGCGAAGGCTTGCTGGCCTGGGCCTTCGGAAACCCAAACCCCGACCATTTTGAGCGTATCAACGCCATCTTGGCGCAGGCGTTCGCACAATTCGGCACAAAAATAGGTTGCCAACAATTCAGCCGTGGTATTTTGAATTGGCAGCATAATCACTTCGGCGATTGGGAAGACATAATATTTATCTTCGTAGCGTACTGTTAAATGCTGCTCGTTTTGGCTATAATCGATTTTAGGATTCTCGGCGGCCAACAAGACCCGATGATCAAGTGTGCGGGCAATCTCAGCGGCGTGTTTTTTCAACACCCCAAAATCTACCACATATTGATCTTCGCATAAAAAGCCTTCTACTTCGACCGTTACGCGATAATTATGGCCATGCAGCCGCTCACATTTGCCGCGCATGGTAATAAAATGCGCCGCCGCAAAACCAAGCTGATCCTTAGTTACTTGCAAGCGGTAAATACGTTGGCTCATGCCAGAGACTCCTCAATGTGGCAGGTGTAACAATGTTGGCACAACCGAAAAGGCACGCCTGTATGACAGGGCGTAACCAGATTTTCACGCGAGCCACAGCAGCGACAAACACTGAGATTTTCAATATCGTCAGCCCGCCAAAGCTGTGAGCGTAGCTCCAATTTGGGTATTGGTTCAGTCTGCAAAATCGCCAGCTTAACACAGACCGCTGCCGGAAAAATTTCCTCGACATTGGCGTAGAGCAATTGGGGATTCCACACGACCTCATCACCGACACAAATATCTTTCATGCGTGGATGTTGGCGAATTTTAAATTTCATAGTTTGTCACAACGCTTGCTAGCAACGTCATTATCAAAAGCTTGGGATGTGCTAGTCATATTCTAGCGCATCTGTGCAGCGGTCGCCAAATCCACAGGCGCGACAACGCCATGGTTGTTCATGCGAACGTTCAACATCATTTAACTCAAGGTCGTCGCGCATCGCGTCGAGCGCTTCCAGCAAGGCCTGATACAGTTGATCCGTCCAATCGACTTGGAAGGTATGCTGAGCGTAGCGCAACAAACCATAACGTGGAGCAATGCCAGTCGCTTCTTCCAGCAACAAACAATAGGCTGCCAATTGCAAAATATCGCCTTGGCGTGGGCTAGTTGCTTGGCGCTGCGGCTTGACCTCAACCGGAATCAAAGCCTTGCCATCGGCCAAGACATAATCGGGCTTGCCTGTTAATTGATAACGGGCTGAAAATAAGGCTTTGGTTAATTCACGATGGGCAGTATCGTGATAAACCACTGTGCGCCAAGGCAGGCCCGTACTCGTTCGCAGTTGGTTGCTCCGTCGCCAGAGCCAAAGCGCCAGCAAGCCCAAGCCAAGGGCTAGCCAAATCATGCCAACACCAAAGCCAAGGCGGCTAGCAGCAACAAGCCAATGGCTACGGTGCGTAACCACTGGCTTTGCTGCAAATCTTGGCCATGGCGTTGATGGGCCGCTTCGCCTTGGGCTAAACGTTCAGGAAAACGCCCTTCCCAGCCACACTCACGGCGTAGCCACCAAGCTCGGGCACAAAAATCATATTCGCCCAGTTCACTGGCGCGGATAATTGGCTTACGCTCGGCCATACTTTTATGGTCTAACGATTGGCGTTGGGGTTGGCGGCATGGTAATCGCTGGCTCACCACTAATGATATTGCGCACGTCGGAAACGGTAATCAACAGCATCAACCCAAGCAACATCATCATCCCAACCGCATGCACAACTGCTTCGCGTTCCGGTGGAATCTTCTTGCGGCGAATCGCTTCGATCAAGGCGAAAATAATGCGGCTGCCATCGAGCGCAGGAATTGGCAAAATGTTGATCAAGGCCAAATTCAGGCTGAGCAAGGCAGTAAAATTAAGATAATCGCGCAAGCCCGAGCGAGCAACTTGCCCTGTCAAGCGAGCGATGCCAACTGGGCCAGCTAAGCCACCTTCCGGCGCTGCATTCGTGCCTAGCAAACCGCCGATCAACATCGCAAAGCCCATAAACATTTCACCTAATAGCCGAAAACTATAGGTAAACCCGTTGATGATCGCTTGGAAAATATTAACTGATTCGCGTGGATTGCCTAAGCCAACCCCAAAACGATAGCGTTGTGCTTCTTCGCTGTATTGGGGGGTTACCCTCAAGCTTTGTTCAGCGCCAGCCCGTTGCACAATTACGGTTAATGGCTCACCACCACTGGTTTCAACCAAACGCCGTACCTGTTCATCAGCGCTAATCGGCGAACCATTGATCGAGACAAACACATCTTCAACCTGAAACCCAGCGTTTGAGGCAAATTCATCGGTTGAAGCAACCATGACCTTATCAAGGTTGGGGTAGCCCCAAATGGCAAAAATGATCGCAAACATAATGATCGCAGTAATCACATTGGCGATTACACCCGCTGCCATTACCGGAATCCGGCGACGTGGCGAGGCCGAAGCGAGGCTATCGGGGTCGTCGAAACCACCTTCTTCACCCGCAAAGCGCACAAAGCCGCCGAGGGGCAGCCAATTCAGCGTAAACGGAATACCTTTGCGCACGAACAACACTTTGGCGCGTGGCGGTAACCCAATGCCAAATTCTTCGATCTTAATGCCCATTTTGCGGCCAACCCAATAGTGGCCCAATTCATGAACAACAACTAAAAAGCCTAAAGCGGGAATAACCGCGAGCCACGCCAAACTGCTAAAATCCATAAAGATCTCCCGTGGATAGTGGTGTACGGCCTATGCCAGCCGCGAATGAATCTTACTTGAGTTACCTAGTAGCGTCAACCGCTTTTGATGAGCAAGTTGTTAACAAGTCAAAAGGCAAAATACAGAAGGCAAAAAGAACACAAGGGGTCAGGATTCAGGGATTAGGGGTCAGGATGAGCAGCGAGAATCTAGTAAGTACAGAGGGAACAGCAGCATAAGCAGCATAATCTGTGGCTAAAACTGCCTTTAGTAAAATTTGTGGCTCAATAGCTTCGGGTTCTTCGCGGTTTCATTCTTTGTGCGCTTTGTGTCCTTCGTGGATCAAATTGCTGGTACAATGGGGCCGATGAACAATCTAGCTATGTTGCGCGAGGTTTATGGTGCTGCGCTTAATTAAACGCAGCTTGGTTGCCCGCTTAGTGGCAATGTTTTGTTTGGTTGCCACCTTGGCTGTAAGTCTTTTGGGCTTCACAGCCTATTGGCTTGGGCAAGGCGCGATTGAGCAATCGGTCGTCGAACGCCTAAGCATTGCAACCTCGCTCAAAGAGCAAGAAATTGAACGCTGGATCGACGATCAGCGCAAGGAAGTCCAATTATTAGCTGGCTTGCCTTTGGTACGTACAAATGCCAATATGCTGGCCAACTCCAAATTAGTGAGCCCCGAAGCCAATAGTGCCTACGATACCCTCGCAACTTATTTACGTTCAGTCGTCAAAAATCAAACTAAATTTGATGAAATTTTTGTGCTTAATCAAGTTGGGCGGGTCATTTTCTCAACCGATCCGCTGCGTGAGGGCAGTATTGTTAGTGGCCTTGAGTATGTTAATGTTGGCCAATTTGGTTTGTATATCGAGAATATCTACCCCAATGATTTAGATATTCCCACCATGACGATTGCTAGCCCGTTGTTTGACCAAAATAATAATGTCTATGCAGTTTTGGCTGCTCACGTTAATCTAGCGCGGCTTGATGATATTTTGGTTCAACGAGTTGGCTTAGGCCGTAGCAGTGAAACCTATTTGGTCGATAGTAAGCAGCGTTTTGTTTCAAGTAAACGTTTTGGTCGGCCAGGTATGCCAATCGTGGTTGATTCATATGGCATTCAGCAAGCCCTCGCTAAGCAAAATGGCAACGCTAAATATCAAAATTATGCTGGCGACGATGTAGTTGGGGTTTATCGCTGGCTCGAAGGTCGCGATCTGATTTTGCTCAGCGAGGTCAGCCAAACCGAGGCTTTTGCTCCCGCCCGCGAACTAAGCATCATTATTATGGCGATTGGCTTGGTTTTAGAGGGTTTGGCGGTCTTGGCGGTTTTGAGTTTGATGCGGCGAGTGGTCTTGCCGATAGCTCAATTAACCGAGGCAGCGGCCCATGTGGCTGAAGGCAATTTGCAAACTGCCGATTTACCCTCGCGTGATGATGAATTGGGCTTGTTAATTCGTAGTTTTACCCGTATGACCGCGCAACTGCGCACTAACCGCGAGCAACTCGAAGATCAAGTTGCCCTGCGTACCAACGAGTTACGCTTGGCCTATCAGCAATTGGTCCAAGTAACCGATCAACTGCAAGAGAAAAACGATTATCTGCAACAAGGCCTCACTTTGGCTCACGATATTCAGCTTGGTTTGCTCTCGCAGCGCCCGCCATGGGAGCCTGATCTGCTGCGGGCGAATGCCCATTCATTGCCTTCGGCGGAGGTTGGCGGCGATTTCTATAGTTTTGTTGATTTGGGTAATGGCCGGGTTGGAGTGGCAATTGGCGATATTTCGGGCAAGGGTGTTGGCGCAGCCTTGATGATGGCACTGGTTTCAAGCACTTTGGAAGAACGAGCGCGTGAAGGCAGTCAGCCAGCAGTCTTATTGCAAACGCTCAACAGCTTATTGATCGATCGGCTCAAAGCCAATCATATGAACGCGGCAATTCTGTATGCAATTTATGATCACGCGACTGAAACCTTGCATCTTGCTAATGCCGGAATGGTAATGCCCTATTTGCTGCGGGCTGGCACGCTTGAAGAAATTGATGTTGTTGGCTTGCCGATTGGTTCGCGCCCCGATATTCACTATCAAGAACGGATGATTCAACTTAAACCTGATGATCATGTGGTGTTTGTCAGTGATGGCGTGGTTGAAGCGCGTAATCCGGCTAACCAAATGCTCGGCTTCGAGTTGCTTGAAACGATTCTGGCAGGCTATCGCCAATGGCCAGCGATCGAGCCGTATCACGAGTATTTATTCAAACAACTGAGCAATTTTATGCAAGATCGCAGCCCCGTCGATGATCTAACGATTGTCTGGCTGCAAAAATAAGCCTTAGGTCATATGCATGGTTAGCATTTTTTGGGTAAACTGCACATATGTTTTGTTGTAGGAGGAAGCCCATGCTAACGACCAAAGGATTTGCTGCTTTTAGCGCCGATGCTCCGTTTGCCCCCTTCCAATTTGAGCGCCGCGATTTAACTGCCAACGATGTACAAATTGAAATTTTATATTGTGGCATTTGCCATTCCGATTTACATCAAGCCCGCAGCGAGTGGGATGGCACGGTCTACCCGATTGTGCCTGGCCACGAAATTGTTGGGCGGGTTGTGGCTGTTGGTGCTGACGTGCACAAATTTAATGTTGGCGATGCTGTTGGGGTTGGCTGTATGGTCGATTCATGTGGCGAATGTTTTGATTGCCGCGATGGCCAAGAACAATTCTGCCCGAAAACCACCTATACCTACAATAGCCCTGATGCGCACACGGGCGGCGTAACTTATGGCGGCTATTCTAGCCAAATTGTGGTTGATCAGCATTTTGTGTTGCGGATTGCCGAGCATTTGGATTTAGCACGGGTTGCGCCATTGCTCTGTGCTGGCATCACCACCTACTCGCCATTGCGCCATTGGAATGTCCAGCCAGGCCAAAAAGTTGGTGTGGTCGGCTTGGGCGGGCTGGGGCATATTGGGGTGAAAATTGCCAAAGCCATGGGTGCTGAAGTAGTTTTATTCACCACATCGCCACATAAAGCCGCTGATGCCGAGCGTTTGGGTGCTTCGGTGGTGATCTCCAAAGATGCCGAGGCCATGCGCAGCCAACGCAACAGCTTCGATTTTATCCTCAATACGGTTTCTGCCGCGCATAATCTTGATGCTTATTTAAGCTTGTTGAAACGTGATGGTACGCTCTGTCTCGTTGGCGTGCCGGAAAATCCTCATCCAACCCCAAGCTACCCCGATTTGATCTTTCGGCGACGACAATTAACTGGCTCGTTGATTGGCGGCATCGCCGAAACTCAAGCAATGTTGGATTTCTGTGCTGAACATAATGTTTTGGCGGATATCGAATTAATTGGAGTAAACCAAATCGACCAAGCCTACGAACGGATGCTCAAAAGTGATGTCAAATATCGTTTTGTGATCGATCTTGCCAGCCTGCAAGCCAATTAATGTGCTATGGATGCTCAACCAACGGGGCTATAGCTGCGTCGGTTGAGTTTGGATTTAAGGATGATGTATGACTCTGACTATCTCGCTTGATCACGCGCGGGCGATTGCGATTGCTGCCCAAGGCTTAGATCGCCGTCCCAACGCTGTTGATCAAACCACATTGCAACAAACCATCCAGCGCATGCAAATTGTCCAGATCGATACGATCAATGTGGTGGCGCGTGCGCCCTACTTCGTGCTCTGGAGTCGTTTGGGCGATTACGATCCTGTTTGGTTTGATCAATTGCAGTTTCCGGCTGGCCAATTATTTGAATATTGGGCACACGCAGCCTCGTTCTTGCCGATCGAATTATTTCCCTTGTTGCGTCCGGCGATGTTGCGTTATATCCACGACTGGCACAGATCGCGGCGTTGGCTAGAGGAACATAAGGCGGTGGCTGATGGCGTGCTGGCCATGATTCGCGAACGTGGCCCGTTGCGTTCAGCCGATTTTGAAGCACCTGCCGATCATGCTGGCGGTGGCTGGTGGAATTGGAAACCAGCCAAATCGGCGCTTGATATCCTCTGGGGCATGGGTGAATTGATGATTGTGCGCCGCGAGAAATTTCAACGGGTCTACGAATTAACTGAGCGGGTTATGCCCAATTGGGATGATCGCGCTGTGCTTAGTTTTGAGGCAGCCGCCGAGCAATTGAGTGAGCGTGGCTTGCGGGCGATGGGGATTGCTACCGAGCGGCATTTGCCCGATTATTTTCGCCAACGCCGACCAGGCATTAAAGAACGCTTGCAAACCTGGGCGGCTGAAGGCAAGGCGATCGAGGTGCAGGTGGAAGGTTGGAAAACTCCAGCCTATATTCATCATGAACAGCGCCATTTGTTGGAGCAAACACCCATGCCTAGCCTGACGACGATGCTTTCACCTTTCGACAATTTAATTTGGGATCGTCAGCGAACGCTGGATTTTTGGCAGTTTGACTATCGGCTTGAATGCTATACCCCAGCTCCCAAGCGGCGCTATGGCTATTTCACCTTGCCAATTCTCTGGAAAGATCGGGTAATTGGGCGGATTGATGTCAAGGCTGAACGCAGTGCCGGGATTTTTCGGGTGCATGCCCTGCATTTGGAACCAAACATCGAGCTAAGCGAAGCTTTGTACGACGATTTGGCCGTGATGCTGCGCGATTGTGCCAACTGGCATCGCACGCCAACCATCAGCATTACCATGAGCGATCCGCCGCAGGTGGCTGGCGAAGTGCAAGCTCGCGTGGGCTAGGATTATGCAGTCAATCCAACTACGGCCAATTTTGGTCGAGCAACAAGCCCAATTAGCCACGCTAATCGCTGATTATCTAGCTGAGCTTGATCCGACGGCAGGCGGCGAGTATCCTTATTTGCGCAGCTATTGGGAAGATGCCGAGCGCGTGCCATTGTGGATCGAGCGAGCTGAGCAGCGCATCGGCTTTGTGTTGCTGAATCGCTATGCCTTGTTGCCGAAAACGACGCTGGCGATTGCTGAATTTTACGTCGAGCCGCATGCGCGTGGTCAAGGCTTGGCACGCCAAACTGCTTGGCTGTTGTTTGATCGCTTTCCAGCGACGTGGGAAATCCGCTGTTTAGCGAGTAATCGAGTGGGGCTAAGCTTTTGGCAAAGCACGCTTGATCGCTACTTGGGCCATGCTTGCCCTGCCTTGGATGGCGCGGCCTATGGTTGGGATGGTACGATTTGGAGTTTTGTAACCCATTAACATAGCGATCACTGGTATTATTCTAGGCCATTCCAAACTGGAATGGCCTACTTTTTGCTGCATGCAGGCAAGCATCCAAAAACAACGCATAATCAGTAGAACCAACAAGAATTGTTTGCAGGCATAAGGATACCCAAAACGCTATGACGATTGCTTTTGAAATTCGCCCAGCGCACGCTCATGAGGAATGGGCGGTTGCACAACTGTTTGAAGGATTACACCACTATAACACATCGCTTGATCACTACTTTAGCTTGTCGCCAGATTGGCGCGAGGCCTTACATACATTTTTGATCGATCAAGCGCTGAATCAACGTGGTATAACCATGCTGGCATGGCATGGCTCAACCCCAATTGGTTTATTGATCATGGCAGGTCAGCAAGATGCAGCATTATTTAAGCATCGCAATTGGGCTGAGTTACTGGCATTGTATGTTGTGCAAGAAGCTCGGGGGCAGGGCGTGGCGCAAAGCTTGCTTAACTTAGCCCAAGCATGGGCCAGCCAACATAGCTATCAACGGATACAGTTGTATGTAACCGCTAGTAATCATCGCGCCAAACGCTTCTATCAAGCCCAAGGATGGCAGTGTGTGCAAGAAATTTGGCGTTTGAGCCTCGATCAAGGCCAACAACTGGCAGATTATGCCGAACCCATGAGCGTTTGTCTGAGCAGTCAGCGCGAATAAGTCTAAAATTGTAAAAATTAATCTTGATTAATATGGGTAGATAGATATACTGTTTATGGGTGATTAAGTACCACCCGTTAATCACCCAAATGCGTGATCAAGGGGCTTGAAATCTTGGTCAAAGCTTGCTACACTGCGTCGTTACAATCGCCAACACATCTGTCCTATACCACACGGGTGATTCTACCCAAAGGAGGTTCGGCATGGCCGTTGATTCGAGTGCATTTATTGTAGTACCAGTGGAAGCGACCGTCCCGATTTTATGGCGTGCAATGCGCACAATTCGTACCAGCCTGAATATTACCAAGATCTATTGGCATCCCGATGAACGAGTGCGTGATGGCTGTCATTTCCGGTTAGAAGTGCCTGTTGCCCAACTTCACGATCCTGCTACCGCCCGTGGGCGCATTCAGTCGATTTTGGTTGACCATGGAGCAGCCTTATTGTAATGAAGATAGGCCATGATGGGTGATTGTAGCAGCGTATCAGTGGCGATACGCTGTTGTTTTTTTAGCATGGCTCGGTTAAGCTAAACCTTAGATTCTGCATTTGATGAGGTAGATTGCATGCCAGCGTTTCAGCATTGTCATTGGTGTGGGGCGGCCTTTGGCGCGGTACAAGGATTTCCGCGAGTTTGCAGCGCATGTGGAAATTCAACCTATCGTAATCCAATTCCGGTCAGCGTGATTTTATTGCCAGTTGATGGTGGATTATTAACCGTGCGGCGGGCAATCGAGCCGCGCAAAGGTCAATTGGCCTTGCCTGGCGGCTTTGTTAATTTCGATGAAAGTTGGCAGGCAGCTGGAGTGCGTGAAGTGTTCGAGGAAACGAATATTCAGCTCGATCCGCACAGTATTCGCGATTGGTGGACGCGTAGCACGCCCGATGGCATGATTTTGATTTTTGGCTTGGCTCAGCCAATTCGTCGTGCTGATGTGCCAAGCGACTTTGATCGCAGCGAAACCGAAGCCTTAGTGGTGATCGATGCTCCGCAAGTGTTGGCGTTTCCCTTGCATAACGAAGCGATGCAAGCCTATTTTGAGCGTTTGCACGACTGAAAATGACCGCCTGCTCCCATCCATTGCGGGAGCAGGCGACGGAATGGGCGCTGAATGCAAGCTGGTTAGCGTTGCATTGTCAGCTGATAGCGCCCTAAAATATGCTCTGGAATATAAATTGGCTTGATTGAGGCGGCGGATTGAATGCTACTAGCCCCATAATCAATTAGGCGATAGAAGGCCAGATTAACCGCCGTTTGTTGGATGTGATGCTGAAATGTTTGTGCGGCTTGTTGCGCCCCGATAGTCTGTGCTTGGGCTTGCTCTACCCCAGCTAATGATTGCGCGGTTAAGAGGGCAACCACTAAGAGCATGGTAAAGCAAATGCTTAAACTGCTAACAACCAATGCCCGCATATGTGCGTATCCTTAAAAAAGTTAACGACTATGCTGCAATGTAGTAGATTTTGTCGTTATTGCCTATAGCGCAACAGTCCTACTTTACTATAGTTTTATGGTTGTTCCGATGGTTGTTCGTCATCCTGAGCGCGAATTGCCGCCGTATATTCAGGGTGTTGGACAAAATGACCATCCTGCAAAATTTCGCGATCCCACGGGTTCATAATCAGTTGATCTGATAACAACCCTACATAATCTGGGCGTGGATTAGCCCACGTATGGGCGTAGAGCGCAGCAGTTTTGACATCAGCAGCCCCCATATCGCGCACCACCAGCGCCGCGACCAACAAGGTTTGGCCTGAATCAGCCATCTCATCGACGATCAGCACCCGCCGATTGCGCACTTTTTCGGGTGGCTTAACCAACCACGATGGGTCACGCCGCACAACTTGATCTTCAAAACGGCGAGTTAAGCGAATTGGGTAGAGTTCGCGGCGCAGGGCATACGAAAGCAAGGTAGCTGGAAATAAGCCCCCACGGGCGATCCCCAAGACGAGTTCTGGTCCCCACGGGGCAATTTGCACGGCAAGCTGGCGGGTTAGTTCCTCGAAGCGTTGCCAACTAATTGGATCAACCCCGCGTCGAGTGCGATAATCATAGGATGCCATAATTGTGCTCCACTGAAAACGAGCGCATAGCTAGGCTATGCACTCGCTTGATTTGGCTGATTGCGCGATGTTTAGGCGATGGTAACGTCTTCGCACAGGTAAACATCTTGGATTGCTTGCAACAAGGCAGCACCTTCGGCCATTGGGCGTTGGAAGGCTTTGCGGCCTGAAATCAAGCCTGCACCACCACCACGTTTGTTGATCACGGCGGTGCGTACTGCTTCGGCGGTGTCGCTTTCGCCGCTCGATGCACCACCTGAGTTGATCAAGCTGGCGCGGCCCATGTAGCAGTTGGCAACTTGATAGCGTACCAAGTCGATTGGATGATCGCTAGTCAATTCGCTATAAATGCGCTTGTCGGTTTTGCCATATGGGTTGTCTTTTGAGGTAACTGCATTGTAGCCGCCATTGTTTTCAGGCAGTTTTTGCTTGATGATGTCGGCTTCGATTGTTACGCCCAAGTGGTTGGCTTGGCCGGTCAAGTCGGCTGAAACATGGAAATCGGTAGTGCTGTTCTTGAAGGCGTTGTTGCGCAAGTAGCACCACAAAATTGTGGCCATGCCCAACTCGTGCGCCATCTTGAAGGCTTGGGCAACTTCAACAATTTGGCGGCCTGATTCGGCTGAACCAAAGTAGATGGTTGCGCCAACTGCGGCAGCACCCATTTCGTGGGCTTCTTTAATTGTGCCAAACAAGATTTGGTCAAACTTGTTGGGATATGATAAGAATTCGTTGTGGTTGATTTTGACCACAAACGGAATTTTATGCGCATATTTACGGGCAACTGAACCCAGCACCCCAAAGGTTGAAGCAACGGCGTTACAACCACCTTCGATAGCGAGTTTTACAATATTTTCAGGGTCGAAATAAGCAGGATTTGGGGCAAATGAAGCACCAGCGGAGTGTTCGATCCCTTGGTCAACTGGCAAAATTGAGAGGTAGCCAGTGTTGGCCAAGCGGCCTGTGCCATAGAGGCTTTGCAAGTTGCGCAATACCGGAATACTGCGATCTGAGGCAGTCCAGACCCGATCAACAAAATCTGGACCTGGTTGATGGATCAAATCTTTGCTAATCGTTTTCGATTGATGTTCTAAGAGTGACGATGCTTCATCGCCTAATAATTCTGCAATACGGTCAATCATTGAGAATGCTCCTTATGGCTGACAACGCGCCCATTATAGCATGCTGTGCGCAACCGCTGGGGGGAGGAAGCACTACCCATGGTGACCTATTCGCTACGTGCCGTGGCATTGCGCATGCGAATCATCGAAAATTGCAGGCTCGATTGGGCGACAGCGCCATGCAAACGCCATAAATTTGGCATGATCTGTAATTCAATCCCCAAACTGACAATCTGCCCCAAGAGATCATCAATTGGATGCATGGCGATTGGTTCAACGTGGCGAAAGCTAATCCAATAGCCTGCTGCTGCATCCGTAAGCTCAAACGTTGCCCGCTCAAATTCATAGGCATACAGCGTGGTTGAGCGAATTCGATCAAGCCAAGCATGCTCAACCACAATAATTGCTTGGGCATTACTCAAGCCAAAAAAGCGAGCTTGATCGTCGGGGCTGGTCTGCTGATCGCAGCGTATACAAATGCGTGGGCAATCTCGTGGCAACAGATAATTTGCCACAAGATTGCCTTGAATTGCCCAAACGATTGGTGGATGCTCAGGCTTGCGTGGATGCGGACGTGGCGCAAATTGACTAATTGTGGCATCTTCGCTGAGATGATAGAGCAGTGCAGGATTGGGCTGCCACAGCTTAGTCATGGTTTGCTCCCGGGACAAGCATACTCATAGCTTGCAAATCAACATCGTCGCGCACAATATCCATCAAAATTTCGTCGTAGCGCTGATTGCCCAAGGGGATTGCGCCGCGCACTCGCCCAGCCTCGCGAAAGCCTGCGCGTTCGTAGGCGCGGCCAGCTCGCGCGTTGTAGCCGTAATACCAAAGCTTGATATTGTGCAAATTCAAGAAGAAAAAGCCGTATTCAGCCATCAAGCGCACAGCTTCGGTGCCATAACCTTTGCTACGCTGGCTCGCTTCGCCAATCAAAATGCCTAAGGCCGCACTTTGGCGACGATGATTGATTTCAAACAAACTAATGTTGCCAATCGGCTGGTCAGTTTCTTTGATATGAATGGCAAAAGTGATGCGTTCGGCGTTTTGACGTGACGCTTGTTGATACCACGCTTCTTCATCTTCAAGCGTAGCAGCAAAGCCGATCGCTCCTAGATTAGCGGTCATGCCAAGGTCGCTAAACCAACGTACATACAACGGAACATGCTCATGGCGTAAGGTCGCAAAATAAATTTGCTGGCCCGTTACCACTGGATAAATTGGATTTTCACTGCTCATAACGACCCTTCTACAAGGCTACGATTGTGATTGTTGCTTGATTATAGGCCGTTCGTGGGGCGGGGCATCGGTTTTACGACTGAACTTTGGCTCAGCCTAAAAGGAGCTTGCTGCAAGAATTTGCCATGCTCAACTACCTTTAACTACTCAGACTATTGATGGTAGTTTTCGCAATTGAATCACAGTATAATCAAGCGAACAAGGGAGAGCACAGCCACAAGCCGCAATCAAAAAAGCCTGTTTTGACCTTGCAAAGCTGATAAAAATGGCGTGAAAGGAAAGCAGTATGCAGCTTACAAATCAACCATATGTGGTAATTGTTGATGATCAACCAGCCGCTGCCTTAGGCCTCCAAGCAGCGATCGCCGATCAACGTTTGAGTTTGTTGCGTAATTTAAGTTATGGCTGTGATCGGGTTAGTTCGGTTGGCGATCTCGAACGTCAACTCGATTTATATCCAGCCCAAAGTATTCGTTTGATGGTGGTTGATTATGCGATGGTTGGGCGCACGCCGCTGCATATTATTTATCGCTTGCGTACCAATCGCACATTGCACCCAGCCTTGCATCCCGAGGCCTTGCTCATTGGCTGGAGTGCCTATGAAGATGTTGATAGCTTGTTTCGTTCGGTTGGCTTCGATGGCTTTATTAGCAAACATTTAGCCCAAAACGAGGTTGCCCAAGCCATCGAATGGATCTATCAGCAGCGCTTGCATGGCGCAGGCTGGACATGTGTGGGCTTGCCTGTACCCTGGGCTACCAATCAGCTCATTGCCTAAATGCGCGGTAAGGCCAAACTGGTGCGTGCGCCGCCTTGAGCCTGATTTTCAAAACGAACCGAGCCTTGATGCAACCGAGCAACCTGCATAATTAATGCCAAGCCTAGCCCATTACCGCCAAGCTTGCCGCTCCAGCCTAGCACCGCCGGAATCTGATTGGTGGCGAGGCGTTGCAGCAATTCTTTGGGGTAGCCCATGCCTTGATCACTAATGCTAATCACGGCCATTTCGTTGTTGGTACAGCACTCAAGGCTAATCTGTTGCCCAGCGATCGAGCTTGGGTTGGCCTCGATTGAATTTTGAATAATTGTGCGTAAGGCTAAAGTAAGAAACAGATCATTGCCTTTAATTAAGACTGGTTGCTGTTTGCATAAACTCAAACGCAGGTGCTCAGGATCAAGCTGATGTGAGGTGCGCACCTCATTGACAATTTGTTGTAATAACTCGGCTAAATTGAGAGTTTGTAATTGTTGGACTTGCAGCACTCCATCGCGGGTCAAAATTAATAATTGAGTGGTTAATTGCTTAAGATGTTGGGTTGTAGTCGCTAGCGCATTCAACGCTTCGGCGCTGCTAATACCAGCATTTTGTTGTGGTACGTTGGCCAAAAAACGCTCAAAAATTGGCACTAGCCCTTCTAAGCCACTGCTATAGCCGCGTAATTCGTGCTGAAAAAAGCGAATAAATTGACGCGCTTGTTGTTCTTGCTCAAGCTGGGCTTTGGCCAGCACCTGAATTTGGGTGGCGCGACTGGCCGAGCTGCGCAATTGCCACATCGTCAAAAACAACAACAAATTAAACACAATTACCGCTGGGTTAAACAAACTCCAGCCCGCGGGGTGAACCAGCGCCGCAACCAGCATAAACGCTGGATAACTAACGATCGGCCATAAGCGACCAGTGGCGATAATGGTCAGCAGAATTGGCACGGTTACTAAAACCACCGCCGCGCTTTCAAGCTCGACAATGCTGAGGGCGATCAAACAGGTTGCAGTCATGCTGAGCACAATTAACCAGCGTGGCCAACCCAAGTTTGGGCGGCGATAGACCACCCAGCCCAGCCAAAATAGATATAACGCTAGGCCAAAATCAATCCAAATTAACAGTTTGGGTGCAGCTTGATCAAGGCCAGCCAAGCCTAATGTGCCGACTCCAACACTAAAGCAGGCAATCAGCCATGTGATCCACGGCAATGGATCGAGTTGTTGGCCGATGCGTTGATAGGCGTTGAACCATGATTGCGCTAAATTACCCCATCCATCCTTCATGATTGCTCCACTGATAGCCGCGACTATCACGATTGTAAGCCATCAGTGGGCGCACCATGGCACTAGGCTGTTTGGGCTTGCGCTAGGCCAACGCCGCTGAGGCGAGCCATAAAAGTGCAAATCACATCGTGCATCCAAGCTTGGAGTTCTGGAGGCGTTTGTTCTTCGCAGGCTATGGCAATCTGGGTCAAGCGATCAAGGGTTGTGGCTAATCCGGCTTCGAGCACATGTTGGTTGAGTTGTTGGAAGGTTGTTTGATTGGATTCGGCCAACAAGGCTTGTTTTTTACGCCAAAGCTGGCTGATTAAGCTAGCTAGCTGAATATTATTATCACACGCATCAGCGAGCGGGGCAATAACCCGACCGCGCTGAAGATCACAGCCCTCGCCGAATTGCACTCGTTGCTCTAAAAGGCCCACCACATCATCAACATCTTGCATTATTTGGGCAAAGAAATAGGCAGGCGTGGCCGGAAATGGCGCTTGGCGGTGGTACATCAGGGCCAAATTGAGGGCAAATTCGGTGGCAATTTGGCCTTGGCGATAGCGTTGCTGCATCCATTCGTCCCATTCAGCCTGCTCAGGATAACTATGTTCGACTTCCCAAATTTGCAACGCGCCTAATTCGCGCAGAAAATTCATGGTTGGCTGAACCAAACGTGGGTCAATTTCGACCGCCAATTCGGCGATGGTTGCGGTGAGACTGGTGGCGATTGGCGTGGCTTGGGTTACGCCGAAGCGGGCAGGCACGGTTGCTCGCTCCGAGCGTTGGCTGGCAATATCAACCGTATCATCCATCACTGCAACCGCTTCCATGGTTAACATAATTACTGGCAGCGCCCGTTGATGGGCTGGTGTAATCCCGCCCAATTGCTCAGCCAAACTCAAATAGAGCAATGGCAATAGAATGAACGATGGCTGTGGATTGTCCACGACCACATAATCCCAGACATGTTGCAACGGCGCTGGGATGTTCAGACTATTGAGTAACTGGCGGGCGACTTGGAGATGGGGGGCGAAGCTGGCTTGAGAACGCTTGAAAATACCTTGAAATTTTTGTGGAAACTGAATCGTGCTACCTGACATACAAACCTCTCGCAATGGCTGAAGGCTCGCGAGTGTGGTGCTTGATTGTAATGCTGATGCTCACTGAACCAAATCAATAATTTAGATCTTTATTTTTTATTAAAAAAGCGATTTACACAAGCAACCAAAGCGTTAACTATTTACCGTACTTCTGTGGAATAAGCGTTAGTACTTCTAGTCAAGTACTTTTGTAGCAGCACAAACTAAAATAGCCGCTCCTTTGGCCTAGTCATTTTCTAGGACGTACCGGATGGTTAATGTGGTATTAGGTTAGAAGTACTGAATAAATCTGCAAGAAGTTTGAAAGAGAAGCTTAAAATGAATAATTTTTAGTTTAAACACCCATGAATACAGTTAAATTGAACTTGAAATTGAGACGTTAATTAATGTATACCCTGCGCCAAAAAATAGTTTTTACTCGCTGATGCTCATTTTGCAGAGATAATGGCATTTAATCACTGGGTTGGTGACATGAAACTGTTGCTGAGTGGAATGTGCTAACTGATAGCCCAAATGCATGCCAACCAATAATAAAAGCAGACACAAACCAACCAACAACAGGTTGCCATGGCGTTGTGATTTTCTGAGTGCTACATCCATCTGCTTGCTCCTAGGATTGAAAGCCTTTTGGGATTGATAGTAGCAGTATGACAAGGCAACATAACCGGAAAGTTAACGAGTTGGGTGCTTATTCGGGGCGTTGGCTTAAAATTTGGTTGAGCAAGCGAATTTGCTCTTGTTGCAGCTGTACTAGCTCGTGCCATTGAGCTTCGCGTAGCTCGTCAATTTTATTATGTAGCCGCTGAATTTCCAGCTCGGCCTTGAGATTAATCTCATAATCGTGGCTGGCATCAAGCCGATCTTTGGCGGCCTGCCGACTTTGCGACATCATGATAATTGGCGCTTGCAAAGCTGCAACGCTCGATAGCACCAAATTTAACAAAATAAAGGGATAGGGATCGAACGGTTTGACCAAGAATAGCCCATTCAGTAGCATCCAACCGAGCAAAGCGCTGGAAAAGCCGATCAAGAAGGGCCAAGAACCACCAAACGCCGCTACTCGATCGGCCAAACGCTCACCAAAGGTTTGGTCGGCCTCAAATTGATGATTGGTATTTTTGCTAATTGTGGGGTGCTCGATTAAATGTTTGATCAATTCGCGTTCGCGGGTGGCTAAAGCACTTAATTGATGTGAATGATCGTGCTGCGGCGTTTGGTTAGCCATAATCCAAAATCCCTGCCCATACTACAATGGGCGAATTGCAAAGCCAGTACAAGCGAGGGCATATTCTACGCCTGCTTGGAGATTGGCGCGGGTCGTAATTTCGCTGAGGTCGATGCCTAAATGCACCATAGTTTGGGCAATTTCGCCGCGAATCCCCACGATAATCACCCGTGCACCGAGCAAACGAGCCGAATGCACGGTTTTAAGCAAATGGTGGGCCACGCCAGTATCAATTAATGGTACACCGGTGAGATCGAGGATGACCATTTGAGCCTTAAGATTGGTAATTTCATCGAGCAGGCGCTCGATCATTTGCTGAGCACGGCTGCTATCGATAACCCCAATCAGCGGAACTGCCAAAATATGCTTATAGACTGGAATAATCGGGAGTGCCAATTCGCTCAAAATTGCCTGTTGGCGGTCGAGTTGGCCGATTCGTGCCCGATCATAGCCGCGATATAACCCAGCTAGCCCCGATTGAATAACTTTTAAGGTTTGGCGTAAAAGGGCGACATGCTCAGCTGGTTGCGCGAATTTGGCCATGAGCATTTCGATGCCACGGCGATGCCAGAGCAACACCAATTGCTCAAAATCATCGATTGGTAGGCCTTGCATGGCGCGTTGGTAAGCCCCTTCTTCGAGGTGGGTACGGTAAAAATGGGGTTCTTCCTCATCCAAATCCATTCCGAAGGCATGAACGGTAATCAGCACCCGTTGAGCCAATTGTTGCTTGGTCAGGGGCAATTTGCGGTAACCTGGAATTTCCACCAAAGCTTGATCAATCAATTGATCGCTCATGGATTCTTCCATGGCAATAAAAACACTTCCGAAGGACATAGTTGCGTGCTCCTAACCCACATGATCGCTGGTGGCAATGAGCGTAGTGTTTTAGTAGGATGTGGCATTCGATGATACCATACAACCTTGGGCTAGTGTGCAATCCCCATCTCGGTACAATCTAGATGATGCTATTGCAAACAAATTGCTTGTTGCTTAATTTCCTCTTTCATCCTTCATCCCTCATCCCTCATCCTTCCTGCTTGTCTATGCTATCATACCAAGTACATACGTTAAATTGTACGAGATTCTCACCGATAGTTGGAGGTAGTTCGATGACCTTCGAACGTGCTGCGGGGATTCTTCTGCACCCCACGTCGTTGCATGGTCGCTATGGAATTGGTGATCTTGGCAGCGAGGCTTATCAATTTGTGGATTGGCTACAAGCGGCTGGGGCACGGCTATGGCAAATTTTGCCGCTCGGCCCAACTGGTTATGGCGATTCGCCCTATCAATGTTTTTCGGCGTTTGCTGGCAACCATATGCTGATTAGCCCCGATTATTTGGCTCGGATTAATTTGCTAGCCGAATGGGATTTGGCGCAACTCACCCATTTACCTGCCGAAGCTGTTGATTTTGGTGCGGTGATTCCAGCCAAATTGCAGCTGTTGCACACCGCCTTTGAAAACTTCAAGGCTCAGGCCGATGATCGTGGTTTTAGCGCGTTTTGTGTTGCCGAACAAGCCTGGCTCGACGATTATGCTCTATTTATGGCTTGTAAAGCAGCTCATGGCGGCGCTTCTTGGACGACATGGGATCAGGCAATTGCCTTGCATGAGCCAGCAGCAATTAGCGAATGGGGCAACAAATTAGCTGATGATGTGCAATTCCATAAGTTTTTGCAGTGGGCCTTTTTCAGCCAATGGGATGCCTTGAAGCAGTATGCCAACGAGCGCGATATCAAAATTGTTGGCGATATTCCAATTTTTGTAGCTCACGATAGCGCTGATGTTTGGGCGAATCGCAGCCTGTTTTTGCTGCATCCCGATGGCAATCCGGTTGATATTGCGGGCGTGCCACCAGATTATTTTTCGGCGACAGGCCAGCGCTGGGGCAACCCACTCTATCGTTGGGATGTTATGGCCCAAGATGGCTATCAATGGTGGCAACACCGAATTAGCGCCAGTTTGCGCACCGTCGATATCGTGCGGGTTGATCACTTCCGTGGCTTTGCGGGCTATTGGGCTGTGCCAGCAAGCGAAGAAACTGCAGTTAACGGCGAATGGCGACGTGGCCCAGGCGCAGATTTCTTCCAAGCAATTAGCCATGCTTTTGGTAGCTTGCCGTTGATTGCCGAAGATTTAGGCATGATCACGCCTGATGTGTATCAATTGCGCGACCAATTTGCCTTGCCCGGCATGCGGATTTTGCAATTTGCCTTCACCTCAGGAGCTTTCCAATCGAACTTCTTGCCACATACCTATGTGCAAAATACGGTTGCCTATACTGGCTCGCACGATAACGATACCTCGCGCGGCTGGTACACGAGTGCTGGGCCAGAAGAACAGCATCGTGCCCGCACCTATTTGTATTGTGGCGAGGATGCGATTGTTTGGACGATGATTCGCACCTTGTATGCCTCAGTTGCTGATACGGTGATTATCCCCATGCAAGATGCGCTTGATCTGGGCAGCGAAGCCCGTATGAATCGGCCTGGCTACACTGGTGGTAATTGGGCATGGCGCATCAAGCCCGACCAACTATCCTACGATTTAGCCCGTTCGCTTTATGGACTGGCCGAAGTGTATGGGCGCTTGGCTCAGCCAGCGATCAGCAATGAGCTTGATCCCAATGCTCCGCCCTATTTTGACCTACAAGAAACCAGCGAACTATGAGATTTGACCGTTCATGGATGCCCGCGATCATTGCAATTCTGGGTTTGTTTATGCTGCGCACCCAAGTGTTGGCGATGCCAAACTTGGCACGAGTGGCAATTATGTTGGTTGGCTGCGGCTTTCTGCTCTGGATTGCTTGGCAAATCTGGCAGAATCGCCAAGGCTCAAGGCTCTTTAGCAGCAGCCCGCAAGTTCAATACTGGCGCGGCCAGCGAATTGAAATGAAACCAACTCAGAGCTATAAAAAGAGTCTCAAGCTTGAGCCACGGACAATCGCGCTCATTGCGCTGTATGGCCTTGCTGGATTAACGGGCATTATTGGCACGTTATTGAATCTTGGCCGTTTTGGATTCTAAAACGCACTTTGGAGCATGCATGCGCCGCTGTCTTTCATTCTTGCTTGTGGGGTTGTTGGCTGGCTGTAGCCAGCAACCTCAACACTTGCTGCGACCAAATGGCGTTGCCGTTGCCAGCGATCAACAAATTTATGTCTCTGATCGCGGTAATTATCGCATCGCTCAGCTCGACTCCACTGGCCAAATTGCCGCCAGTATTGGGGTTTTTGGGGTTGGCCCAAGCAATATTCACTCTGGCTGGGATCTTGGGCGCGATAGTTTTGGCCGTTTGTATATCGGCAATTTTATTTATAATGATGAAGCGACGCTGGTGCACGATGGGGTGCGCAGCTTCGAGCCTGATGGTTCGTTTGTACGCGAGTTTGGTGGCAACGATTATGATCCAGCCATGGATGAGCCAACCAATGAACCCTATGGCGTAACTGTTGATAGTGCCGACCGAATTTGGGTGGCCAATTACAAGGCCAATCGGGTGGTGGTCTATCATCGTGATGGCCAGCAATTGGCCGAATTTTTTGGCGAGTTTGGTAATGGCAATGAACAATTTAGCGGCATCAGTGATTTAGTCGTTGATCGCGAGCGTCGCCATGTGTATGTGGTCGATTCATTCAATGGCCGCATTCAAGAATTTTCGTTGCACGAAGCTGGCGATATGATTTCACTGCAATTTTTGCGGGTGATTGGTCGCTATGGCAGCAACCTTGGCGAATTTTCCTACCCACTCAATATTGCGCTTGATCAAGCGACCGGCGATATTTATGTTGGCGATATGGGCAATCAGCGGATTCAACGCCTAACCCACGATGGTCAGCCAATCGCGGCCTTTGCCCCGGATCTGGCGCGTTGGCAAGTTTTTGGTTTGGCGTTTCATAACAATCATGTTTATGCTGCCGATGCCTATAACAACACTATTTGGCGCTTCAATGCCGATGGTAGTAATCCACAACGCTTGGGGAGCGAGCAATGAAACTGCGTATTCCACTGATTATCAAAGTGTTGTTGCCGCTCCAAGTGATCATTATTGCGACACTAGTCTTTGCTGGCCTGAGTTTTTATCGGGAAACTAACCAGCGCTGGCAACGCGAGATGGATACACGTTTGGCACGAGTCGTTGAATTGATTGCCCGTGAGCTTGATCCAGCCCTGTTGAGCCAAATTGATGCACCAGCTGATTTGTATACCGAAGCCTATACCACACTACAAAAGCAATTGGCCCAAGCCCAAACTGCGGCTAACGTGGGCTTTATTGGCATTTTACGCCGCGATATCAAAACCCATCGTTTGTATTATTGGGTCGATGTTGATAATACTGGCATCAACTATCCCTTCTTCTACGATACGCCTGAGCACTGGGCCGCCTTTGAGGATGGCCAGCGCCATGCCGTGCGCTATGCCGATGAATTTGGCTCGTACTATGGCTTGGTTGCGCCAATTGTGGTTAACGATGCCCAAGGTCAGCCCTATGTGATTGCGATTGTTGAGGCTTCGCTTTCGGTTGAGGCGCGTGATCTGACCCAGCAATCGTTGATTAACCAACTGTTGCCATTGATTATTGGTGGCAGTTTGGTGGCGATTGCTTGTGCTTGGCTGGCGACAGTTTTTGTGGTCAATCGGCCACTTCAGCGTTTGAAACATGGTGCGTTACAACTCGCCGACGGCCATTTGGGTCATACCCTGCCCGATGATCAACGAGTTACCGATGAATTAACCGACCTGACCCGCACCTTTAATCTCATGTCGCAGCGCATTGCCAAGCTTTATACTGAGCAGAGTGAACGCGAACGAATGCTGGGCGAACTGCAAATTGCGCGAAATGTACAACAAGCGCTGTTGCCGAAACGCCTGCCAAGCGTGGCGGGGCTTGAAGTAGCTGCGATTTGTTTGCCGCAACGCGAAACCTCAGGCGATTTCTATGGCGTGATCGCTCAAGGCAGCAACACCGTTGATCTGATGATTGGCGATGTTTCGGGCAAGAGCGTGCCTGCTGCCTTAGTGATGGTCGCAACCTACAGTACCCTTCGCGCCTTGGCGGGCACCCAAGCCACCCCGGCCATGATTCTTGATCAAACCAACACCAGTTTGGTACAGAATATTCCTCGTAGTATGTTTGCGGCGGTCAGTTATGCCCGCATCGATGCCTTAGCTCGCACCTTGGTTTGGGCCAATGCTGGACAAGTTTATCCATTTCTCATTCATAGCAGCCGCAATCAGCCCGAATTTCCCGAATATTTGACTGGGCGCGGCCAATCGTTGCCGCTTGGCATCACACCATTAATTCAATATGAAGATAGCCCAATTCAGTGTAACCATGGCGATATGCTATTGTTTTTCACTGATGGGATTGTTGAGGCCATGAATAGCAGCGACGAGATGTATGGCTTCGAGCGTTTGGAAGATTTAGTGCGCTCATTGCCAGCCGATATTCATGCTCAGGCCTTGCTCGATGCTGTGCTCAACGATGTGCAAGACTTTGCCAACCATACCGAGCAGCACGACGATATTACCATGTTGGCCGTGAAGTTTGTGTAGATCGGGGAATGAGAACATAGAACATAGAGCATAGAGCATAAAAAATTATGCTTCGTGCTCTTCGTGTTCTTCGTGGTTAAAATTACAATCCCCTATGTTCTTTGCTCTATGTTCTTATCCATTTTGTAGTACATTAACAACGAGATTATTAGGAGCGGTAGTAATGATGCAATGATTGGCATCATGCAAGGAGCCTGTATGCAGTTTGATACCTCGTATCTCAACAAAACCCCCAACAAAACCGCCCGTAATACCACGAGCTTCAAGCCCGAATTTGTGATTTTGCACGAAACAGCGGGCTATGGCTCACTCGAATGGAACCTGCGGCCAGAAGTTCGCTCAAGTTATAACTATCTGATTGCGCGTGATGGTAAAACCTATCACTACGTTAATGAAAAAGCCTATATTGCTTGGCATGCCGGGGTGCGCAGTTGGGCACGTGGCTATAGCGGCGGCGAAATCAATGTATATGCGATCGGGGTCGAGGTTGAGGGGCCAAATGATGGTACGCCGATCACTACGGCTCAAACCAAATCACTCGTCGAGTTAATTCGCTATTTTCGTGATACCTATGCGATTCCAATCAATCGTGACTACTTCTTTGCGCATAGCACGGTTGCGCCTGGCTATAAAGACGATCCACGGGGCTATAGTGTTGAATATACCTTGAAATTGCTTGATGAAAGCAGCCCAAGCGTTGGCCCACGTCCCAATACCCTCGGCGCACAACTGCGCAACGAGGTTTATAAACTGGCTAAGGGTGAATATCGACCTGATTGGATGTTTCATCAATATGCCTTGAAAAACAAACTTGGCTCGCCGATTCGGGTTGGCATGGATTTTAGCGTAAAAGGCGTGCGCTACACCGGCGAAGTCTATGGCCGCGATGTTGTGATTAGCCCTTACAATCAATGGGATATTGTGCTGCGTGCCAACGATTTGACCGATCAGGATGTTTACAATGCCCTGATGCAATTTACCTATGGTGCGTTGGGTGTGGATTATCGACCGGATCAAGCCTTTTATCAATTTATTAGCCGACCGCCACGTAAGCTAGTGGGTGTGCCGTTGGGCAATAGCAGCCGTTTGCAGGCTGGCGATGGCGCAGCCTATGCGGCCCAAATTTTCTCGCTTGATGCGCTGTATACACCAATTGCCGCTACAGGCACAACCAATTGGTCGGTGGTCAAACAACTTAGTGCAATTGTGGCGGCCCAAAATGCCTCAGCCGCCGATGCCGCCCTACGCGAAACGATCAATCGAGCCATGTATAGCCGTATCAATACGAGCTTCGATGCCAAGTTGCCATTTATCAAAAAAGCACTAGAAGCTAATCTTGGCGCACCATTGTCGGGCCAACGGCGTTGGAGCTATCGCAATAACGAATATGTGTATGTGGTCTATGCTGGCGATACGCTGTTCGCGCTGGCCAACAAACCTGCTGAAGTACGTTTATTGAGTGAACAGGCCGATTAACGTTCATCCAGTTATAAGCCAACTATCAGCCTCGTATGATGTTTTGTAACAACTCCTTCTTAGATGATAAACCTACGCATCTAAGGAGGAGTTATGTTTAAAAACCTTGTTCGATTAGCGCTTTGTGGCACATTCGTGCTTGGATTGAGCGCATGTCAACCAAGCCAAAATCAACCAACAGCTACAGCCCAAACAAGCCCAACCCAGTTTGCTCAGAATTCAGCAACGCCATCGCTGGTTCCAACCAACGAGCCAGAAATGCCAACCGAAGCTGCTCAAGTTTTGGTAACGCCAACGACTGAGCCAACCATCGCACCAAACCCAACGCCATTTGAACCTAGCATTGAACCATTACCCGATCCAATTTTGATCAGCGAACCACTGCCAGAATTTATGCAAACGACGCTTGATCCGCCACTAAACTTTAGTTTGAATGATCAAACGACCTATGCTAATCCCGCATTATTGCCCGAACGCAGCGCAGGAACGATCAATTTGCAAACCTTGCCTAGCCTAAGCCTTTTGCAAAAAATTGGGCTGGGCGAGGTGATTGATCTCGCGATTGCTCCGAATAATCAATTTATGGCGGTTGCAACGCCGATTAATTTAGTTGTGTATGATTTGCCAAGTTTGCAGCAACGCTATGTTGCGCAAGTGCCAGCCACAATCTATAACCTTAGCATTAGTGATGATAGTGCAACGATTAATCTATTAGTCAATCCCGATTTAATCAATCCATCGCCAGTTAAGGCCACAATTCGGCGTTACGCAAGCCAAACTGGGGCTTTTATCGATCAAACTGAGCAAATGGTTGATCTGAACCAATGGGACTCAAGCGAGCCATTCATTGGAAACCAATCAATTCCAACGCAGCGTGGCGGCTATGGTGCTTACAGCCCGAATCAAGCGTTTTTTGCCCATCTTGAGCCACCACCAGGCCTAGCGCTTGGTTTAGGGGTTGCAATCGAGCGCGTGATCGATCAGACCACGATTTATACTGATGAACAATCGTTATATCTGCGATTTAGCCCCGATAGTGCCTATGCTGCGGTATTTTTTGAGCAATCGATTCAATTACTCGATTTGAATTCAGGCTCCGTGCAACAGCTAGTGATTCCAGCCTACAGCTATGGCAATTTCAGCCCCGACAGCAGCCTATACGCCACCAGTGATGGATTTCAATTGCTCGATTTAAATCAATCCCGACTTTTCAAAACCTTTCCAAATAAACCAATTGATACGATGTATCGTACCTATACGCGCCCAACCTTCAGCCCTGATGGCCAAATGCTCAGCAATGGCGAAAATATTTGGTCGGTAAACCAAGAGCCAGCCTTGATTCGCCAACAGCGGCTACCATTTTTCGGGGATGCAGCTTTGGGGATGGCGATCGTTCATGGTGATAGCGAGTGGCTATTAACCAGCGAAAAAAGATTTGCTAGAAATAATGAACCAATTGAGCTAAAGCTTTTTAAAGCCGAGCAGCTCTATAATAGCTTTACAGTTACCGACACCTTGAATGATGCCTATTTTAGTCCTGATGGTGAGCAAATTGGTTTTATTCTCAATAATAATGAATTACATTTCTATGATCTAGCAAGGAAATCATTTGTTCAATCCAAAATATTTCCATATGCACTTCAAGAATTATCCTTTGGCAGTAATGGCGATCAAATTGTTGTAAGTTTCGAAGAAAATCCTCAGGAGATTATTGCAGCATTGCTCAATCGCAATGATTTAAGTATTATTCGGACATTTGGGGCGATTGATCAGCAATTTGCGCTTACTTACAATAATTTAGACTATAAGGCATATAGAAAGAAAGTAGCTATTCAAGTCATCGATACTGCTGATTTAATGATCATCCCGATTGATTCAAGAACAAATACTGCGATTGTGTATCAAATGAGCGATGGTATGCCAAAATATGCAATTAAACAAGGCATGCTCGCACCCGATAATCAGCTTTATCTATCAATCGAGGGTGGTCAATTACAATTATGGGGTCTGAAACCGTAGATTTCAGTTAGGCATAAGTATTCTATCAGATTCGTACTATGGTCTGACATAGCTCCTTCTTAGATGATAGATCCATTCAGCAAAGGAGGAGTTATGTTCAAGCAACCAGCCCAACGGCTCAGTTTTGGTCTTTTAATCATGATCATCAGTGCTTGCCAAAACACGCCAGCAGCCCAACCAACCCCAAGCCTGCCACCAACCGCGACCAACATTACGGCCAGTAGCAGTGTTCAAGGCTTAGTAGCCCAAGCTTCGGCGACGCTTGCCCCTACCCAAGCCCAACCAAGCGCGACAACTGCGCCAACTCAGGCTTTGCCAAGCCCAACCCAAGAGCTAATTGCAACGGCCACTAGTGAACCAACCCTTGTTGCAACTGAAGTTGCTAGCTCGGTTCAAACCAATAACCCCTTGCCGCAATTAATGCAAATGCCGTCAATCCCGATTCAACAAATCAACCCTAATTCTCATGGCTTATTGGCCTTCCCAGCAAGTTTGCCAGCCCGTAGTAGCCAACCGATTAACGAAGCATCGCTGCCACAAATTGAGCTATTACAAACAATCGGCCTAGGCACGCTACAAAGCGGTGATTTTGCCCCCAATAACGAATTTGTGGTGGTGGCAACTAGCTTGGGTTTTGGGGTTTATAGCTTACCCTTGCTAAAACAAACCTATTTTGTGCGCAGCGCTAGTGCGATCAAAGCGATTCGGGTTAGCCCTGACAATACAATCATCGAAGCGTTAATTGAAGTAAGCAGCGATCCAGCCTTGGCAGGTATCTGGTCGATCGAGCGCTATAACGCCACAACGGGCGAGTTTATTGAACGCCTAGCAACTGACGATACTGACTACACTTGGAATACCCAACCAACCAATTACGATCAGCCGAACCCACGGATTATCAGCCCTGATGGTCAAATCGAGGCGCGTTTTGCGATTCCTGAAGGTGTACCAAACGACAGTAAAGTTAGCCTGATTCGATTGGCTGATCAACAAGTTATTTATGCAGGCAATAGCAGTAAGCACTTGCGATTTAGCGCCGATAGCAGTCAAGCTTTGTTATTTGATGATCAAGCGCTGACGGTTGTCACGCTTTCCGATGGGCATAGCCAAAGCTTCAAGTTTCCGGTTTATTATCAACCTACGTTTAGCCCTAATAGCCAATTATTGGCGATTGCCAGTGGCCAGCAAATTCTCAAGCTTGAGCCAACCAGCTTGGCCTACGAAATACCACGCCCAATCTTCTATCGCTTGAATCCGAAACCCGACTTCAGCAGCGATAGCAACCAGATTAACCTTGGCGTAGGCCAGTGGAATTTAAGTGAAATGAGTGAACTTTGGCAGCAACAACTCTATGGCATCGATGATGTTGGCTACAATTTTATTATCGGTGATGCCGACCAACAGATTGTGGTCGAATCGGTCAATCGCAATCAGGTTGAATTGCATGTTTCGCAGGCTGGCCAAGCACTCTATACCCGCCAACTTGATCCAGTCTATTTGGTCGATTTGGTGATTGTACCCAATCAAAATCAATTAGCACTTGTTACTGAGCAAGGTCAGGTCAGTTTGCTTGAGCTGAGCACAGGCACAACTTTGCAAACAATCGATCTCAATCAAGCAGCTTTGGCGTTGGCCGTTAGCGCTGATGGTCAAAGCTTGGCCGTCGCCACCCAACCCTCTGAGTCAAGCAATATCTGTGCAGTTGTGCTTGATCGCGCAAGCCTACAAGTAACCCAATCAATTCAGTGCCACAGTAGCAGTCAAGCGTTTGATTCGCGCTCTTGGTATCCAGCGATTCAATTTAGCCCCGATAGCCAATTGTTGCTGCTACAATCTGCTGCACTTGACAATAACCTAACTGAACCAAATCTAATTATCTATCGTGTTAATGATGGACAAGCCTTGTTCAGTGCCAAAAATGCCACTATTGCGCCCGATCAACGCTTGATCGTTTCGGTTGATCGTGGGCAGTTGCAGTTTTGGGGCATTCGCGAGTAATAGAACATAGAGCAAAGAACATAGAACATAGAGCATAGGAGTGGTCGGTTTCAGGCACAAGGCTCTAACGCAGCTGCGTATAGGCTATGGGCTATCGGGAGTAGGTTGGGATATCAAAAGCCGAAAGCCCATAGCCTTATTTCGTGCCCTTCGTGGATCAAAACCTATCTGGCCGCTTGATTTTGAAAAGAAACTCGTATGATCATATCAACATATGCTAAAATGGAGTAGGAGTAGTCAGCAGCATGATCAGTTTGGTTGTGCTGCTTCAATTAAAAAGGATTAAGCACCCATGAGCCAAGCCCTTGAGCAACTTCGTGACCATCTGGCGACAATTCGCGATCTCAACCATACTGCTGGACTATTGTCATGGGATCAACGTACCCAAATGCCACGCGGCGGAGCCAGCACTCGTGCCGAACAATTGGCCACGATTAGCCGCATCTCGCACGAGCTATTTACTAGCGAAAAAACGCTTAAATTGCTCGATGCAGTCAATGTTGCCGATTTGCCGCCCGACTCTGATGATGCTCGTTTGATCAGCCATACGCGCTACAACTACGAGCGTTCGAGCAAATTGCCTGCCGAATTTGTGGCCAAACAATCGCGGGTACGCGCTTTGGCGGGCAAAGTTTGGGAAGATGCTCGCGCCAACTCCGATTTTGGCCAATTTCAACCCCATCTTGAAACGATTGTTGAGATGGTGCGCGAACAAACTGAATTTTTGGGCTACGAGGAACATCCATACGATTCCTTGCTCAACAGCTATGAACGTGGTTTAACCACCAATCAAGCCATTGGCCTATTCGAAGAGTTGAAAGCTGGCACTGTGCCGTTGGTGCTGAAAATTGCCGCCATGGGCGACGATGGCCGCGATGCCCCGTTGCATGGTAATTATCCTGAAGCCTTGCAAGAAGCGTTTGGCAAAAAGGTGACTGTGCGCTATGGCTACGATTGGAATCGTGGTCGCCAAGATCGCAGCACCCATCCATTTTGCAGCAACTTTGGCCGCAACGACGTGCGGATTACCACGCGCTTTAATCCTAATTGGCTCTCACCAGCCTTATTCGGCACGCTGCACGAAACTGGCCATGCGCTCTATGAACAAAATATCAAGCCTGAGCTTGATCGCACGCCACTTGGGCGGGGCACATCGTTGGGCGTACACGAATCGCAATCGCGCATGTGGGAAAACATCGTTGGGCGTTCGCGGCCATTCTGGGAATTTTTCTACAGCGATTTGCAGGCGACCTTCCCTGAACCATTAGCCAAGGTCGAACTGGAAAGCTTCTATCGCGCGGTTAATGCGGTTAAGCCCTCGTTGATTCGGGTTGAAGCTGACGAACTGACCTACAATTTGCATATTCTGTTGCGCATGGAATTGGAAATTGCCCTGGTTGAAGGCACGCTCAAGGTTGCCGATTTGCCAGAAGCTTGGAATGCCAAAATGCAAGCTTACCTTGGTATCACGCCACCCAACGATGCCGAAGGTGTCTTGCAAGATATTCACTGGTCGGGCATGATGTTTGGCTACTTCCCAACCTACACCATCGGCAATGTGCTTTCGGTACAATTGTTCGATACGGCGATCGCCAAACATCCTGAAATTTGGGATGAAATGCGGCGGGGTGAATTTGGCACATTGCTAGGCTGGATGCGGGAAAATATCCATCAACATGGCAGCAAATTCTTGCCCAATGAGTTGATTAAACGCGCCACAGGCCGCCCAATGGATGCCGCACCGTATGTCAAATATTTACAAACCAAATTTGCTGAGTTGTATTAAACACTAGCTGTTTGGAACCCATAAAAAAGGGACGTAGCAAATTTGCTACGTCCCTTTTGCGTTTGGTGAGCCGGGTGGGACTCGAACCCACAACCAGCTGATTAAGAGTCAGATGCTCGACCATTGAGCTACCGGCCCAAACAGCGTCTATAAGTATACACAGCCTCAGATCTTTTGTCAAATTGGTAGTTCGGGGTTGGAGTGCAGAGCTAGCAGCAGTTGAAACCACGAAACCCGAGGCTCTGTTCTAGGTGGTTCTGACCTATTCAGGCCTTCTTCGGTTATCATAGGTGCGTCAATTGATGAGGAAGCTTGTTATGAACCTGCCAGAGATTGAAATTTTGCAACAAGCACATACTCAATTAGCCAAATTGCCACTCAAGCGGATTCCCAAGCGCCAGCAACCTGCGCCTGAATCGTGGTTGCCTTTGCATCCAGATCCTAGGTTCATTGGGCGTAAACGTTATTTGCAACAGTTGGCTCAGGCGATGGCAAGCACCGATGCAACCGCAAGTACTCCTGTCGTGGTGATTACTGGAACGGGTGGGATTGGTAAGACCAGCCTAGCCCTTGAATTTGCCTATCGCTATGGGTATTACTTTGCAGGCGGCGTTTTTTGGATTAACGCCGATGATACCAATTCAGCTCAATATATGGTGTTGCCCAGTATCGATACAATTTGGCGCAAAATTTACCCCACACGGACGTTCAGCTTGGTCGAGGTTCAGGCTTTTTTTAATCGCCCCATCCCACGTTTATTAATCTTCGATAACTGTGAAAACGAGGCATTGCTTGAACTGTATCGGCCTGCGTCTGGGAGTGGCTGTCGAATTTTGGTGACGAGTCGCAACCGCACATGGTCGGCGAACAAGCTTCGCCAATTAACCCTTGATGTGTTGGAGCCAAGCGAAAGTTGTGATTTACTCCAGCGTTTGACTCCACGGCTGAAGCCAACTGAGGCAACCCAATTGGCTGAGGCTATTGGTTATGTGCCCTTGGCGCTTTCTCTGGTTGGCCACACCTTGGGTAAAATTAAGCCAACCCTTGCACCCAGTCAGTATCTTGAGCGGTTCCGTCAGGCCTTGCTCGATGAACGAGAACTGAATGCCCAAGATTTAGCTGAAACCGAACAGCCTTCGACGATCAATCATCAAGCGAGCATCGCAGCTACCGTGCGGATTAACTATGATTTGTTGGTTAAAGCCAAGACTGGCGGCGATTTGCTTAAACTGCGACGTTTGCTAAGTTTGTTGGCCTGTTGTGCGCCAAATCTGCCGATTCCATTGAATGCCCTAAACTTGGCAACTGGATTCAGTCAGCCCATGCTCAATCGGCTCTTGCGCCAACTCGTGCGAGCGGGTTTTATCCAAGCCAGCGATCAACCGCAAATGCATGGGTCAATCGCCGTCGTGATTCGTTTGCTTGAAGCTGGGCAGATGGAAATTGCCGCTGCTGCTATGAATTATGGCCTAATCAACGCTAGCAAAATTGCTTGTGAAGAAAGGGCAATGCAAACCCTGAATGAACTTGAACCACATTTGTATCATCGCTATTATCACGAAAGCGAGCGCCCAATTTACGCTGGGCAGTTATTGTCCCAATTGGCGCAAATTATCAGCCGACGTGACGATTATTGCAGTGAAGAGCACCGTTAGCGCGAGTTATTAGATTGCGATCGGCAAGTATGGGCCTGAACTTTTGTGACCCGCTTAGGACATGAAGCATCGTTAGGTTATGGGCTTTTGGCTAGCGTTGGTTATGTAGTAATATCCAAAATTATGCCGATAGCCTAGAGCCTCTGGGTTAAAATCCTTGGCCCTTATATTTTTTGATTTTTGACTTCTATCTTTATTCTTCAGTATTTTGACCCTTGGCCTCTAAACCCTGACCCTGCTTCCTCAGCGTAACCGAAACCAGCCATTGCCAAAAACCGCAGCTTTGCCAATATGCAGCGCCGAGGCCATCAGCAACAAGGCGGTTAATTCGGGCGTAATCCGTGAAAAATCAATTGTGCCAACGACTCCGCCAAACTGCATATTTTGACCAGTTGCCGCCGAAGTGCGACCCCATTCAACCCAACGAGTATGAGCGGCCTCAAATTGTGCCGCCCGTGCTTGGTTGAATAATCGATCAAGATCGCAATTCCAAGGTTTTGTGCCGTATAAACTATTCATTTGTTGTATCCGCCGCAGGGCAGCCCCCACAATCAGCGGCAAATCGAATTGCCGTGCCAACTGACCTTGCTGTTTGAGGCGGGTTGGCGTGACAAATTGTAATTGCCAGCGGCTCTCAAAACGCTGAGCGTGATCAAGAAAAAATTGTGGTTGCAGCTGCGCCGCCATGCCAAACCACTGGCCATCCTTTAATAATGGAATGAATTGCTGGCGCTGGCTGGAAAAACTATCAACTTGGCTCAACTCAGCCATCGCCCGATCTTCGCCTAAACCTAAGCGACCCAAATGCTCAAAGGCCGCAATAATCGGAATGACATGGCGTTCAGCTGAGCCAATCAAAATCAAATCGAAACTTAATCGATCGCCAATGCTAAACTGGGTTTGTTCATCAAGTGGCGGGCGCACAATAAATGGCCGTGGTGCTTCACGAACTCCAACTAATTGATTTTGTGGTGCTTCAGGGGCAAAAAGGTTGCGATAAGGGCAGGCAACTTGGCAATCACTCACATTCTCACAGGTTGGGATGCAAAAAACCTTGCTGAGTGCGCGACCCCAGCCGCCGCGCAAAAGTGCGCCCTTCCAACGTGGCAAGCGGGTTTCAGCCATAAAGCGATAGGCGAAGCGTAAATGAACCAGTGGCAAATCTGGCAAAAGTTCCATGCAATCTTCCTCTACATACATTGACTGCTACTTACACCCAGCATAGCATACACGTGGTGTTGATGGATGTCTACGGTAATCTTTTAGGTATGTTGAGTGAAATAATTCATGATTTGGTCGCGAGCAACGTTTAATTAACGAGCGCTCAATTATAGATATCTATACATTTCAAATGGCTTGCAAGGATTGCTTTGTGTGGTTCGCTAGCGAGGCTTCAAGGCTAGCCGATCAAGCAGGAGTCAATAGATAAGCAAGCTATGGCAAACGGCTTTTGGTACAAGGAGCGAATACCTATGTCAGTGCAAGAACAAGCGAAAGAATATGTTCCAGCGGGTTCCTACCAACGTACTAGCCAAAACATTAATGTAACGCTTACCGCGCTTTGTCAAAAAAATGATGGCAGCTGGGTGCAATCGCCACCGTTGAGCTATTCGGCTAACCAAGCTGGCTCAATCACCGATTTGGCCAATATGGATGGGGTTTTAACCTTGTTCACCGATAATCCAGCGAACCATAATGTCTCAGATAATTTGGGGCCATTCGTGCCAGCAGGCTCGTATCAACGTACCAGCCGGCAAGTTAGCGTTACCTTAAATGCAGTTTGCCAAAAAATTGATGGGCAATGGGTTCCCTCGCAACCCCTGAATTACACCGCCGATCAGGCTGCTAAGGCCAACGATATTGCCAATCGTGATGGTAATTTACGCCTAGAGTAAAATGTCGATTTTCGCGCTGGTTGGCTAAACTCGCTGACCAGCGCGATTGTTTGATTTCTTCGATCCAACAAGCAGCGCTTTTTGGTATAGTAGTTGCAGCTTATTGCGACGAGGATACCTACCATGACGCTGTTGGAGCTTGCTCCCGCCCCTGAAACTGAACCCTTGTTAGGGCCAGAACGCCGTTATTTGGCTCAATTATTGGCTCAGTATGCCCCACATGATGGGCGGTTTGATTTGGCTTTTCCTCGAATCTATGCCATCCGTGAATCGAAACCGCATCAACGTTCGATCCCTGCGCTCTATCAGCCCAGCATTTGCCTTGTGGCCCAAGGATCTAAACAGTTGGTTTTGGGCGATCAGACCTACAATTATGATGCTGAACATGTGTTGATTGTGGCTGTCGATTTGCCAGTTGCCGCCCAAATTACCCAAGCCAGTGCTGCCGAGCCATATTTGTGCTTCAAGCTGGAGTTTGATCCGCAGCGCGTGGCCGAATTGGCGCTTAAAGTCTATCCGCAGGGTATTCCTGCGCCAACGCAACTGCGAGCAATTTCGATTGAACGCACCAATCGTCAGTTGGTACAAGCTGCGAGCCGCTTGCTTGATTTGCTCAGTCAGCCTGATGAGGTCGAATTGCTGGCTCCGTTGGTGATCGACGAAATGATTATTCGCTTGTTGTGTAGCCCATTTGGTGGTCGGCTGGCTCAAATTGGCCAAACCACTTCGCGAGTTACCCCGGTAGCGCAGGCGATTAGCTGGTTGCGCCGCCATTTTGCCCAACCTTTGCGGGTTGAGGAGCTTGCTACGCTGGCGAATATGAGTGTTTCGGCTTTTCATCTACACTTCAAGGCGGTTACCGCGCTTAGTCCAATTCAGTTTCAAAAAACTTTGCGTTTGCACGAAGCGCGGCGTTTATTGGTCGCGACAGCATTGGAGATTGGGGCAATTAGCCAGCAAGTTGGCTATGCCAGCCTCTCACAATTTAGCCGCGAATATCGGCGCTACTTTGGTTGCTCGCCAACCGAGGATTTGGCTCGTTTGCGGCGTTCAAGTGCTTAGCCAAGTTCAGCCTGATATTGCTCGTCGCTAACATGCTCCAGCCATTCAACGACTGCACCATTTAGTTGCTCTTGAATCGCGATATGGGTCATGGCCGTGGTGAGGCCAGCGCCATGCCAATGTTTTTCGCCTGGGGCAAACCAAATCACATCGCCTGGCCGAATGATCTCGATTGGGCCATCCCACCGTTGAGCCAAGCCACACCCCGCCGTGACAATCAAGGTCTGACCCAGTGGGTGGGTATGCCAGGCGGTGCGTGCGCCTGGCTCGAATGTGACACTTGCGCCGCGCACTCGTGCTGGTTCTGGCGCTTGAAAGAGTGGATCGATGCGAACTGTGCCGCTAAAATAGGCTGCCGAGCCAACTTCCGAAGGCTGCGAACCACTACGTTTAATCTCCATACTAACCTCATAGCTAAACCAATCATTGCCAGTATAGTCAATTTTCCTTTAATGGCGTTGCCTGATGCTCGGCGATTATTGCCTAATCTTCCAGCGATTTAGCAATTAATTTCCCATGGCGCGATCGGTGGATCGAGCACAACGCTACGATCGATCCAGCGTAGCAAACACCATGTTGCTCGTTCCAAGGCGGCTTGTTCATTCATCACTAGCCCATCAGCATCAACGAGTAAATTATTGACGAAAACCATGATCACCTGCTCTAAAAAGCTGCCACCATTGAATACGTGTGGAAAATAATCATGATTTTGGATGATTTGAGTGGGAAGTGTACCCAAGGCCAGTGCCTCACCGAAATGCTGGAAGGCAGCGTTAAATGTACGATCTTGGCTGGCTGGGGCTAATTCCCATAGCTCGATTGGATGAGCACAGGCAATCGTTGGGAGCATGCTTTGAGCCACCCAAGTTGCCGCCCGATTTAAAGCCGATTGGCCTGAACCATGTGGGGTTAAGCAATTGTTGCTGAAAACGGCAAAGCTAGCGGCAAAAACGTGACGATTCGCCAGCAAAAATTCAGCATAATCTTCATCGAAAATATCGGCATCGTGGTAAAAGGCTAACAGTGTGCTATTGCCAAGATAAAAGCCAAAATGCCAAGCATCTTCGCGCAAATCAGCCTCGATATGCTGGCTTAACATTCTAAACCTCATTCAGTTAATTTGATAAATCGGGCTAGCGACGGAACCACATCCTGTTTTAAATACGCTATAAGTCGCGTTTCTAACATATTCAGGGCTGCTACAATTGGTTCAGCTGCTCCTTGATAGGCATTCGTTTCTACCCAATCCCAATCCAGCGGGTTAAGAAAGCGTTGGAGCGTTTCGATTGGAATGATGTATGACATATCGCGTTTGTTATATTGCAAGACAAACGGTAATTTTCGGAACATGCGTTGATTTTGCTGCTGCATTTTGGCAACGTTTTTGAGGGCAATAATATTTGACTGTAATTTATTGCGCTGTGAATCAACTACGAAAACCACGGCATCAGCAATACTAATCCACTCATTGATGAAACTAGTATCCATGGCTACGCCTTCTTGCCCAAGACAGTGTAGATATAGCTGCCAATCACCAAGCTGCTGTTGCCCAAGCACACTACAACCAATAAAACGGAACATTTCGGTTGCATAACGCTGTAAAGGGGAAATAAGCAATTGCTGTTGCGCATGATAACGGGCAATCTGCCGAATCGAAGTTGTTTTACCACCCATTGCTGGGCCACAATACAGCACATTGCAATGAATAATTTGGTTGATTGCATCGAAAAAAGCCATACACTGCTCCAATAATGTTGATCTTATTGTAAATCAGGTACAGCATTAAACTGACACATTTAGCCATTGTGACAACCATTGTCATCGGGGTTGTTTATACTCTAGCCATCAAACGAGCACTTTGCGTTATAGGAGAATGTTCCCTTGAACAAAGAAACATATTTACATGATGCCTTGCAATTGCCCAGCCAATCGTTTACCTATATGGTGAGCCAGCAATTAGCCGCGCATTACCCTGAACAAGGCATTCTCCAAACCGGAGATTGCGATTTTGATGTGCGCAGCTATGCTCAAGCTGGCTTGTGTCAGGTCCAGGTTCATCAACAGCCCTATCCGCAAATTAACTATTCATGGCTACGGGGCGAGGAAGGTGGTGAGATTGCTCGTTCGCTCGAAAATGCTTGGCAAACGATCACTTGGCAAGACCAGAGCTTTGATTTATTGCTGCTTTCGTGGATGGCCTATGGTAGCTCCTATAGTATGCAATGGTTGATTGGGGCTTCACAAACAGCTATCGAAGCATTTTTCAGCGCAGTCTGCGATTGGAACACCCAAATTCGCGATGAAATTATGGTGTTCGATGAAGGCAGTTGGGAGAAAAGCCAAGAATTATACTATGCGATTCAAAATGCCTCGCTTGATAATTTGATTTTGCCTGGGACGCTTAAACAGGATATTTTTCGCGATTTGCAGCGCTTTTTTGAAAGCAAAGCCACCTACGAACACTATAATATTGCCTGGAAACGCGGGATTATTCTGGTTGGCCCGCCTGGCAATGGCAAAACCCACATGATCAAAGGTTTGCTGAATGCCTTAGATTACCCATGTTTGTATGTCAAAAGCTTCGATGCTCAATATTCGACCAATAACGCCAATATTCGGGCGGTGTTTGATCGGGCACGCCGCAGCGCTCCCTGTATCGTGGTGCTGGAAGATTTAGATTCGTTGATCAACGATACCAACCGAGCCTTCTTTTTGAATGAAGTTGATGGTTTCAACGCAAATCAAGGGGTTGTGTTGCTGGCGACTACCAACCACCCTGAGAATATTGACCCTGCGATTATGAACCGGCCCAGCCGTTTTGACCGCAAATATTACTTTAGCTTGCCCGAACTGGCCGAGCGTTTGGCCTATATTGAACAATGGAATACGGCGCTGCATAGCTCAACGCAATTAACTGAAGCTGGCATTCAGCAGGCCGCCGAAGTAACCGAAGACTTCTCATTTGCCTACTTGAAAGAATTGTTTGTTTCAGCTTTGATGCGCTGGATCGATATCAAAGACCAAACTGATATGGATACCGTGATTTTGGAGCAAGCCACATTCTTGCGCGAACAAATGGTGACTGAAGACCCCGAAGCAGCCGAAGAGGAAACTGAAGACGACGAAGAATAGGTTAGCTGGTTTGCTCTCGCCCAAAAATCAACACTTCAGCCCGATCGCGGTAACCAAGTTGACGATACAGCGGTGCGCCAAGGGCACTTGCCACCAAAACGCTGTGTTGGCAATTCTTGGCTACCGCATCATTTAATAAGTGTTGCATCAACTGACGTGCGAGGCCGCGCCTCCGAAAGCTTGGCGCGGTCACCACCGAATCCACCAGCGCAATTCCCTCAGGCAAGTTTACCAAGCGGGCAACTGCTGCTAATTGACCTTCAATGTCGATCAAATATTGGCCAAGTTGCGCATCATCAATTCGCCCAAGCACAAATGGCTGTTTGGCAAATTCAGTGTTGTTTGGCAAAACGGTTGTTGCGCTGAGCCGTTGTACGTTGCTTTGTGGCTCAGATCGAACATCGCCCAGGACACAACTCATTAACGTTTCGTGGTGTAACGGCTGATAGCCTAGCGGAGCCAACACACTCGCATAATCGCTAGGAGTTTGGCTGAAGATGGTGAGCCAATGGGCTAGCTGAGGGTGCTGTTGGCTGATCATGCGGCCAAAATCTGCTACCTTGGCAGGTTGACCTTGATCGAAGATTAAAAATTCATCGCTGCGCCCATTGATTACCTCACCAAAACTGACGTGGTAGTGTTGACCCATCCGTCGAAGCTGGGTTGTCGCCAAAGCCCGCGAATAGACCCAACCCCGCACGAATCCATCAACCACCTGTTCAAGCGCTAATTCCATGCTGATCCTTTGAAAAGATTGGCTTGCAATGGAGCATAGTATAGGCTAAAAGCCAAGCGAGCATGATCAACCTCGATCATACTCGCTTGGCCTGCCAGATCTCCTGAAATAGAGCTACGAGTTGGCTGAGGTTTTTTTGCGGCGTAAGAAGGCGATGCTGGCGGCAAAAACCACCAACGCAGCTCCGGCGATCACAGTTGCCGCGATATCAATTTGCACCGATTTGCCTTCACTAGGAGCCATGGCCAGTAAGGTATTGAACCCAGCAATGATAAAACTTAAGATAACTGCCAACCAGCCCCATACTTTTTTGCCAGTGAAGGCTAAAGCGCTGAGTACAAGGCTTAGCCCAACTGTGCCAGCGATTAGGCTATACAGCACTTTGGCTCCCGATTCAACCAGATCGCTCTCTTCTTTGAGCACATCGATCACGCTAACGCTGATGCTGCTGTCGGTGGTGCTGGAAACGAAGGGCAGAAACAGACCAACAACCATAATCAAGCTACCAACCACCATCAGAATTGCGGCGATTGGCAGGGCTTTGGGTTTGCTGGCGAGGGCTGGGCGTGTTGCTTGCGACATGACGATTGCTCCATCAGTAAAATAGTTGATGGAGCAATCATAGGCCGACCGACTAACATTCGAACGAACATGAACTAACGTTTAGGCTAACATTTACTTAATGGTTTGTTTTAGGGGTTATTGGGTTGCTCGTCTGGTCTGATTACTGTATACAACCTCGTTATAGAGATAGACCATTTCATAGCTTTGGAATCGTTTAATATCATCCATTATAGGTATAGAACCACTATGTTGGTGCATATACACAATCCTCTCCAACCAAGAAAATTCTTTATAGGTAATGGTTCCAGAAATTGGTGAATATTCTTCCATACAATTGATATCAAAGCACTCCCCCCATTCTAGAGTTGTCGTAACATATCCATTTGCCTTACTTTGGTTATAAATTAAATAGATGGATTGAGGAGTATTTCCTTGTGGATTATTAGCCATTCTATCTAGTGCTTCCATATACGTTTTTATAACCTTGGCGGTCTCTGCGCCAAACATATTTACCATCTTATCAAAGTCTATAGCAAATGTTCCTCCTATAATGTCTTTATATCCGATTGATACATCTGTACTTTTGATCTCAAATCCGAGATTTTTGCTTTCTAGATAGGCTTTGAGTTTTGCTAATGCACGTCGTGCTTGAGCGGGAGATTTAATAACTGTTCGCACATGACCGCTTGGATCAGTATAGGTTAGTGGGTTGTTCTGGACATAGCTATAGCGATTGAGGCTTTGCGGGTTGGCTGGCCCCCACGGTGTGCCAATTTCTTGCTGTTGCGATTGACTCAGGGTAAACCATGGTGTGCTACGTTGTTCTTGGTTGAGGCTCATGGTAAAGGCTGGGTCGGTGAAATCGGTGGTCAATGAGCGTAAACCACTGCCATTCATTGATCCGCTTGGACTGCCTGGTACAACCGTATCGGCGCTGATAAAGCGACCAATCTTGGGGTCGTAGTAGCGTGCATTCATAAAGATCAAGCCGGTATCATCGCGATATTGTCCGGTATAGTTGAGTTTGGTACTGCTGGCTCCACCTTCGCGAATATTGCCCCATGGGTCGAATTCTTGTTTATGTTTCAGTCCACCGCTGGCGTTGGTCACGATGCTGACCGAGCCAAGCTGATCGCCATGCAGATAGCTCATGGTGTTATCGCTATCACGTTGGGCCACAATGCTGCCATTGAACGAATAAAGTTTGCGAGCATTTACGCCAAGCGTATCTTCCCAAGCCCCTTCAAAGTAGATGATTGTTTGGCCGTTGGCGATGCGAGCACTGCGCTTGCCATCAGCATCGTACACATATTGTTCTTGAACGCTATAGGTATCAACCGTTGGCTGGTTGGGGCTGGCGATGCGATGTGGGCAGGTAATGGGTGGAATTGCCTCAGGATTACTGGCATCTGGGATGCGTTCGTTGCCATCATCACAGCCACTGCCACCACCGCTGATAGGTGTACGCACATACGATTCAACTTGCACGAGGCGGTTGGCGTAATCCCAGCTATAGCGGTTGCCGCTGCCATTGGCGCTCGTGCCCGCGTAGGTGGTGCTGAGATTGCCGTTGGCATCGTAGTTGTAGTTTTTGCTGCCAATCGTGGTGGCGGCATGCGGTCGAGCGCTGCCAGCAGCCGGATACGTATAAGCGGCACCAGCTTTGCTCAACAAATTGCCGATTGAGTCATAGCTCATGCTTTGGTCGTATGCACCAGCGCTATCGCCGGTTGTCCATGCGCGGGTTAGGCGATTTTGGTCGTCGTAGTTGAAATATTGAATTTGGCGGGTTTGGTTATTGCTGCCATTATCCCATGTGCCGATGCCATTGATATTACCAACGTTATCGTACCAATAGTTACGGGCGTAGAGATTGGTGCCTTGGGCTGAAAAGATTTCGAGCGTTTCTAACAGCCGCGTTGGGTCGTCGTAACGATATTGGTTGTAGCTGCCATTGCCATAATTGACGCGGGTTGGCTGGTTGAGCGCATCATAGCTGGCTCCGGTCACATAACAACCACCAAGCGATGTACACAGGCTATATTCATTCCAAGCAGCGTCGTAGTTGTAAGTCACGGTTTCATCGATTGGCTGATAACGGCGGGTTTTGACCCGATCCGCGCTATCGTAGCTGGTCAGGATATGGTGGGCTTTGGTAAGATTGGTGTTGTGCCCACTGAAGATTTCGCGGCCACGAGCATCATACTCCCAGCGCTGGAACGTTTGAACTGTGCCATTGGCCAGCACGCTTTGCATCGAGGTGCGGTGGCCCTTGCCATAGTTGTAGCCAGCGGTTTGTTGCCCAACAACATCATAGAAATAATCGTTGTGGCTGCCATCAGGGAAGACTTGGCTGGTCAAACGGTTGAGCGCATCGTAGTTAAAGCTGACCGTTTGGCCTTTGGCATTGGTTTGACCATTTAAGTTGCTAGCGGCATCGTAGCTATAGTTATATTGGCCCATATCGGGGTCTTGAATGCGCATTTTGCGGCCAAGTGAGTCGTAACGCATAGTGGTGGTGTTATTTTGGGCATCGATTACCGTTATCAGCCGATCAAGCGCATCGTAGCCGTAGCGCGTGTTGGTAGCGACTGACCAATTGGTCGTGTATGATCCCCCACAAGCGTAGTTTGCCCAATAGCCAGTGGCACAGTTGCCGCTAATTTCGTTGACCTCACGCAAGCGCCCAAACACATCGTAGCGATACTGCGTGCGATGACGATTTTGATCGATCACATCATCATACAAAAAGCTCGTGGTTACGCCATAATGGTGCTCGACCGTTCTATTGCCAGGGCTAGTGATGACCAAGGGCCGATTCAAGCCATCGAAACTTGTGGTCGTTGCTTGATAGAGTGGATTGCTGGCGGGAACATAGCCCCAGAAATTGCTGGTATCGCTCACATAACGCGGTTCGGATTGGCTGGTAGCTCGGCCCAAACCATCGAAGCTGGTATCGTTGACAATGTGTTGGCTGCCGTCGATACTCTCAGCTTTGGTTTGGATCTCTTGGCCAAAGCCATTGTAGAAGTGCAGAATTGGCCGGAAGTAGCTCTGACCAGCATCTTCACGTAGGCTCACGAGGTATAAAACTGGGCGATAGCTATCATAATAATCGATATGCGCCGTTGGAAAACTGCTGCTATCGCCTGGTTTGATCAAGTTGGTCATGCGGCCAAAGCTATCGTAGGTTGCTGAAGTGGCATTCCCATTCAGATCGAATACTTTTGTTACCGTACCAAGTTGATAGTCATATTCAGCCTGTTGACTCTGATTGAGCGGGTTGGTCTCGCGAATTGGGAAGGCATGGTAGGTGCTATCGTATTCGATGGTGCTGGTACGGGCGGCAGTTCCCTTGCCTGGCACGCCATAGTTGACCACGCCATTGGTATTGATGCGGGTGCTGTAATCGGCGTTATAGCTGGCTTGGCTTGTGCGATTGCCATACTGATCGTAGCCATATACCGCATCGGAGCCATACAAGGTTGTACCCGTTAAGTCGGTTTGCAGCGGCAGATTAAAGTAGTGGCTTTGGCGGGTGAGTAAACCGCGTGTGCCAAGCAGATTGGTGTTAGTTGCACCATCGTAGAAATTGGCTGAAAGCGTCAAATAACGGCCTGCGCCATCGGTTGTGGCGGTTTGCCATGGCCGATCAACGATATAGCTATTGGCATCATCACGGGTTGTATACCAAGCAAGTTCTTTGCGTAACACCGTGCCAGTATCATCAGCAACCCGTTTTTCAGTTAAGTTGCCATAAGTTGATTCATAGACTGAGCTGGTGGTGATGCTGCGGGCATTGGTTGTGCCTGCTTCGTAGGTGCTTTCGGTGGTTGCGGCGGTATAGTTGAAGGCTCGCCATAAGCCAGCCCGTTTGTAGTTATTGCTTTGAGTGGCGTGGGTGGCATTGCCATCATTGCCATAGAACGGCAAGGCGACGCGGGTATAGCTATTGGCTGTGCGACTCAAACGCGATCCATTAAACCATGTTTCTTGGGCGATAACCTTGCCCTTCCAACTTTCGCTATCGCGCATGGCAATGTAGCAGCTATCGCTCACATTCACATATTGGTTGCCAGACGCAGGGGTGATAATCGCTGGCGAACAGGGAGTGGCGGCGCTGCCACCGTTGCCTTGATGGAACCATGTTTCGGTGGTGCGCAACAGTGGTGTGGCAGTTGTGTTGCCATCATACACCCGCTCACTGACTTGAGCATGCCCGCGAAATTCGCTTTTTTCGGCGTGTGCCAAGGCAAAACGACTATCGCCATTGCCACTTTCTGGGTATTGGGCATAGACCACTGCTAACGAATGGCCATAATCGTTCAACGCGGGATAGGCATAGCTGTAGGTGGTCAAATAGGCGCGGCTATAGGCTAAATTACTGGTATCAGCTTGAACGACGTTGGCCACACGATAATAATTCTGGTAATACTTGGCATAATCAGCAACTCCTTGACTCCAAACATGCTCGTAATTGATGGTTAAGAGGCCACCTTGGCCGTTATCAACCTGGGTTAGGCGGTTCCAGCCTGGGGTTGGCTCAAGCGCATTGCCTTGGCTCATGCCATAGTTAAAGCTGATTGCAGGCAAGGCTTCGTTATTTTTGCCCAGCCGCTGAACATTGGCCAAGGTCAATACCCGCTGCCCATTGCTAACATCCGTGGTGAGGCTATTGGCAAAAGCCGCATAATTGAGCTTATAGGCTCGCATTAATTGATATCTGCTTTGGCCTGGTGGCATGCTCAGCACTTTAATTTTGTCGATGCGATAGGCTTCGTGCGGCGTGCCAGCCTTGCCCATCACCCGTGAAGTGGTGTACTCCCAGTTCAAATCGACATTTTCAGTTGGAGCCGACCAGCGTGGACTCATGTCGAACGAGAGAGCATAGCGAGGTGTGCCCGTGCCAGGGGTTGCGCCATCATAGCCCCAAAAGACATTTTGCAAAAACCATGTTGGGTGAATTGGCTCAGCGGCTTGAATTGTGTCAACATAATATTGATAGACAATCGTATTGCCACTTGGATCAACCACCTTGGTCAGCAACCATTTGTAGGTTTCAAAGCGATTGGATGGGGTGTTGGTTCCCCAGCGCAAAGCTTGATTGAATTCGTAGCGTGTGCCATTCTTGGTCCAGGCCGTCCAAGTGTCGCTGCTGGCCGATTTGCGCAGTTTAACAAACGTTTCATCGGTGGCATGCCATGTCCAGTTCGATTCGGCAAGATTGGTGTAATTGCCATCGAGCGGCTGACCACGCACCATATCCGATGATTGACCATCGAAAACCAGGCTAAAGCTATCCCATTGATGATCGCTGGAGCCAGCGCTAGTATTGCGGCCAATCGATCCGCCGATGCCTAAATCCCAGCCTTTGCCAACTGAGCTGGCTTGCCATAATGGCCGTGCTCCGTTGCTACCATCGGATGCAGCGCTGGAATAGCTTAAATTAACCGCTGGTTTGTGCCCCGCAGCTCCAGCTGGAACCTCGATCGGCACGCTATAGCTGGCCGCACCAGTAAAACCGCCGCCTTGAAAGCCTTGCAGGGTTGGCAAATAGGCGGTCGATGGCGAAGACCCATCGCTTAAATTGAAGGCTCCATCGTTGGTAATCGTCGCTTTGGCCACATGATTAATTGCATCAATCGTGGTGGCGATGCTTTGCCAACTCTGGTTCGTTTGATCATACTTAAACAAACGAAGGGTTTGCTCTTGCAGCCCAAGCACTTGCAATTCTTCAGGGCTATAGTGAAATTGCAATTCAACAGGCGCAAACGATTTTTGAGCAGCCTGAATTTCAAAGCTGCTAAACCCACGGCGTTCGGGCACAAATTCGCCATAGCCGAGGGCTTTTTGCCGATTGGCTGTGCTTTGATAGGGCGAATAGCTAAAGTTGGCCGAGGTTGTGCTAGCAGTCAAAACCAAGCTGACCCGTTGGTCGTTGCTGTGGATGGTTTGGCCGTTGGCTTGCCAAATATCAACTTGCTTGGCTGAAACTTGCGGTGCGATCAATGCCCCAGCGCTGAGGGTGGCTGGCTGTGGCAAATTGTTGGCGTTTGCTTGAGGATTAAACAACAATGCGCCATGTTCAGGGCGACTGGTAATTCGCAGACTGCCAGTTAACGCCTGTTGGCTTTGCGGTGCTAAGCGTTTAATCTGCCATTGCCAGTGCGTTTGATCAACCAGATTGGGGGTTTTAAGGGCTTGCGCTCCAGCCGGAACTGGCAACGATACAACGATATTTTGGCCTTCAGTGGTGCTCCGGTTGATCAGCATGAGCGTAAACGGCACCGTTTGGCCGATGCTGACCTGTTTGGGCAGATCAAGCTCGAAGGTTAAACCAGGAACAGCCAATGCTTTGGTGTTTGCTAGTTGCACCGCCTGCTGCTTGGGTAGTGCATAATCGACGGCTTTACTTAATGGAAGCTCTTGGCGTTGCGGGGCAATCGCCGTTTGTTGGGCATAGGTAGCAGGAACCAGCATTTGAGCCAAGCTACATGCCAGCATGAGCATGCTTAAACGCTTCCAACGATGATTGGGCAGAATCATTCAGACCTCACACAGTAAACATTCCACAATCAACAGCAACAACTGTGATTGGTTATCGCAATAACTCCTTTGTTGATCACGAATAAACAGGTTTAGCTTAGTCAAGGCTGCTAACATTTCAGCCAACATCGGCTAACATGGTGGCGAACATTTTGCGAGGGTCTCCCCATGGCGAATGCAGGGAAGGTGCATATGACTGTCGATTCAATCATTACGATTGATCAACTTGAGATTAATTTGACTGAACAGCGAGTCAAGCGGGCGGGAGTTTATCTGCGGCTTGGGCGCAAAGAGTGGGGTTTGTTAGAACTGTTAGTCCGTAATCGTAATCACGTGCTCAGCCATCGCCAGTTGTTGCAGCATGTGTGGGGCGATAATTATGACCGTGATAGTAGCTATTTGCTGCATGTAGCGATTGGCCGTTTGCGCGAGAAATTGGGCGATAAACCGCCGCGCTATATTGTGGCTGAGGCCGATTTGGGCTATCGTTTTGCCCTGTCAACGCCAAATTTGCCAAGTGGGCCAACGACTGAGCCAAGCCCCTTGGTTGTGCCGCCAATCAGCTATACCAATATTCCTGCGCCGCTGAATGCCTTTATTGGTCGCGAAAATGAGCAACAAAGCTTGTTGCAGCTTCTCCGTCAGCCGCATATTCGCTTGATTAGCGTTTTGGGGGGTGGTGGGGTTGGTAAAACCCGTTTAGTGCTGCAAAGTGCCATGCAATGGTTGCCGCTCTTTCATGATGGCGTGCATGTTGTGCATTTAGCTGCTTTGCGCGATCCTGAGCTACTAATCCAGACCATTATTCAATCGTTGGCGATTAAAACCACTAGTCAATTACCGTTGCTCAAACAGCTCAAAGATTTTCTGTATGATAAACAACTCTTGCTCATTCTCGATAATTTTGAGCAACTGCTTGATGCTGCGCCAATTGTGACCGATCTCTTAGCCCATGCACCTCAATTAAAATTGCTAACGACCAGCCGCGAGGCTTTGAATGTGTATGCTGAGCAACAATTTGAATTAATGCCCTTTAGCGTTGATTGTTCGCAACAGTTTATGCTGCGCCAACAGCCAGCGATTAATCTTTTTCTCAGCCGTGCTCAAGCGCTACAAGCGACTATTGTTTATAACGATGCTGAATTAGTAACGATTGCCCAAATTTGCCAACGGCTTGATGGTTTGGCTTTGGCAATTGAACTGGCTGCCAGTCGAATCAGCTTGTTTTCGTTAACAAATTTACTTGAGCGGTTAAGCCAACGTTTGAGTTTTATCAATAGTGGGCCACGCGATCTACCAGCCCGTCACCAAACCTTGCAAGCAGTTATCGAATGGAGCTATGTTTTACTTACACCTCAAGAACAAGCGCTATTTGTTCAATTATCAGTGTTTGTCGGCAGCTTTGATTTGCCAGCAGCTAGCGCAATTTGTGCGAGTGCTGAACAATCAGCAGTTGAGTTATTGTTATTAAGCTTGGTGCAAAAACATCTGCTTCAGCATCAGATAACCGAACAACGTTTTTATTTCTTGGAAACGATCCGTGAATATGCTCAAGATCAATTAAATCAGCGAGCTGATAGTCAAAGCTACTATACAGCGCATAAAGATTATTATCGAACGTTTGTTCAAAATCATGTGCATGAATTAACTGGCTCAGAGCAACAACACTGGATGAGTCAATTTCAAGCTAATTATCCCAATATTCGCGCTGCATTAGCTCAAAGCCTTAAATCTGGGGCGTTTGCTAGTGCTGCTCATTTGGGCGCTGTGCTCTGGAATTTTTGGCATCGCGCTGATCTCGCCCAAGAAGGTAGTTATTGGATTAAGCAAATTCTTGATCAGCCAGCTCAATTTGATCCCAAGCATCAGATTATGATGCTACGTGGATTAAGCACTTTTATGCGCAATCAAGGAGATTTTCAATTAGCCCAGCAATATCTTGCGCAAGGTTTAAATATTGCTCGCCAAGAGCAACTTGATGAATTGGCGATGGGTTTGTTGAATGGAATCGGTTTGCTCTACAAACGTGAAGGTTTATTTGAACAAGCAGGGGAATCATTTCGTGAAGCAATTCAACTGGCCCGAAAATTTGATAAAACCCGTGATCTAGCGGCGATTCTCAGCAATCTTGGTGAAATTCGGCGTAGCCTTGAACAGTATCAGCAAGCACAGTTCGATTTACAAGAATCATTGGAATTAGCACGCAAAGTCAATGATCATCATATGGCTGCCAATATTTTGAATAGCCTAGGTTTATTAGCCTATGATATCTGTAATTATCAACAAGCACAGCAATACTACCAAAAAGGCCTAGAAATTCATCAACGATTACAAAATAAACGTGGAATTGCCCTAATCTACACGAATTTAGCCGATAGCTTGACCAAATTACTGCAATTTAGCCAAGCTAATGAATATTATGAGCAAGCATTAACCTATAGCCATACCATTGCTGATCCTTATTTTATCTGTCATATAACCATTCAAAAAGCTTGGGCTTTGCGCCAACAAGCCCAAATTGCCCAAGCTCAACGATTAATTATTCAAGCCATCCAACTTGCCAACCATCACGAATTTATTGCCCATAACTTACGGGCAATCTTGGAGTTGACTGAATGTTATTTAGCCCAACAACAGTTGTCAACAGCAGCATGGTTGGCAGGATCTATGCAACGAATGGCTCAGCAACACGGGCAACTGCTTGATGGCAATGATCAGCGTTATCATCAAGCGCGTTTAGTCGAATTGCAAGCAATACTTGCTGAACATAACGCATATTGGCAGCAAGGCTATCAAAGCTCGTTCGAGCAAGTACTAGCGGCGATTTTGGCCGAAGCCAAATAATGCATAATGATCCACGAAGGACACAAAGGGCACGAAGCTCAGGATTCCAAACTTAATCAGCTTCGTGGTTCTTCGTGTCCTTCGTGGTTTCGGTAGTCTGGCCCCTGAAAACTGACCCCCGACCCCTACTTAAAAACTCGCCAAACGTTCGCGCAAGGTTGTAGCCGCCAACTCTTGAGCGGCCAAAGCCTCACGCTCTTTTTGCACAACTTCGGGCTTGGCTTTGGCTACGAAGTTTTCGTTGGCAAGCTTGGTGCGGCGGCGCTCGACATCGGCCTCGACCCGTTCAAGCTCCTTGGTGAGCCGTTCACGCTCGGCGGCCAAATCGACCATACCCGCCAATGGCAAGACAACTTCGGCTGGAGCAAATACCAAGGTTGTGGCTTGCTCAGGCCGTTCACTCAAGCTTTCGCTAATCAGTAGTTTGTCGGGAGCGATCCGCGCCAAGCGGCTGATAATTGCCGCTTGCTCGGTTAACATCGCTGTGGCTGAACCAGCCGCAATTAATGCCTCGATCCATTTAACTGCTTCCACCCCAGTTTCGGTACGCACGTTGCGCACGCCGCGAATGATATTTTGCACCAAGTCCCAATCACGCTCAGCTTGCTCGTTGAGCATGGCAGCATTAATTAAAGGATACTCTGCAATAATCAAGGCTGCTGGGATTGGCGTGGTTTGCTCGCTATTGTGCAATTTTTGCCATGCAGCCTCGCTCACAAACGGCATAAATGGGTGCAGCAAACGCAACGTTCCTTCTAAAACGCTGTAGAGCGTTTCGCGGGTGCGCAATTGCTGTTGCTCATCGCCAGTGTCAATTTGAATTTTGGCAGTTTCAATATACCAATCGGCAAATTCATCCCAGAAGAAGGTTTGGATTTGGCGACCAGCTTCGCCCAAATTGAAACTGTTCATCAAGCGCTCAACATCGCCCGCTAAGCGATTGAAGCGCGAAAGAATCCAACGATCCGCCACGGTATAGGCTTGATTGCTCAATCGTTCAGCATCAACTTTGCTCTCGGCGGTGCGTGGCAAATCGCCCAACTTCGAAATCACGAAGCGGGTGGCATTCCAGATTTTGTTGGCGAACGAACGCGCTGAATCCAAACGAGTTGGTTGTAGGGCAAAATCTTGGCCTGGCGTTGATGAGGTGGCGAAGGTAAATCGTAGCGCATCAGTGCCATATTGCTCGATCAAATCCATCGGATCAACCTGATTGCCCAACGATTTTGACATCTTGCGGCCATGTTCATCGCGCACAAGGCCATGCAAATACACCCATTCAAAAGGCTCTTTGCCCGTGAGATAAAGCCCTAACATCATCATCCGCGCTACCCAGAAAAACAAAATGTCGTAGCCAGTTTCGAGCAGCGTGGTTGGGTAAAATTGTTTGAAATCAGGATTTTCAACATCGGGCCAGCCCAAAATGCTGAATGGCCACAAGCCCGATGAGAACCAGGTATCCAGCACATCTTCGTCTTGGCGCAACTCAACCACTTGACCATAATGCGCAGTTGCCGCAGCCATCGCATCAGCCGCATTCAACTCGACAAACATCTGGTTATCGGGGCCGTACCACACTGGAATCCGATGGCCCCACCAGAGTTGGCGGCTGATGCACCAATCTTGAATATTTTCCATCCAATGGAAATAGATTTTATTGAAGCGTTCGGGCACGATTTTGGTGCGGCCCTCACGCACAGCGGCCATTGCTGGCTCGGCCAATGGTTGCGTTTTGACAAACCACTGGGTGCTAATTAATGGCTCGATGATCGTATCGCAGCGCTCACAGCGCCCAATCTTCATCAAGTGAGGCTTGGTTTCAACCAAATTGCCAGTTTCAGTGAGATCAGCGACCAAGCGCTTACGAGCCTCAAAGCGATCAAGCCCAGCGTAACTGCCACCTTCAGCGTTGATCGTTGCATCAAGATTCATGGCATTGAGAATCGGCAGATTATGGCGTTGGCCAACAATATAGTCATTTGGATCGTGGCCTGGAGTGATTTTGAGCGCCCCTGTGCCAAAATCACGCTCAACATAGGTGTCGGCGATAATTGGAATTTGGCGACCCAAAGCTGGCAGCACCACAAATTTGCCCACCAAATCGGCATAGCGCTCATCTTCAGGATGCACCGCTACCGCCACGTCGGCTAGCAAGGTTTCAGGTCGAGTCGTGGCGATCGTGATTGATTGATCGCCCTCGCTGATCCGCCACTCGGTATCGTTGGCATCAGTGGCAACTTTATAACGAATGTACCACAAATTGCCTTGCTCTTGCTCATCGCGATAAACCACTTCAAGATCGGATATCGCCGAAAGACAGCGCGGACACCAGTTGACCAAGCGCGTACCCCGATAGATCAAGCCATCGTCATACAAACGCTTGAAGGCCACGACGACCGCTTGCGATAGACCTTCGTCGAGGGTAAAGCGTTCGCGCTGCCAATCAACAGATGAGCCGAGGCGACGAATTTGGTTGGTGATTGTGGAATGCGAACGGCCCTTCCATTCCCAAACCGCATCAAGAAAATCCTCGCGTCCGAGATCGTGGCGAGTTTTGTTCACCTTGGCAAGTTGCTTTTCTACCACATTTTGCGTGGCGATCCCTGCGTGGTCAGTGCCAGGAACCCACAAGGTTGGTTGGCCGAGCATGCGATGCCAGCGGGTCAGAATATCCTCGATCGTGTTGGTCAAGCCGTGACCAGTGTGCAACACACCAGTCACATTTGGCGGCGGAATCGCAATCACAAACGGATCTTTCGTATTGGCAGCAGTTGGCTTGAAATAACCCGCCGCTTCCCACCACTTGTACAAATGTTCCTCAACCTTGGCGGCCTCATAGGCTTGGCCAAGGTCGGCTCCGGCTAGCGCATTGTGTAAATGTTCGTTAGCAGACATCGTTTAAACCTCAAACTAGAAATTAATTAGGGCAGCGTAAATTAACGCATTCAGGGCCACGGGCAATATGTTCGCTAAAAAAAGTATTGACTGCATCGAGATTTGCATTATCACGAAGCATCAAACGATATTCCCAAGCAGTCATTGCGATAGTTGCATCTAAATCGAAGCGTTTTTGCAAAATTGTATGATGGTCGCGTTTATAAAGATTTTCAAAAGTTGCTTCTAATTGGCTAAGCTCAGTTGCAGTAATTAATTGTGGGTTATAGAAAATAATCACCGCACCATGCTCTAAGTTGTGTACCATTGCCTCATCAGTAACAAAATTATCGTAATGCCCCCATTCTGCTGGCACCATAGCATGATAGCCTGAGGTTGGCGGTAATGTTGGATATTCAACGATACCTTGCACATGATATGGTGGATCAACCTCTGGAATATATTCGCCTAGCCACATTTGATCAATCTCAGCCTTTTTGGGCTTAATCGGCGGCTGTTGATTAAATGTGGCTAAAGTAAATGCAGGCACCACTTCAACCCGATCGACCTCGCTTGTGCCCCAAATAATGGGATAGACCATCGTTTCGCCACGGCGAGTATTTGGAAGTGAGGTTTTTTTATTAATGTAATCGATATAGCCCGAACCAGCGCCAATAATTTGATCGTTCGTATCGTAAAACAGCATTGATACCAAGGTTGAAGTAACCACACCACTATCGGTTGCAATCGCGCTAACATGATAGGTTGGGTATTCGTAGCCCCAACTTTCCTGCAAACGCCCACGAAAGGGCATGCCAAACGTGGTTGGCGTATAAGCTTCAACTTGTGGAATTGGTTGATCAATCGTGATTGGATAGCCCTGGCCTAGGCTAATTTCAACGCTTTTAGCGCGAAAACTATCGCCAGTAAACACTCCATCAGCAACCACAATTTTTTGCTTGGGCAACAATAATTCAATCGTATTGGTGTTTTTCAGCACTTTATCAAATTGGCTGGTCAAGGTCATGGTGTAGGGAATGTTATACAGTGCTTGATCACTAGGATTTTCAATTTCGAAATAGACCATCGCTTGATCGGTCATCGGTGCTTGGCCTACGTCTGAAGCTACGATCTTAAGTTCAACCTCAGCGAGTTGCGGTTGTTTGCTGTCAGGCGTTGAGTTAGTCGCATTCAACAATGGCCAAAGTTGTAAACCAAGCAAAAGCAACAAGCCCACACCACATAAACTTGCCCCAATTAGCATCAACATTTTTGGCAACGAACGGGCGGGTTTCGGCGTTGGTTGATCCAGTTTCTGGGTTGGTTGGCCCATACTGTAATTGACTGGCGGCGTGAAACTAGCTTGTGAATCAACTAATGGCTCAGTTTGAATGCTTGATGGCGAAAGCCTAGGCTCAGCTTGTGAATCAAATAATGGTGCAGTTTGAATGCTTGATGCTGTGAAATTAGGCTCAGCTTGCGAATCAACCAAAGGCATGGTTGGGCTAAGGCTTGGATCGCTTGGTGGCTTGCTGATTGGCTTAATTGACTTAATGGGCTTAATCGCAGTTGGCGCGGCGGCATCAATTGCTGCAATTCGGCGCAAACATTCAGCCTGTTGGGCTGGATCATTGACGATGCTCGCTAAAATGCGCCATGCCTCGCGTTCATGCACATTTTGGCGAAGCACAGCGGCTAAAAGCTGCTTGGCTCGATTGTGGTCGTTTTGGGCTAAGGCTTGTTCAACCTCGCGCTGCCAGTTGCTTGGTTCCATCACATTCCCTCAGATTTAGCTCGATTGCCGCTAAAAACAAAAACCCCACGCCCAACAAGGACGAGAGGAAACTCGCGGTACCACCTTGATTATGTTGCAAATACAACATCACTCATTGGCGCAATAACGGGCGCACCCGAACCAACTTACTGGTATTTCAGTTGATCGACTTCCAAGCCACGTTCAATTATTGCTCAACCGAGGGTGCTTTCAGCCGCTGACACCCAATCTCTGGCGGGAACCAATAATTTACTCATCTTGTTCAGCGTCGTTTGTAGTTGCTCAAATAATAGCTATGCTTGCGGTTTGTGTCAAGATTGGGGATCGGTTGTTGGGGATCGGAGATTGGTGGGGATGATGAAGAGCTGTTTAACGCAGAGGCGCAGAGATAAGGATAACCAGTATAGCCCATCGCCTATAGCCACCAGCCGATAACCATTGACATGCTGGCTATAAATCTGTAACCTATAACCAGCAACCCACGTACCAACCCCAGCAAACCCGTTGTATGGAGAACAACCATGACCATTGTCCTTGATCAGCGCTCCGATCAATCACTTGCCGTCTACATCGACGGCGATTTGCAGTTTGATAGCCGTGATGAAGGGGTGTACCACGAGCTTTTGGCCTTGCCAGCACTCGCGCTCGCCCAAGCACGCCGCCCCAAACGCCAACTCCGAGCGTTGATTTGCGGCGGTGGCGATGGCTTCGTTGCCCGTGAATTGCTCAAATCTTCAGCCATCAAGCAGATCGATTTGGTCGATTATGACCCAACCATCCTCGATTTAGCCCAGCATGAATGGCCTGAACTCAATCAGCATGCCTTAACCAACCCACGCCTGAAATTGCATATCTGCGATGCTGTGCAATTTGTCGATCAGGCGGCGCAGGCAGCCGATGAATACGATTTGATTATCTGCGATTTTACCGTGCCACGCGATCAAGCTGGCGCTCGTTTACACAGCATCGATTGGTATCAGCAATTGGCCTATATTTTGCATCCCCAAGGCCTGATTGCGGTCAATGCTGCTTCGCCATCGCAAACGCCAGTCGCTTATTGGATGATTTATAACAGCATTCGCACTGCCGATTTGAACCCAAAGCCTTATCGTTTTGCCTTGCCTTCGTTCACCGAAGCAGGCTACGGCGATGATTGGGGCTTTTTCATTGGTAGTCGTCGCGCGTTACGCCCACGCGAGTTTGATCATTTGGCTTTGGCTGAACCACGCGAATTTTTGCACGATATTGAGCAACTGAAACGTGCCTTTGCCTTTCCCGCCGCGCTGGCCGAAAAACGCACGACCGCCCAACCAACCAAACTGGCGAGCGATGCACTATTGCACAGCTTGTTCGCGCCAACCTGGGATGAAGCCAGCGGCACCGATTGGACATCACTCGATTTTGTGCATGATCCAGCGCCGTTGCCCAAGCCGCATACCAGCGCGACCTTAGTGCCAAGTGCTGTTCAGCAGGCGTTGCAAGCCGATCACGGGCTTGATGAAAGCCAAGTTTTCGAGCAAGTGGTGCAGGTGATGCCAGCCCTACGAGCCGAACAAACCCGTAGCATGGTGCGTGAATTTATCGCCAATCCCTTGCGGTTTCTCAATTCGCTCGATTTGCGCAGCTTGGTTGAGGCCTTGTTGCGGCGTAGTCGCGAATTGCCACGCAAACTTGTGGCCGAATTACGCTTGCTGCGTCGCCATCTGCAACGCACATGGGAGAATCCCCAATTGTTGCTCAGCCGTGGCCTACGAATCGTCTCGGTGATTGCCTTGGTAATTATTTTGGCCAACTTGCTGCACCCCGATACAACCTATGCCAAAGGTGATACCTCGGCTGGCTCTGGCGCAACGTCAAGTCAATCGATGGTGCGCACCAATTCGCCGTATGATGTGGTGCAAGCGCCGCCTTCCACGGTGGCTGGGCGCGGTTTCGCAAGCTCGACCTACGGGCGCGGCAGCGTGATCGATGAATATGGCTCGGCTTATCCAACCCGCCGCTATCGCTACTATGGCAGCTATTATGGTGGTAGCTCGTATCGCAACTACAACCGCAATCAACGCCCAAGCGAAGATCCCAATGAGGGTGATGCGCTCTATCGCTTGACCCCCGAAACCGATATTTTGGCCAATGGCGAAGTCGTGATTAGCCTGACCGATCAATCGTATCTCTTGCTTGCTGACCAAGTAATGACCGTGGTTGATGCCGAAGATGGCTTGCCGATTGTCTTTTTACAGCGCGACGAAGCCCTGATTTGGCGTACCCACCGTGAGCTTGACCGCCAACGGCGCGGGCTTGATGGCAGCGTCAAAGCCAAACAAGATTGGATCGATTGGGTCAGTTGGGCGGGCTTTGTGCCATGGCGCAATGATGATCAAGCAGAATTGAACAACATTGTGCAAACTCGGGGCACACTCGACCAAGCGATCAAAAGCTTAGGGTCGATTCCGGCCAATCAGCCAGCCATTCGCGTACCCCCAAGCGCTGGAGGTTTTCAATTATTCTCTAGCGTCTGGATGAATGCTGAGGGCAGTTTGGCGATTCTCGAACAGCCAGATGGTAGCAAAGCCTACCTCAATAAAACTGGCTGGTTCCGTGATAGTGCCCTAACTCAGCCAATCAGCGAGCCGTATCCTGATGAGTTTCGCACGAAGGTTCTAGTGCCATTCTTGACCAAGCAGACCACTGAGTATGAGGCAATCAAAAAGCGCATCGAGGCTGATTTAACCAGTGCCAAGAGCGACTTGAGCCTGTTGAACTCGGACAAAACCGAGTACACGTCAATTCAAACGAGCTATGGCCCAAGCGATATTGTTGATTATGGCACGACCGAAATTCGCGTAGATGAAGCCTTGCGCCGCACCAACGATGATATTGCCCGAACCCAACAGCTCATCCAAATCTTGAATGATCAACTAAGTTCGTTGCCCAAGCAAAACGACGCGGCCAAGAAGTTTTTACAGAGCTTGAAATAATGTACGTCGCGATTTTGCCACAACTGAGCAGCAACAGCGAACTTGGCCAGCAGTGGGAAGATTTAGTTCAAGCCAACCCCGCTGGTGGCGTGATGCAAAGCTTAGTTTGGGGTCAATTCAAACAACAACGTGGTTTGCAAGTTGTGCATTTTGGCCTATTTGCTGCTACTGATCAATTAATTGGTGGCATGCTCTGCACAATTCCAGCACAGAGTGGGGTTGGCAGCAATTTGATCGCCGCCGATGGGCCAATTTTACCGTGGCACAATCAAGCGCTTGCCCGCCAAGGGCTGCGTTTATTGCGCGAGGCCGCTGAGCACCATGCTAGCGCTTATGGCGCAGTCGGTTTGCGAATCGAGCCACGACTTGAAGGCCCAGCGCCTAATTTGCTGCGCGATTGGCGACGCGCACCCGTCGATATACTGGCCCGTGAAACCCTTTATTTGGATTTGCGGCCTGCTGCCGAGCAATTGTTGGCGGCCATGAAACCCAAAGGTCGCTACAACATTCGTTTAGCAGCGCGGCGTGGTGTCACAGTGCGTATCTCGCATGATCTGGCTGATATTCCCTTGTTTTATCGCTTGATGGATGAAGCAGGCGAGCGCGATGATTTCTATGTTGAGCCAATCGACCATTTTAATGATCTGTTGGCGACCTTGGCTCCGCTTGGCCATGCTCATTTGTTGTTTGCCGAGTATGCAGGCCAAACCTTAGGAACTCTGCTATTGATCAGCTATGGTCAGCGGGCAGTGTATCAATATGGTGGCATTAGCAACCAATTGCGTGAGCAGATGGCAGGCTACGCCTTGCAATGGGCCGCCATTCAACAAGCCCAACGCTTGGGCTGCACCAGTTACGATTTTTATGGATTTGAACCAACCGGCGATCCGCATCACCCATTTGCAGGCTTTTCGCGCTTCAAGCGGGCCTTCGGTGGGCAAGCAATTGCCTTGATTGGGGCATATGATTATTATTTCACCGAACAACTAGCCGATGTGATTATTCGTGCAGTGCGCGAATTGGCCTAGCTCGTTGTTATGAGGAAACGCCTTTTAGTGCTTCCGAGGAGGCTCAATGAGTCAACCGCCACGTTTTGGCCGGATACCGCCAAACACAGCTCAATTGGTAGCGGGCCTTGCCCAAACCGTTGCAGGCCAAGTTGTAACTGCCTTGCCTAACCATGCAGGCCACGCAACTCGGGCTGCGGCTACCGAAATTATTCTGGGGATTGTGTTGCGCGACTGGCGCGAAAATGAAAACACTTCGGGTTTATTGCCTGATGATGTGGCCGACTTACGTTCATTTGTGCAGCTTGCTGCCACACTAGCAGGCAACGATCTTGAAAACCAAGGTGCGCCAGTTTTTCGGGCGGTGCTTACTGGCTTGATGGAAGATTGGCTGGCAAATTGGAATGCGCCGGGCGACCCTGGTGCACCTGGCCCATACTAAGCCCTCACTGCTGGATAAATCGCTTTTTTTGAGCTTCAAGGAGCATGCATGTCTGGTGATGAAATTATGACGTTGGTGGGTCGGGTCGCTGCTTCGGTTGGCTGGACGCTCGTCAGTGTGTTGATTTTCTACGGCGGCGCTCGGCTGTACGATTTGCTTGATCCAATTGATTATCGTGAAGAAATTAAACGTGGCAATGTGGCCGCAGCGATCCAATTAGCAGCAGTAACAATTGCCTTAGCTGCAATTGTTATCATGGCAGTGGCAACCTAACATGGATACACAAACCCAACCATTTTGGCAACGCTTCGGCATCCATACGCTTAGTCTTGGCTTGGGTGGGGCTATTGCTAGCCTTGTATCGTTGTTGCTCGGAAACATCATTTTTGGGCAAACTAGTCGGGTGCTGACTGGTGGTATGCCCGTATTTTTGGTCATAATGATGGTTGTTGTGGGCATTGCAACCTTCTTTTTGATCAAACGTTGGTTTCGCGGTTGCTCTGGCTTTTTGGTTATTAGCGGCTGGTTTCTTGCCCACTTCGTTGTAAATGTGATTGCTGTCGTTTTCTTTGATTCAGATATGTCGATTGTTTCCTATATCGTCACTTGGCTGATGATGGGAGCACTTGGCGCACTGATGTTCAGCAATTCAACCTTTGCCCGCAGCATTGGCATGGTTGGGGCTGGCACGGCAATCGGGGCAGGAGTGTATGCAGCCTCACGTAACAACGAGGTGCTGAAGGCTTCAGGCTACGGGCGCGTTCCGCCATCGACCGTGATTTTGCTAACCCAGCATGTGCGCTTTGCCAACGATGCGGTCAACCAACTACCACCCAATACCCCCGCCAATTTCCGCAAAATCGCGGTTAATGTTGTGCTCGAACACGTGATTCGCGATTGGTGGTCGAACGGTAATAACGAAGGCCTGACTCCTGCCGATGTCAACGATTTGGGCGCGTTTGTCCAACTGGCTTGGTTTGCGGCACGCGGCCAAAACCATCTCTTACAAGCCGAAGCTGTTTTTCGGGCAAGCTTGATCGCATTAATGGACGATTGGTTTAATTCGTGGAATGCCGAAGGAGTTGAAGGCGCACCACGCTGGCAATCCAAATCATGAGCAATTTCATCCAATCGCCAATCTATCCCGCTGCTGGGCGACACCTACTTGCAAATTTAGGTGGCTGCTCAGCAGCAATCCTCAATGATCGCGATTTGCTGCAAACAATTGTGATGCAAGCAGCTAATGCGACCAATGCCACCGTGCTCGAAATTGTTGCCCATCAATTTACGCCTCACGGTGTTACCATCGTGGCCGTGTTAGGCGAAAGTCATGCCTCGCTACACACCTATCCTGAGCATGGAGCGGCCTTCTGGGATTGTTTTACCTGTGGCGATCAATGCCAACCGGAAGCTTCGTTGGGTGTGCTCGTTCCTGCGCTGCATGCGACAAATGTCCATTCTCAGCTTATAGACCGTACTATCAGCGAAGTCACCCAAACAGCCCCCTCGACAGTGGCTTAACGCTATGTCAAGATCGTACTAGCCTTTAGTTTCCAGCGATCTTGATTTTAGCGAGGAGCCGCCATGCGTACTCAATACCCTACAAACGAAGCCCAACGTCTTGCTGCCCTGCAAAGTTATGGCTTGCTGGCCCGCCCCTATATTCACGAATTCGATGAATTAGCCCGCTTAGCGGCGCTTTTTTGTGCGACACCGATTGCGATTATTTCGCTGATCGATCATAAATATCAATATATCAAAGCGGCTTTTGGCAGCCAACTCAAAACAATTCCGCGTAAATATTCGTGTTGTGCACAAACGGTGGTTGAACGTGAGCTGGTTGTTTATGATCAACCCAGCCTTGAGCGTAGTTTTGGGCATCATCCCTTAGTGCAGCAGGGTTTTCAGTTCTATGCGGGCATGCCGATTATCAATCAACAAGGCTTTGCCCTCGGTTGTATCGCGGTGATCGATCGACAGCCCCGCCAACTTAGCCCGCAGCAACGCGAAAGTTTGCAACTGATCGCCCAGCAATTAAGTCATCAATTTGAGCTGTTTCGCCAAGTTCAGCAATTAACTGCCTTGCCCCATGATGTTTTCCATTCGAGCATCGCCAGTGATCCCCAAGTGCCGAGCAAAACGCCCTTAATTGCCAAAATGAGCCAGCAATTGCATAAACCGCTGCATACGATTATGACCGATAGTCAACTTTTGGCTGATCAGTTGATCGAAGCGGGAGTCGCCGAGTTAGAGCCAACTGCCCATCACATTCAAGAAACCAGCGCCCAGCTTTTGGCATTAATCGACGATATGATCGATTTGGCGAAGATTGAACATGGCCAACTTGATGTGCATTATGAAGAGGTTTGTCTGGGGCCGTTGATCGATCAATTAAATGTGATTGTTGGGCCGTTGATGGTGCGTAATCATAATTCGTTTCATGTGCAAATTGGCACGCGCCAACGCATTTTTTGGAGCGATAATCGCTTGGTACGCCAAATTTTGGTAAATGTAGTTGGTAATGCTGCCAAATTTACCCATAATGGCTCAGTGCGAATCGAAGTCAGCGAAGAACAGCGCAACGGCCAGCATTATTTGGCCTTTCATGTGATCGATACAGGCATTGGCATGACTCCTGAGCAACAAGTCCAATTATTTCAAGAGCAACCACGATTGGGTAAAAGTTTGGGCAGCCAACCAAGCACAGGTTTGGGTTTGGCGATTAGCAAACGCTTGGCTTTATTGCTTGGCGGCGATATTACCTTGAGCAGCAATCCTGGGATCGGTAGCCATTTCACGCTTTACCTACCCTTGAAAGCAACCCCGCAAATTACACAGCCGCAAGCTGCTTAATGCTAAGCCCGAACCGCTTTATCAGCTTGATTACGGCTGGTTCGGGCATTAATTGTGCTATACTCGCAAGCGCTGCATCGATTTAGTCCCTCCGTTGCAGAAAAATCTAGCTATACCAATTCAAAGAACAGTGTTGTTCATGGGTGCTGGTTGCGGCATCCCTAGAAAAGGAGCGATTTCGATGCGAGATAGTCTGCCTTCATTTGACGTTGCCAAAAGTGCGACGATGCAGGTGGTTCAGGCCGAGCCATTTAATGCTGGCACACCCTTAGATGAGCTAGCCAGCAGCTACATTCAGCCAACCAGCCAGTTTTTTGTGCGTACCCATGGCACGATTCCTAGCCTCGACCCTGAAACTACCACAATTCATGTACAGGGCTTATTGGCTCAACCATTGAGCATCAGCATCGCCGACATTAAGCAACAATTGCCCTATGTTGAGCAGGTTTCGACCTTGCAATGTGCTGGCAACCGCCGCCAAGAGATGCACGCCTACCAGCCAATTTATGGCGAATTGCCGTGGGGAGCCAATGGCTTGAGCACGGCAAATTGGGGCGGTGCGCCTTTGCGATCACTCCTAGAGCGCTGCGAGATTGATCCAGCGGCACTGCATTTGGTGTTTGAAAGCTACGATCAGGTTGAGCGCCACGGCCAAACCTTTGGCTATGGCGGCTCGATTCCACTCAACGAGCCGATGATCGAGCATGCCTTGTTGGCCTACACGATGAACGGCACAGCCTTGCCAGCGCTGCATGGTGGCCCGTTACGTTTGGTTATTCCTGGAATTGTTGGGGCACGCAGCGTCAAATGGTTGCGCTCGATTGAATTCAGTAGCGAGCCATCACATAACTATTTTCAGCGCCGCGCCTATCGTTTGGCCCAAAGCAGCGAGCTTGAAGCTTGGCAAAACGCGCCAATGCTGCACGAATTGCCAGTTAATGCGGTGCTGTGTTTGCCGACAGCTGACCAACCCTTGGTAGCAGGCACGATCACCCTAGCGGGCTATGCGATTACTGGGGGCCAAGCGCTGGTTGAGCAGGTCGAAATTTCGCTTGATCACGGCCAACATTGGCAACATGCTCGCTTGATCGACCCACCAAGGCTTGGTTGTTGGAGTCGCTGGCAAATCGAGCTAGAACTGACGGCAGGTGAATATCAATGTTGGGTTCGCGCCACCGATTCGCTTGGTCAACAACAACCAGAGCAGCCAGCCTGGAATGTCAAAGGCTATCATCACAATGCAATTCAACGAATCCAACTAAGCGTTTGCTAAATCAGCGCTCATCGCTGACGATTAAGTTAGTGATGAGCAGCGAAATTGCTGCTCTAAATGCGGTTAAATCAACGGCGTTCCTATCAGCGCGTGGTACTATAGTTGCAGAAGAAAATATGAGCGTCAGCACGGCTGTGTGGAAGACGCAACACGTAGGACAACGAGGAAATCTTTCATGCACGAAACAACACTCGTGTCACGCTCGGCGCAAGGATTGCGCTGCGAGGTCTGTCAATGGCGCTGTCTACTCGCTGATGGTGAATGGGGTCGTTGTGGTGTGCGCCAACGCCAAGAGCAAACAATTACAGTTCATAACCATGGTTTAGTGTCAGCAGCCACGATTGGCCCAGTTGAGGATTATGGGTTTCGCCATTTTTTTCCTGGGGCTAGCGTGTTTGCAATTGGGGGTTGGGGTACATCGTTCCCCGCCCATCACGATGTTGCCTATCATGCCCAAATTCCGACCGATCCTGCCAAACAACGTTCGATTGATCCGGAACGGGTGGTAGGATTTTCGCAAGAGCGCATGACGCGTGGGATTGTTTGGGCCTATAACGAACCAACCATGAACTTTGAGCATGTGCTAGAAACCGCCCGTTTGGCTCGTTCGACCAGCCGCATGACTGGCATGGTCACTAATGGCTATTGGTCGAAGGCGGCGCTCGATCAGCTTGCGCCCTATATCGATGGCTTAATGCTAACGGTCTATGGTTTGAGTGATGCTAGTTATAAAGCATTAACGGGGGTGGAGCAATGGCAAGGGATTTTTGCTGGCGCTGAGCATGCAGTCAAACGCTGGGGTTGCCATCTCGAAATTACCACGCCAATTGTTACTGGCGTGAACGATAGTAGCGCTGAAATTGAAGGCATTGCCCGCTGGATCAAGCGCAAATTCAATGGCCTGATTCCATGGCGGATTATCCCAAGTCGTGATGCTGATACCAACGCTGCGACTTCGGTGCGCAAAGTAGCCCAAGGCTTAGGCTTACCATTTGTCTATGGAGCGCAACCAACCGAAACCACGCGCTGCCCCAAATGTGAATGGGCGGTGATCGAACGCTTCGATGGTCAGCCACGGGTGGTTGGAGTTAACGAAAGCCAGTGTGAAAATTGTGGCAGCGAAGTCTATATTCGCTCATCATTATTCAAACGCAACAAATTAAACGACTAAATACGCAGCTAAGGAGCCTGCCAATGCCCAAACAAGCAGCCCTGATTGTGCAAGATCCTTTGGTTGTGCTGGCGCGTCAAGCGGTCAATCGCTTTATTCGCCAAGGCGAGTTGCTGCCTGTTGCCGAGCCATTGCCGAGCGATCAACGCCGCAGCCAAGGGGTTTATGTCAGCTTGATCAAAGCTGGGCAGTTACGTGGTTGTGTTGGCAGCGTGCAACCACAACAAGCCTCGTTAGCCAAAGAGGTGATTTATATGGCGGTTGCGGCAGCAGTGCACGACCCACGATTTAGCCCAGTGCAGCTTGATGAGCTTGATCAATTGAGCTATATCGTTGATCTGGTTGAACATTTGGCCCTGCTGAAAAATAAAGCTGTCCATGATCCGGTAGCTGATGGCTTGCGAGTGCAACGTGGGCGCAATCAAGGGGTCGTGCTGCCAAATACCAGTGGCATTACGACGTTTGAGCAACAACGCCAATTGGCCTATCAACGGGCGGGCCTTGAACTCACTACCGCTGCAACGCTTGAACGTTTTCAGGTTAGGCGAATTATTGAGTTATCAGGTAATTATCAGGAAACTATCAGCTTATAACCAAAGCCTGTAATTTGCAGAAATAGCAAAGCAGCATATAATCTAGCAGCCATCACATGGATAGGACGCACCAACATCAATCGTTGATCAGCTTGCTCGGCAAAAGTCATGGGTCTACTATGCACAAACGGCTATTGTGCGCTGCTGAAGCAATCAGCATAATTGAACTGCGCCCACCAAAATCAACCAAGCTAAACCTAATCGATGGCATATGACTTGCATTCCACAACGCTGTGTGAACCGAGGAATGGATTCAATTCGTTTTTGAACTTTTTATTTGAGGAGCGCCCTAGTATGTTGACTATCGTGTTTTGGGCATTTATGTTGCTCTGCTGCGCTGTAGCTCCGGTCGTGATCGGCTTGCGCAGTTTTAGCGAGCCAGTCGAAGCTCAATACGAAGCAAATCAAGCCTCAAACCAATAAAGTACGCAAATTGACCAAATACCCACAGCGGCGTATACTACTGCTACAACCCAATATCGCTGAATGAAGGACGCGGAAGAGTATCCCAACCAGGATCGCCGACGAAGCAAATTACGGGTAGCCAACCCGTTGATGAATCTTTCAGGCTCCAACACCGTGTCTCGACAGCGCTCTGGAGAGCAAGCATTCACTTGCACCGATGGAGTAACTTGCAGCGCAAGGAATCTCTCAGGTCAATGGACAGAGATCAGGCATAATTGTATGTCGTGATCTCTTTTTTATTTAAGCGATTTTGCTCATGTGGCGTTACATTGTCTCAGCCGCCGCCGATGGCGCAACTAATATGGCGATTGACCATGCCTTGGCGCTGCATGCCAATCAATCGGCATACCCAACCCTACGAATCTATCGTTGGCAGCCTGCTTGTCTCTCAATCGGCGCATTTCAACCCTATAGCGATGTTAATGTGGCGGCTTGCCAACAAGCCCAAATCGAGATTGTGCGGCGGCCAACTGGTGGTCGTGCAATTTTGCATGATGCTGAATTGACCTACTCGATCACTGCCCCCAACAGCAACCCACTGCTTGGGGGTCGGGTTTTAAAAACCTATCGCACAATCAGCCATGGATTATTGGTTGGTTTGCGCCAACTGGTAAGTGCTGTCGATTGGGCCACCAGCGCCAGTGATGGGCCAAAATCAGCCGCCTGTTTCGATACGCCCAGCGATTTTGAGATCACGGTGGCTGGGCGTAAATTGGTTGGTAGCGCTCAAACTCGCACACGGGGCGCAATTTTGCAACATGGCACTGTGCTGTTGCAGGCAGATCGCCAGCAATTAAGCCAAGTATTGCATTTACCAGCTGAGCTTGATTCAGCAGCGTTGGCCGAGCGGTTGATTGCGCTCGATGAAGCGGCCCAACGCCCCGTGAGCTTTGACGAGGCTCAACAGGCGATTGTTGCAGGCTTTGTCACAGCTTTCAATCTGGAATTCCAACCTGATCAATTGACTGAGCAAGAGTTGGCCACGGCTGAGCGCTTGCGCCATGAACGCTATACTAACCCTGAATGGTTACAACGACGCTAAGTGATTTACGAGGTTTTTTGATGAAACAAACACCACTCAATGCACGCCATCGCGCCCTTGGAGCCAGAATGGTCGAGTTCGGCGGCTGGGATATGCCAGTGCAATATGCTGGCATCATCGCTGAACACAAGGCAACCCGCGAAGGTGCTGGCCTGTTCGATATTAGCCATATGGCGCGATTTTGGGTCACTGGCCCCGATAGCGAACGCTTTATTCAGTTGATCGATACCTTTGATATTAGCAAAACCGCGATTGGCCAATCCGATTATGGGATTATGTGCTACGAAGATGGCGGGATTGTTGACGATATTTTCACCTATCATCTTGGCCCCGACGAATGGATGGTTGTGGCCAACGCTGGCAACGCCGAAAAAGATTGGGCTTGGCTCAATCAACATACTGCTGGCTATGATGTGGTGCTGACTGATCGTTCGCAAGAGTTGGCGATGCTCGCCTTGCAAGGGCCAAAAGCCGAAAGCCTGTTGGCTCCCTTGACTAATGCTGATGTGGTCAATTTGGCGTTTCATGGCATCACCAAGGCTACAGTTGAGGGCGCTGCTGGTTATATTTCGCGCACTGGCTACACTGGCGAAGATGGCTTCGAATTGTTCTTGCCTGCTGGCGAGATCGAACGAATCTGGGATCGTTTGTTGGAGGTTGGGGCTACGCCGATTGGCTTGGGTGCACGCGATAGCCTGCGGTTTGAGCCAGGTTTGGCGCTGTATGGCCATGAAATTGAGCGCGATATTAATCCTTATGAAGCCAAATTGGGCTGGGTGGTCAAGCTTGATAAAGGTCCATTTATTGGCTCAGAAGCCTTGCAAGATATCAAGGCCAATGGTCCAGCTCGTACTCTGGTTGGCTTAGAAATGACTGGCCGAGGGATTGCCCGTCAGGGCTATCCAGTTGTGGCGCTCGATGGCAGTGAATTGGGCGTTGTAACAACTGGCATGCCTAGCCCAAGCTTGGGTAAAAATCTGGCCTATGCCTTGGTTAAGGCTGGTAGCCTCAAAATTGGCGCTGAAGTCGATGTGCTGATTCGCGAAAAGCCAGTGCGAGCAAGCGTGGTCAAAACGCCGTTTTACAAAGCACGCTACAAAAAATAGCCTGCTGCTCTTGCATAAAAAGCCGCTTTGGGTAATAGTAGCGCCTAACAATCTATGCTGATTGTATGCTGTTTTGGCGTTATTGAAGGAGGACCACCAATGTCCAATGTACCAAGTGAATTGCAGTACACCAAAGAACACGAATGGGTGCGCATCGACGGTAATAGTGCTGTTGTTGGCATTACCGAACATGCCCAACGCGAGCTTGGCGATGTGGTATTCGTCGAATTGCCTGATGTTGGCAAAAGCTTTGAAGTTGGCGAATCGTTTGGTAATGTTGAGTCGGTCAAGGCGGTTTCGGAAATTTATGCTCCACTCAGTGGCGAAATTATCGAAATCAACAACGAGGTCGTCGATTCACCAGAATTGGTCAATGAAGACCCCTATGGTGATGGTTGGTTGGTCAAATTCAGCTTTACCACGGCCCCAAGTGGCCTGTTGAGCGCCGACGCATATCAAGAATATCTCAACGACGAAGCCAATAAGTAGGGGTTAGGGATCAGGGGTCGGGGGTCGGGGATTTGCTTCCCTCACCCCTCGCCCGCTCTCGCCCACAAAGCGAGGGAGAACCTAAGCCACATAGAAATAGATTCGTAAACCAATGGATTGCAAGGCAAAAAGGATTAGGTTTCATCCTTCATCCTTCATCCTTCATCCTTGTCAGAGGTTATATGAGCCACTACATCTCGATTACCGAGAGCGAACGCGCAGAAATGCTCAAGGCGATTGGCGTTGCCGATGTTGCCGAGCTTTTCCACGATGTTCCTGCTGATCTTCGGTTTCCAACGCTCGATCTGCCCGCCGCACTTGCCGAAGGTGAAATGGCCCGCGAATTACGCCGCTTGAGCAGCAAAAATAGCGATGTGCTGAACTATAGCTGTTTCTTGGGCGCGGGAGCCTACAACCACTTTATCCCTGCCGCAGTCGATTCGTTGTTGCGCCGCTCGGAGTTCTACACCGCCTACACGCCCTATCAGCCCGAAATTTCTCAAGGTACGTTGCAAGCAATTTTCGAATACCAATCGTTGATGTGTGGTTTGTTGCAGATGGATGCAGCCAATGCTTCGCACTACGATGGCGCAACGGCCATGGCTGAAGGCGCAATTATGGCGATCAGCGCAACTCGTAATCGGCGCAAAATTGTCGTGGCTCCTTCGGTACATCCCCAATATCGCGGCGTGCTGCGCAGTTATACCCAAGGTTTGGGCGTAACAATCACTGGCGACGAAAATCCAGCTGCCAGTGTGGCCGATGCAGCGGCTTTGGTCGATAACGAAACTGCGGTGTTTATTGTGCAATCGCCTGATTTCTTGGGTGTGTTGCACGATTTGAAGCCAGTCGCCGAGCAAATTCACGCGGCTGGGGCATTGTTGTTGATGGTCACCAATCCGATCGCGTTGGGTTTGTTCCAAACGCCAGGCATGGTTGGCGCTGATATTGCGGTAATGGAAGGCCAGCCCTTGGGGATTCCGCTGAGCTTTGGCGGACCATATGTTGGCGTATTCAGCTGTACCGAAAAACTTTTGCGGCGCATGGCGGGGCGTTTGGTTGGGGTAACGACCGACCTCAACGGCCAATTGGGCTATGTGCTCACCTTGCAAACCCGCGAACAACATATTCGCCGCGAAAAAGCCACCTCGAATATTTGTACCAACCAAGGCTTGATGGCCTTGGCTGCGACGATTTATACCTCGCTGATGGGCAAAACTGGCTTGCGCAAAGTGGCTGAACTTTGCTACCAACGCGCCCATTACGCTGCCAAAGCGATTGGCAATTTAGCTGGTTACGAAGTGCTTGAGCAAGGCGCTTTCTTCCATGAATTTGTGGTGCGCTGCCCACGACCTGTGGCTGAAATTACCCAAGCCTTACATGCTCAAGGCATTATTGGCGGCTACGATCTCAGCAAGGATTACCCACACTTGGGCAATGCCATGCTGATCTGTGTTACCGAGCAAAATACCAAAAACGATATCGACCAACTTGTCGCAGTGTTGGGAGGCTAAGCCAATGCATACCTACGAACCACCAATTTTTGAATTGAGCAGCCCCGGTAAAATTGGCGCAGCCCTGCCCGACGCTGGCGTACCCGAAACCGAGTTGCCAGCCCATTTGCTGCGCGACGACGATTTAGCGGGCTTGCCAGAGATCAGCGAAACCGAGGTGGTGCGCCACTTCACCCGCATCTCGCAGCGCAATTTCTGTATCGACACAGGCATGTATCCACTTGGCTCGTGTACGATGAAATACAATCCCAAAATTCACGAAGATGCTGCGCGTTTGCCTGGCTTTGCCTTTATTCACCCCTTGCAAGCCGAAGAAACCGTGCAAGGTGCCTTGCAATTGACCTATGAATTGCAAAATATCTTGGCCGAAATTTCGGGCTTTGATCAAGTCTGTTTGCAGCCAGCCGCTGGTGCGCAAGGTGAATTCGCGGGCATTTTGGTGTTCCGCGCCTATCACCTTGATCGTGGCGATGATCAGCGTGATGAAGTGTTGTGCCCCAATTCGGCTCACGGCACCAATCCCGCGACCGCTGCGATGGTTGGGTTCAAAGTGGTCGAAATTGCTACCGATAGTCGGGGCAATGTTGATTTGGCTGATCTGCGAGCCAAAGTTGGCCCACGTACCGCTGGCTTGATGTTGACCAACCCCAATACCTTGGGCTTGTTTGATGAAAACGTGCATGAAGTTGCTAAAATTGTGCATGAAGCTGGTGGCTTGATGTATGGCGACGGCGCAAATTTCAACGCCATTTTGGGAATTGTCAAGCCAGGCGATGTGGGCTTTGACTTTATGCACTACAACTTGCACAAAACCTTTACCACGCCTCACGGTGGCGGTGGCCCTGGTTGTGGTGCGGTTGGCTGTAAAGAATTTTTGGCCGATTATCTACCAGGCCCAATTGTGGCGCTCAAAGAAGGCCAATATACCCGCCACACGCCAGCCAAGAGCATTGGCCGCTTGAAAGCCTTCAAAGGCAATTTTGGTATGTTTGTGCGGGCCTACACCTACATTCGCATGCTCGGCGCGGCTGGCTTGCGCTCGGTCAGCGAACACGCGGTGCTCAACGCCAACTATCTACGGGTCAATTTGGATAAAATTTATCCGGTGGCCTACGACCGCACCTGTATGCACGAAGTTGTCTTGCAAGGCAAAATCAAAGGTGCGCCAAGTGTCCATACCTTGGATATTGCCAAGCGCTTGATCGACTTTGGTTTTCACCCACCAACAGTCTATTTCCCAATCAGCGTGGCCGAATCGATTATGATCGAGCCAACTGAAACCGAATCGAAGCGCAACATGGATGCCTTTATTGATGCCATGAAGCAAATTGCCCATGAAGCGGTTGAAAATCCAGAGCTGTTGCATGCTGCGCCAACTACTGCGCCAGTACGCCGCCTCGATGAAGCCACCGCTGCCCGCCGCCCAATTCTGAAATACGATAAAGCGGCAATTGAGGCTTTGTTAAGCAAATAGATCTCCTTTGTTGAACCACGAAGGACACGAAGAACCACGAAGAAGCTTGTTTATAGCCCTACTTCGTGCCCTTCGTGTCCTTCGTGGTTAAAATTATGTTCTTTGCACTACAAGCGGGGCGCGGCTATAATGGCGCATGAATCGGTGACTGGCGATACACAAACGTGGGCAACCACGGGGGAGCCGATTTGCGCAGATGCCGCTCGCCTGGGCAAAGGGCTGTTTAGCCCTATGTACACCGCGAATGGAGCTTTGGTTCATGCGAGCTATTGTTAGTGTTTCAGACAAATCGGGGTTGGCGGATTTTGCTCAGGGCTTGAGCGATTTGGGCATTGAGTTATTCTCAACTGGCGGTACCAAAGCCGCTTTGGTTGGTGCTGGCGTGCCAGTGCGCAGTGTTAGCGATTTGACGGGCTTTCCTGAAATTTTGGAAGGTCGGGTCAAAACCTTGCATCCAGGCGTGCACGCCGGAATTTTAGCCCGCCGCGATAAACCAGCCCATCTGGCGCAATTGGCCGAGCACCACATCGGCCAGATCGATTTGGTCGTCGTCAATTTGTATCCGTTTGCCCAAACCATCGCCAAACCAGATGTTACTTTAGATGAAGCGGTTGAACAGATCGATATTGGTGGCCCAACGATGGTGCGGGCTTCAGCCAAAAATCATGCCGATGTGTTGATCGTGATCGATCCTGCTGATTATCCACGGGTTTTGGAAGCCTTGCGGACTGAGCAAATTACGCCTGAATTGCGCCGCCAACTTGCCGCCAAAGCCTTTGCCCATACCGCAGCCTACGATAGCGCGATCGCCGCTTACTTGACTGACGAAACCTTCCCGCAGCAATTGCCCTTGGCGTGGGAATTAGCTCAATCGCTGCGTTACGGCGAGAATCCGCATCAAGCAGCGGCTTTTTATCGCGCTCCCAATGCTGCTGCCAACACTTTGGCCCAAGCAGTCCAACATCAAGGCAAAGAGCTTTCCTACAACAATTTGCTTGATGCTGATGCAACCTTGCAAGTGATTCAAAACTTCGATCAGCCAACCGTGGCGATTATTAAACACACCAATCCTTGTGGCCTGGCTTCGGCTGAGGATTTGGTGGCGGCCCACAAAGCAGCGCGAGCAGGCGATCCGCTTTCAGCCTTTGGTGGCATTGTCGGGGTTAATCGTCCAGTTGATCAGGCTTTGGCCAATGTGCTGAAAAAATATTTTTACGAAGTGATTATTGCTCCGGCATTCAGCCCTGAAGCCTTGACAATTTTGGCCGAAAAGCCCAATTTACGCTTGTTGAGCGTCGATACGGGCCGTTCGAGCAGCAACGATTGGGAATATCGCAGCATTGGCGGCGGTATTTTGGCTCAACATGTTGATCGCGTTGGCAATGATCGCTGGGATGCTTGGCAGGTTGTCACTGAAACTGTGCCCAGCGATGAGCAATTGGCCGCCTTACAATTTGCTTGGAAGGCCTGTGCCAGCGTGAAATCGAATGCGATTGTCTTGGTACAAGGCGAGGAATTGGTAGGGATGGGCGCTGGTCAGCCTTCGCGGGTTGATTCGGTGTTGACGGCGATTCGCAAGGCTGGCGAACGGGCCAAGGGCAGCGTGCTGGCTTCCGATGCCTTCTTCCCTAAAGCTGATGGAATTCAGGCCGCGATTGAAGCTGGTGTGAGCGCAATTGTTCAGCCTGGTGGCTCGCAAGGTGATGATGAAGTGATTGCTGCTGCCAACGCCGCAGGCATCGCGATGATCTTCACTGCTACTCGCCACTTCAAACACTAAATCTATCTACTGGCCAGCGTTGGTCGATGGTCGGCCACGCTGGTTGCTTTTTAGTCGAAAGAATGTGATGTTATGGTCGAATTAACCTACGATAGCCAAGGCCTGATTCCCGCTGTAGTGCAGCATGCCCGCAGTGGTGAGGTATTGATGGTTGGATATATGAACGCCGAAGCGCTGGCCAAAACCCAAACCAGCGGCTTAGTGACCTTTTGGAGCCGTTCGCGCCAACAATTGTGGACGAAGGGTGAAACCAGCGGCAATGTGCTGAAATTTATCGCTGCTCGCACCGATTGCGACAATGATGCTTTGTTGATTTTGGCTGAGCCAACTGGCCCAACCTGCCATACTGGCTCACGCTCGTGTTTTCATACGACGCTTGATGGCACCAAACGCGAAGGCAGTGCTGTGCCGTTGGCCTTTGTGAGCCAATTATTCGAATTCTTGCGCGAACGCGAACAAACCCGCCCGATTGGCTCCTACACCACCTATTTGCTCGAAAAAGGGGTCGATAAAATTGGCAAGAAAATTGGCGAAGAATCAGCCGAGGTAATTATCGCGGCCAAAAATGGTAACGCCGATGAATTGCGCAACGAAGCCAGCGATTTAATTTATCATTTGTTTGTATTGTTGCTCAATCAGGGCGTTTCGCCTGAGGATGTTTGGTTTACCTTGCGCGAACGTCATGGCCGCCAACGCGAGGAAAAACAATAACTATGACTTTTCAACGTCCAGCCAATCTGGCTTCGCTCGAAATTCTGCGGGTGCGCGTTGATGACGTGACTATGGATGAAACGATTGAGCTGATTGCGGCCATGCTCACCGCTGGTGGAGCGCATCAAATTGCTACGGTTAACCCTGAATTTGTGATGGCGGCTCAAAACAACGTGGCGTTTCGCGCAACCTTGGCCGCCTCTAGTCTTTCAGTTCCCGATGGCACAGGCTTGTTGCATGCAGCTCGTTGGCAAGGCAAGCAGCTGCGATCCAAAGTTACAGGCATCGATCTGACTGAACGGTTGGCGGCTGAAAGTGCCCAGCGCGGCTGGAAAATCTTTTTGCTGGGAGCGGCTGATGGGGTGGCAGCCAAAGCAGCGGCGGTGCTACAACAACGCTATCCCAATTGTTCGATTGTCGGCACATGGGCTGGCTCGCCGCGCGAACCTGATCAACCAGTGATTGCCAACGAAATTCGGCGCAGCCAACCCGATATTGTCTTGGTGGCCTATGGTGCTCCTGCCCAAGACCTCTGGATTCGGCGTTATGGCGCTGAGTTGGGGATTAAACTGGGCATTGGGGTTGGCGGCACGTTTGATGATCTGGCTGGATTGCGCCCACGAGCGCCGCAATGGATGCGCAAATTTGGGCTAGAATGGTTATGGCGCTTAATTCGCCATCCTCAGCGTTGGCGCAGAATTTTCACAGCGGTGGTGCTTTTTGGTTGGGCAGCTTGGCGCGAAGCTCAACGCATCAAACGAGGCTAAATCTATGCAAACAACCGTAGAAGAAGAGTTTTTTTGTGTTAATCACCCCAAAGAAGCAACGCTTTTGCGCTGCTCAAAATGTTTGAATCCAATTTGTGGGCGTTGTGCTGTGCGCACGCCAGTTGGTTGGCGCTGCCCCGATTGCACTGGCGCGGTGGCGGGACGCACTGGCTATTATGTGCCAACCTTGCTTAGCCAAGTCACCAGCCAGCAATATCTCAAAGCGATTGCGGGAATGCTAGGTGTGGCAATTATTGGCGGGATTACTTGGGGCCAGTTTCGTTTGCTCGGCGATTGGGGTGATTGGAGTTTTTGGTTTGTGTTTGCAATTAGCCTGTTGAGCGGCGAAGTCGTTGGCCGAATCTCCAACGAGCGCCGCAATGCTCAATTAATGTGGATTGCCGGGGCGGGCGTAGTAATTGCCGCGCTTGTTGCGGCGCTCTGGACACTGGGCATCAGCAACGATCTTGAGCCAAGCCAATGGTTGCTGTACCTAGGCGAAGTACCTTCGCGACGTTATTTAGGCTTTACCCTGCCAAATGCTTTTTTTGTGGTGTTGGGAGCGCTATTTGCAGCCCAGCGGGTTCGTGAGTAACATGCATCAATTGAAATTAACCGTCTATCCCGAAATGTTGGCGGTTGCTCGTTTGAATATCGAGCAACCATGGCCGGAATGGGCCTTGCAAAGCCCATTTGTGAGTATCAGTCGTACCACTGATGAATTATCGATTGTGTGTGAAACTAAATTTGTGCCTGAAAACGTCCAAGCTGAGCGCAATTGGCGTGGGCTGCGAGTGGTAGGCACATTAGATTTTAGCCAAGTTGGGATTTTGGCCAGTTTAGCAGCGCCGCTAGCTCAAGCCCAGATCAGTATTTTTGTGCTATCAACCTATGATACCGATTATCTTTTGCTTCGTGAGCATGAATTTAACGAAGCTGTGGCAGTTCTGACGGCGGCTGGGCATCAGATTGGCTGAACCGTGAGGCTGAAGGATTGAGCTATGCCGACGACTGAGGCGTTGGTGCGGGCACGAGCCGAGTTGGAGTGTATTCAAGAGTTTGGCCGCATTATCCATAGTACCCGCGATCGGTTTGTGGTCTATGAGTCGTTTTATCAATTACTTGAGCAGGTTGTGCCGATCGATCATGGCAACATCAGCTTTTTTGATGCGCAGCAGAATTTGCGTCATGTCTATGTGATTGCCCATCGGCGTGGTAATTTTGCTGATGAGCCAGTTACGATTAAACCGCATACGCCCAGTGCTTGGATTTTACGTCAGCGCAAACCACTGCTGTTTGAAAATATCTACATTGATAGCCATAGCGAAATTAACCTTGAGCATGCGCTCGGAGCCGATTTGCACCACGCTAGTTGCAGTTGGCTCGGCTTGCCAATTATGTTGGGCAGTCAATTGTTGGGCTTGGTGACGATTCAACATCATGAAACGGCGGCGTATGGCGACCGCGAACTACAATTGTTGCAAACCCTCAGTTTAATGCTGGCCACCACGATCAACCAGATTCAACGAGTTGAAGAATTGGAAGTGCTGCGCTTGGCCTTGAGTGCTCCCACGATTCCGGTTGATCAACATTTATGGATTGTGCCAGTGATTGGGCGAGTTGATCAACAGCGCCTCACAATTTTGCAAACGATTCTTTTGGGCCATGTTGAGCGCCAACGGATTCGCTATGTGGTGCTCGATTTAACGGGCATGCGCTCGTTTGACCCTCAGGCAACTGGCTTATTCAATAAATTAATCGGCGCATTGCGCTTATTGGGTGCAACTTGCATTGTTAGCGGAGTGCAGGCCGAAAATAGCGCAGTGCTTAGCCCAATTTTGAGCCAGCATAATGTGCTAATTGTGCGTGATGTGCAGCAAAGTTTGCGCTATCTCAAGCGCCAAATTTGAGCGAGGTGAGTATGACAGCCTATGAAAGTAGCCGCCATCATCAGCCAGTTGAGCAAACGATTCTGGCGATTCATGAATTGATTCGGGCGATTTTACTGCCGCGTGATTTGGCTGATGTTTGTCGCAGCATTTTTGAGCAATTGCATCACGTGTTGCGCTTTGATGCTGGCTTTATCGAGCAATATCAGCCCAAAACCGATACCATGCAAACGATCTACTCGATTGATGAGGGCATTGAAAACGTTGTGCCCTATGCTTGGGATTATCGACGCTCCAAAGTCGTAGCCTGGATTATTGCCAACCAGCAATTGGTGCGCTTTGATGATTTGCATGAAGATTTGCCCAAACGTTTTACCGTGGAAAACACTCGCAGCTTTGGCCAAGCAGAGAAACGTTCACGCGCTTGGATGAGCGTGCCCTTGCTGATTGGCGCTGATTTTGTGGGCGTGTTGAATATTCAGAGCTATCAGCCTGCCTTGTATGGTGAGTTTGAAGAAGCCTTATTGAGCACGGTCGCCAGTTCGGTGGCTTTGGCGCTCGATAATGCCCAAGTTTTGGCTGAGCTAGAGCTAGAAGTCAGCGAACTCGATATTCCGCGCATCCCACTTTCCGATGATGTATTGATTGTGCCCTTGATTGGGGTGCTCGATCGGCTGCGCTGGGAAAACCTGACCCATACAATTCTTGAAACCTTGCGCGAGCGTGGTTGTGAGCATGTACTGCTCGATGGCAGTGGCTTATTAACTTTTGATCCCGATGCGATTCAAGCAATTAGCACGATTGTTAAAGCGATTGAATTGATCGGGGCCAAAAGCATGTTGATTGGCCTACGCCCGAGCTTGATTGAAGGCCTCATTCGGGCAGGCATTCATCTCACTAACATTCGCACCGCCCGCGATTTGCCCATGGGCTTGGCGATGTTGGGCATTCGCACAAGTTGAAGCAGCAAAGATACTGGTTAATCATAAATTGAATTGAGATTGATCTAGCGTTTGGATTGCCAAGGATATTTCGAGTGTTAGGGCTTCATTTGGGTATTCAAGCATTTCCTCTTCAAAATCGAAAAGCATCTCAATAACCACATCAATCTGTTGTTTATCAGGTGTGAGGTTCTTGAAGCTAATTGAACTGATATTGACCGAATTGTGACCATCGCAAAGATAGATCGATGCATCGATATAGCCATCATCAGGATTCAACGGAAAATGAAATGTTTGACCCGAAAGTTGATCACGTGATGGTGGTAGCGCAATTCCATCGGCACGAATTGAGGTTTGAACACACTCACCATCAAGCATAAATGGTTTAAGCTCAATTTCAATATCGCTCATTGATCCTGAAAAGTAAAAAATTCCTTGCAGATATTCAAAGCGCGAGACTGTGAATTCTTCTGTAAGATCGCGAGTTCCCGCTTCAAGGCATGGGTTTTGGTGATCGGGAGGCTCGATTTCATTGGCAAAATCATTAAAAAGACTTTCTAACCATGGCGTATCTGGTATTGCACCAGCCTCATAGAGCATTTTTAAGATAACCATATCCTGTGCTGGTTGTGCAATTCGAACGAAGGAAAATCGTCCGTTATCGCAAGGGCTGTTTACATCAAAGCCTGCGGCAATTGCTAGACGAATCGTCTCATAATCTTGAGTTAAAATAGCATGACTGAAAGCATCTGAGGATATTATCATTCTATTCTCCAATCTATCTAGCATCAAATTTACAAGCTTGGCGATGTTGGGCATTCGCTAAATGCCTAAGCGATTGTAGAGATAGCTCATACCTATGCCAAGAATCAGCGTGCCAAGGCCAGTCCACGTTGCGCCGGAGATCAGCGGCCAGTGCCAAGCATTAATCACAACTCGCCGAATCTGCCACCATTGAAAAAAGCCAATGCCTGTTGATGTACCAGCAAAGATCCCAAAGATACTCAAAATATAGGCATTTGGCGTGAAGTCGGGATTGAATAGCGCTGCGATCATTCCCATCAACATTATTGCCACAAACATTGCAGCGATGCCACTGAGCGCACTACCGAAAACCCATAATTTGGCGGGAACTTGGTGATACAAGGCTGATCGTTGAATCATGCTGGCAACGCCTATGGTCAGAAAGAGCGGAAAACTGAGCAGCAAAAAAAGACCAATTGCTCCAACGAGATTAAATGTGTGATTATCGACCAATTCCTGCAAACCGCTGCGCAGCACATTGGCGACGACCGACATGACGCAACAGCCCAAGGGCATAATGACACAACTTAGACCAAATGCTAAAGCGTTGTAGCCAACCCAGCGCCGCCAACGATTGGGAGCATTGGTATTGTTATCGGTAGTTGCTGGCACGCTATAGCTTGGTTGGGAGTTGTAATTTGGGTAAGTTTGCTGCTGATCATACGGCTGATAGTCATAATTGGCAGACGGTGGCGGCGATTGATCTGCTTGATTTGGGTCTTCACTCATTGCAATAGCTCCTTACCAATCGCTTAATGGCTCTAATAATTGCCCCAACCAAAAGCCAATTACGAATGTCCCTAAACCAGTCCATGTGATACTTGTGATACAAAGCCAATGCCACGGTTTAGTAAGATGAGGCCGAAGTTTTAGTGATTGAATGATGCCAATCCCTGTTGCAGTTACGCCAAAGATCAAAAATGCAAGCCACAAATTGTTTGAGATGTGGGCATAGCTGCTAATAATAAATGTGGTTGTGCAACAAAGTGTTCCAACAATCGCGCTTTGAAGGCTCCAACCAAGCCAATTAATCCTCTCACCAATTACAACCCATTGCAGCATACTTGCGAGATAGATTGTTAGAAAAATCGGAATTCCAACCATAAATAGGATGCTCAAGCCTTCGGTTAGATTATTCTGTGATTTGAGCATAAAAGGCTTTCCTAACCTTAATAAAAACATACAAAGAATCACAAACATAGGAAATATAAGGCAACTAACAATAAAAGCGAAACAGTTAATCCCAAACCAGCGCCAACGACTTGGCTGGTTATGGTCGTCTATACTAGCTGCCGGAACGTGATAATCTTGGGCTGAATTGGAGTTTGCTGGAGGTTCGGCTGTGATCACTGGCTGGCCAGTTGCTGAAATTGCTGATTGTGCTTCTTCACTCATCTGCTTCTCCTTGGGCTAGTGTTGCATCAACGACCGTATCCAAAAACCAATCCCAGCGCCAAAGATTAATGTTCCAAGGCCTGTCCAGGTAATAACTGAAATCAGCACCCATTGCCAAGCATTATCAACAACATTGCGAAGCTCACGCCATTGTATCCAACTAATCGCACTTGAGGTAAACCCGAAAATGAAAAATATAAGCCAAAGATAGCTGGATAATGTGGATATAGAATCTCTGGAAATGATCTGATAGCCCACCGTTATAAAGGTCAGAGTTCCAGCAGTTGCACTGTTAAGGCTCCAAGCCCAGCGTTTGAAATCCTCGTTAATCGCTGCACGCTGGATGAGACTAGCAATGTAAATTGTGATGAACACAGGGATACTTAGGAGAACAAAGAGATTCGGCTTGAGCGCACGTTGATTATCAATTAAAGGTAATTGAACATTGATTGACCCAATTGCAAATAAAAAAGTAATAGTTAAGACTGGATAAAGGATTCCACTGATAACAAAAGCTAAACAGTTAATCCCAAACCAGCGCCAACGACTTGGCTGGTTATAGTTGGCCATGATCGTTGCTGGAACGTGATAGCCTTGCGCTGAATGGGAGTTTGCTAGTTGTTCGGCTGTGATCGCTGGCTGGCCAGTTGCTGAAATTGCTGATTGTGGTTCTTCACTCATCGATTTCTCCTTGGGCTAGCGTCGTACCAAATAGCTAAGGCCAAAACCAAAAATTAATGTTCCAAGGCCTGTCCACGTGATGATGCTAATCAATGCCCACTGCCATGCCTGATCGATTGTTTTGCGTAGTTCAAGCCATTGCGCCCAGCTAACACTACTTGAGGTGATTCCAAAGGTCAGAAAGATAACTTGATTGTAGTTTTTAATCGATTGAGCAGTGATTGGACTTAGGTGATAGATCCATACAGTCAATGCAATTGCCCCAACTGTTGCGCTATTGGTGACCCATGTCGAACGATTAATGCCTTCGCTGACCGTAGTCCATTGCAGAAAACTAGCAAGATACATCGTTACAAATGCTGGAATTCCCACGACGAATAGGAGGCTAAAGCCATCTGAAATTTGAGCTTGGGTTGCTGAGGCTGACTCTGTGAAGCCGGCCAAGAGCAATAAACATCCAATAAATAGAATTGGAAAAACGATGCAACTAATAACAAAAGCTACACCATTCATAATCAGCCAATCGACCCAACGACTTGGCTGATTATGGTCGGCCATGACCGTTGATGGGATGTGATAGCCTTGCGCTGAGTTGGAGTTTGGCAATTCTGGTTTCGTTGATAGTGGGTTAACATGTGGTGGTTCTTCACTCATTGGCTACTCCTTGGGCTAGCGCCGTATCAATGCTTGTAATCCATAGCTAATACCAGCACCAAGAATGAGGGTTCCAAGGCCAGTCCATGTGATGATTGTGATTAAGACCCACTGCCAAGCGTTATCAACGACATGCCGAAGTTCACGCCATTGGACCCAACTAATTGCACTTGAGGTAAATCCAAAAACAAAAAACACTATCCCAATAAAGTGGGCGGAGGTTAATTCGGAATTATTGGCAATAATCAGATAACTTATGCTGATAAAGGTAAATGTGCCGATTAGCGCACTATTGAAACTCCAAACTGAATGCCTGAAATGCTCGTTTATCGCTCCACACTGGATGCGACTCGCAATATAAATCGTGATAAAAACAGGGATAGCGAATATGAATATGCTTATAAGAATGCCCGAAGAATGATCGTTGATGCTCCCTATTCGAAAGTTGGATCGGGCAAACATGCAAAAACCACCAACATTAAACATTGGGTAAAGGATACAGCTAACCCCAAAGGCTGTACAATTAACCCCTACCCAACTCCAACGGCTTGGCTGATTAGGGTCGTCCATACGAGCTGTCGGAACGTGATAGTCTTGCACTGAATTGGGGTTTGTTGGTTGGTTAATTGGTAGTTTAGGTGAATCATTCATACTTGTCTCGCCTCTCCATTGAATGTTAATCAAATCGATACTTTAGATCTTATTGGTTGATCGGGGGAAAGATTGTTTTGCTTAGACTAAACAAGACACTTAATATGATACAACCAAGGACTATCCACGTTAAACTACTGGCCCAAACCCATTGAAGCGGGTTAGTGGCAACCGGTTTGATTTCAAGCCCTTGAATCAGGGCTGTACCAAATGCGGTTATACCAAAAATAATAAATAAATATCCCATCACGATGAATTCAGAAGTATTGTTGGAGAGAAGATTCCCTAACATAAAATGGGCTAAAAATGTACTAGTCGGCATTAGTACACCGGCTGCCAAGGCTGTTTTAGTAACCCATGACCAGCGAGGAATGTTGGAATCTAAAGCTATGCGTTGGATTAGCGCTATGGGAATTGTGGTTATGGCCGAAAGGAAGCCATAGCCTAAGATACCTAATGGCCCACGGGTATTATGGAGGCTAAACTGGTTTAATAGGGAAGGCCATCGATCTTCTACATATACGAGCGCTATGCTAGCAGCTACAAATAAACCAGGAAACAGAAAGCTTGCCATAAAGAATGCAATCACATTCGCACCGACCCAGCGTTTCCAACGATCTGGATGATTGATTTTGCTCAAGTTAGCGGTTGGAATGTAATAGCCTTGCGCTGAATTGGAGTTTGCTGGTGGTTGAATCAGTGGATCGGTTGAATCGGGCATAGATTTTTCCTCTTCTCAATCATTTAAGCTTGCCTCAGCTTGGTTTACAGTTGAGGCAACCTTTACTTTTACACACTAATACTGCCAATTACTCCCATAAAAAAACTAATAATACTTCCCACAACCAAGCTTCCTAGGATTGTCCAAGTGAAGCCACTTACCCATACCCATTGGGTTGGGTCATCGGCAATTTTTTTAACTTCGAATGCTTGGACTAGCGCTGTACCAAAAGCGGTTGGTCCAAAATTAACCATCATCGTTATGATATATCGTTGCCATGAGTCATCGCCGAGAAAAAAACTATCTCCGACGAGATTGCTTAAGACCGTGCTAATTGGAAAGAGCATTCCAACTGCTAGTGCAGTTTTGATTACCCATTGCCAACGTGGTACTTGATAATTGAGGGCTGATCGTTGGATCAGGGATGATACTGCGCCTGTTATCGCCGCGATCAATCCCAAGATTAATAATCCAAGTACTTGAACGCGAAAGGTATTGATATTAAATAAGATGGGCATCAGAAGATCGCCTAGCTTGCCTATGGTTGTGATCGCGATAAACAATAAAACAGCAAACGTAACGATTGCCACGATAAAACTGAGAATATTGATCAGTACCCAATTTAGCCAACGATTGGGCTGATTAATTGAAGGATTAAATGCTGACGGAACTACATAGCCTGGAATAGCATAGGCGGTTGGTGACTGCTGATCGTGATAGTGTGGCTTGATTGACTCGGACATAAACCTTGCTCCTGAATATACCAATAAGCGCCCGAAGAACGCTCATTGGTCGTTGCGATGGTTGCGCTAGCTGCAAGCGGAATAGATACTAAATCTGGCCTCCAATGGCCATGGCGAAGAAGCCAAACAGGCCACCTAAAACTAACCCACCAAGAATTGTCCAGGTGAGGCCAGTCGTAATCACCCATTGCATCGGACGATTGGCGACTTCCTTAAGCTCAAGATATTGTACAAAGGCAGTGCCGAACGAGGTTATACCAAAAATAAGCGTAGCTAAAACAATAAACATCCAAGCATTTGCTTCGGCTGGCTCTAGCATATTAATCACTGTGCCGCTGAGAAAGGTGCTTAATGGCAATAAAATGCCTACAGCCAAGGCCGTTTTGCCAATCCATGGCCAGAGCGAAACTTTATTATGCAAGGCTCCACGCTGAATTAAGGCCACAATCGCCGCAGTAAATGCTGCGCAGACCCCATAGCCAACTAAGGCAAGAATATTAGCATTGGCAATATTCTCAATATTTTCAAAGTTTGAAGTTGAATCGACATAAGTTGCTGCAATTACCATGGCTAGGCCAAAAAATAAGCTCAAGAAACTCATTGAAGCCACAAAAAAGCCTAGCACGTTCATGCCAACCCAGCGTAGCCCACGATCAGGCGCATTAATATCGCTAATGATTGGCGGTGGCCCCATATAGGCTGGATTGCCATAGACCACAGGTTGTTGCTGATAGCCATAAGGCGCTGGTGCTTGACCATAGGCTTGAGGCGGTTGTTGATAATAGCTTGGTGCCTGGCCGTAGGGCGGCTGAGGCTGGCCATAGCCTTGTTGTTGCCCGTATTGCGTTGGCTGTTGGTAGCCATAGGCTTGGGGCTGCTGCCCATAGCTTGGAGTAGGTGGCAACGCTTGAGTCGAAGAATCCAGCACTTGCGTTACCTGTGGCTGAAGGACGTTGGTGGCGACTGGTTGCTCGGGATTTGCTGGCGGTGTCAAGGGCGTAGTTGGTTGAATTGGTTCTGGCATAAACCTAGCTCCTGATAAAACCACTGAGCATTGTAAGAACGCTCAGGGCTGAGTTGGCAAATAGATGCTAAAGATTGTAGCACTAACGCCAAACTGTGAATTGCTGCTTACAATGAGAAAATAAAACTACCCCATGCCAAGCCACTCAGGCTTGTCCAGGTTAAAACTGAAATAATGACCCAAGTAAAGGGCTGTTGGCTAACTTTTTTTACTTCGGAAAGCTGGCCCAACCCAGTCGCCAAGGCAATGGCTGCCGTACTTGCGGTGAGAAACAAGGTATTGATCAATTGGTAATTATCAGCAGAGGTATTAGGATTGATCATGAAAAAGAAGATTGCCAAGCTAACAGCGGTTGTTAGGGCGGTTATTAATCCAGTTTTGAGGATCCATGGCCCATAAGAAACCCGGTTATGCAGCCCGATCCGTTGAATCCAGCCTGCGACTAAGGCGCTAATGCCAGCAATTCCCGCGAATAATCCGATCGTAAAGCCCACTTCGCCTGCTTGGGTATTGATCGAATCGACGATGCCACCAGCTTGGCTTCCATCAATAAACAACCAGATTGCCAAGATAAAAAAGAGCACAGCAAAAACCACACTACTCAAAATCATGGCTAAAACATTAAAACCAAGCCAACGTAGCCAGCTATTGGAAGCATGGGCATTCTGGCTTGGAACGCTGTAGGTTGGGTTGCCATAGGCTTGGGATGGTGCTTGATAGGGTTGTTGCCCATACCATTGGCCTGGCGGTTGATTTGCTGGTGGTTGGTTGCTCGGCTGAATCGGGGTAGTTGGCGGAAGTTGATTTGACATAATTTGTCCTTTGATATACTAACGAGCGCCCAAAGGACGCTCGTTGTTGAATTTAATGCTTGATGTGCTTGGTCTATGGGTAGCGTGGTGGGGCGATCGTTACGCCTGCTGGTGGCTTAACTCCAGGTCCATACAGATAGAAATCTTCCCATGGATAGTAGCGAGTGAAGAAGCGTTCGCGGTTTGATGTACCATTGGCCTTATTGATGACGCGATACATCGTCACATCCATGCCTGCGCGGCCATGGACGAGTTGTTCAACTGCGCCACGTCGCATGGTTTTGTCGTATTGCCAAACCGGCTTGCCTGGTTTTTGCTCGTTGGAATAAGTTGGACCTTCCATGGTGGCGCGGCGACCATCGCCATAGCCCCATAACGAGAAGGTTACTCGTCCAGCGCTGGTGTCGGTGTCTGTCCACATGAAAATATCGGTGCCTAAGTCGTTTTTCCAACGGAAATCGACATCGGGCACGAAGACGGTGGCATCAAAGCCCAAAATATTTTCATAATAGTACACGATGTAGCTATGGCCATAGCGTTCGATAATCGGCATACCACTATTGAATACTGCACGGTACATCGTGGTTGATACTTGACATAAACCGCCACCAACAACTTTTTCAAGTTTGCCATCGACGATTGCATAGCCATCGGTAAAGCCAGCCTCTTCGGAGACATCACCAACATTTTGGTTGAATGAATAGACCTGACCAGCCTTAACCGTGACCCCTTTGAAGCGATCGGCGGCGCGTTTGATGTTGTTGATGCGTTCGGCGTTAGAGCCGCGGTAGTAGGTGGTGGCACTCCCCAGTTTTTGCACTTCGAGGGCTGGCTTGAGCAAATTTTGATCAATGCCCATGCGATTGATATATTGCTTGCCCAATAAGCCTAATTGAATTTCCCACTTGGTGCCAGCATGCTCGGGATGCCATTCCATGCGAGCGCGTTCGAAATATTGGACAGTATAGGTTTGGCCATCTTCGGCGTTTACTTCCGAAAATTCTTCGCTGATCGGATAGCCAAAAGTGTACAAACCGCCATACTTAGTCCAATAATCGCGAAAGCCATTGCCCAACGAGTGGCCCGACTCAGGATAGAAGGTTGCGCCTTCGTAGCTAGGGCCAGTGCGCCAGGCGAAAGGTTCTTCAGCTTCACGACCTTCGGCGGCAACTGCCCCCAAACGTGTCGCTAAAATATAGAAATCTGTGCCCTTATTTTCGGGGTGAATCTCCAAGCGAGCACGCTCGAAATATTGCACCTGAAACCCATTCTCCCAAATCACTTCAGTTAATGGCAACCCAAACACCTCAAGATCACCTTGGCGTTCATAGAAGCGTTTGACATCGAATGAGATGTTATGGCCAGTTGCCGCAAAATAGCGATATGGCTCCCATGCAGTCGTTTGTTGTGCCTGCACGGCAGCACTAACCGAGGCAGTTGGTACACTTGGCGCAAGCCCCAAGAGCGCCAATCCCAATACCAGAGACGGCAAGAGCCGCCAGCGTTGACCTGGCATATTCCTTTCTCCCGATTGCTAGTGATTCAGTATTAGGCCATTGTACGCGCCAGTTAAGCCTTCGTCAATGGTGAGAATTGCTGATCGAAGGCTGATTGCCCCAATCGTAATTGTATTTGCTGAGCTTCAAAACTTGCCATGGCTCGACCCGCTGGACTCCTGGCAAGGGCGCGATATGGTCGGCCAACAGCTCTAATAATTCATCAGTGGAGCGGAGCCAAGCCTCTAACACAACATCATAGCTACCCAAGGTGAGGCCAACAAAATGCACATGGGGCAAATTACATAAGGCTTGTTCAATTTGGCGCTGGTAGGCTCGATCGATTTGCATACCAATGATTGCTACCACCTGATAGCCCAATGCATAGGGCGAGGCCACCGCGACAATTTTAATTAACCCTTCGTCAACCAAGCGTTCGATGCGGCGGCGCACGGTTGGCTCGCTGCTTCCAACTTTGCTGGCAATCGCCCGATTGGGCAGACGGGCATCGGTTTGCAGAACTTCTAAAATGGCCTGATCAAGCTCGTCCATTGTCATAACGTATTCCTCCAATGTGGACTGACGAAACACACTCTTCGGGGTTTGGCACAATGACGTTTTTCGTCAGCATTTTGTTCCCAAATTTGTTAGGATCATTGCATATCACTGAACTGATGATTAATTCAGGCTATGCGACGCTGCAAGCGCTGATTAATTTCAATTTTGGGAGTTGTACAATGGCTTGGTTCTATTTAATTGTGGCAGGTGTTTTAGAAGTTGGTTGGGCGGTTGGGTTAAAATATAGCGAAGGGTTAACCAAGCTTGGCCCAAGCCTTGCCACGGGTGTGATGCTTGCGGCGAGTATGGCGCTGTTGGGGATGGCCTTGCGTGATTTGCCCCTAGGCACAGCCTATGCAATCTGGACAGGGATTGGCACGGCTGGCACGGCAATTTTAGGTATTTGGTTATTTGGCGAATCGGCTCAACCGTTGCGGCTGGCCTGTTTGGTGATGATCGTTGCGGGTATTATCGGGCTAAAATTATTAGCTGGCAAGCCTGCCTAACCATGCAAGTGCACGGTTAAGCAGGTGCCTTCGCCAACGACGCTTTGCACAGCGAGCGTGCCACCAAGTTCTCCGGCACGCTCAGCCATACTGGTTAACCCCAAATGGCGGCCACTGCGCTCCAATAAATCGGGGTCGAAGCCACAGCCATTATCTTTGACCATCAAGGTTGTCGATTTGCTGGCAAAGCTGAAGCTTACCCGTACATTGGTTGCTTGGGCATGGCGCAAGGCATTGGCAATCGCTTCTTGGGCAATTCGATATAAGCCAGCCGCATTGGCTGGACTAAGCACCGAATCCTCGCCCTCGCACTCTAAATTAATTGCAACTTCTTGAGCATTCAAGCTGGCAATATGGTCGCGCAGCGATTTGATAATGCCATGTTCTTGCAAAGGCGTTGGGCGCAATTGCAGCAAGAGTTCGCGCATTTCGCCGAGCGATTGATGAGCTGCGGCCTTCAAGCGATCAATTTGGGTCGCCGCTCGAACTGGGTTGCGCTCAACTTGGGCACGAGCAGCTTCAGCCGTCAAGGTCATACTAAACAAGGTTTGGGTGACCGAATCATGTAATTCACGGGCCAAACGCGAACGCTCCTCAGCTTGAGCCGCGCGTCGTGCTTGATCATACAAGCGGGCTTGTTCGATCGCGATGGCGGCTGAGGTGGCTAAGCCTTCAGCTAAAACCAATTGCTGCGGCCCAAACGGCGCATCACGATCAGGCGTGGCCACCAAGACAACCCCTAAAACTTGCTCTTTGATGCTCAATGGCAAGGCCAACAAGGTTTGGTAAGGAATCGTCGGCGAAACCGCATGAATTACTCTGGCGCAGCCTTGTTTGATCACTTTGGCTAAAGTTGGCTCGTTACTCAACGAGGTTGGGCTAGCCCAGCGCATGCGCAAGTAGTTGTGGTCGCCCATTGCCCCAGCTTGGGGAGTCAAACGCTCGCCCTGTTCATCAAGCAATAACACCAATACATCTTCAGCATGCAAGGCCTCGCCAATGGCGGCGGCGGCACGTAGCAACACTTCGGGTAAGTGCAAGGTTGAGCCAACCGTGCGGGTCATTTCTAAAAGCAAGGCCATTTCGGTGGCGCGACGTTCGGCAGCAGCAAACAGATGTGAGTTGTGCAAGGCCAAGGCTGCTTGGTTGGCAAAGTTAGCGACCAAGTGGCCATCATCGGCAGTATAGGCATTTTCGCGATGGCTATCGACGGTCAAAATGCCGACCGTGCGTTCGCCCACCCGCAAGGCCACTCCAATCCATGAACGAATTGGACCAGGCTGCATCACAAACGATGGATCTTTGCGCACATCGCCCAAAACCACTGGTGCAGGCGAGCCAACCACTTTCCGCGCCAATTCATTATCGGGCACCGAAATCCGCATATCATAGACTTCGTTGTTCATGCCGCGGGCAGCGATTACCTGCAATTCATCATCTTCAAGCTGCTGAACCGAAGCGCTATCAAAGGTAACCACCCGTTCAAGTTGGCGCAAAATACAGGCTAACACTTCATCACGATCAAGCGTAGCGTTCAAGGCAACTGAAACTTCATTCAGGGCAGTTAGTTGGGCGACATACGAACGGGTATCATCAAGCAAGGTTTGCAACTGATTGGTCGATTGATCGCGTTCGGCGGTGCGTTCATCGACTCGGCGTTGCAAGCGCTGATACGATTGTTGCAAATCTTCGTAGGCCCGTTCGAGCGTGGCATAATCAGCTTGAATGCTGTTATATTCGCTATCGAGGGCACTATGCGCTTGGGCTAAAACCGTGCGTTCGCGTTCAGTGCGTTGGATACTCGCCCATGCTTGGCCGAGCAAAAGGCTTAATGAGCCAAGCGTAATCAGCAATGCTAGCCAGTGTGGTGCAAGCCAGAGCCAGCCAACCCCCACAAAAACACCAAGTGTTGCCAAGCCAAAACTCATGGCTGGGGTTAATCGTGGTTGAGGGGTTGGTCGTGCTTGATTGGTTGGGGCATCAAGAACACGCATAACTGGCTCCTTACTTGGTTTAATCATGGCGTTGAATCGCCAAAAATGCTTGTTCAACTTGGCGGCGAGTCTCCGCGAGCGAACCGCTATTATCAATTACAACATCGGCATGGGCGATTTTATCGGCCTGACTATTTTGAGCATTAATCCGCAGCAAGGCTTCGGCTTCGCTCATACCACGGGTTTCGATCAAGCGGGCTAGCTGAATTGCTGGATCGGTAGTGACAACCCAAACTGCATCGCACAAAGCAGGATAGCCACTTTCGATCAATTTAATTGCATCGATCACCACAACCTGCGCATTATTTTGGCGCTGAGCTTCCAGCCAAGCCATAATTGTTTGGCGGACAATTGGGTGGACTAAGGCTTCCAAACGACGCAACTGGGCTTGATCGGCAAAAACGATTTGGCCTAGGGCTTGACGATTAATTGGCTGACCAAAGGTTTGGTTTTGCAGAATTCCAAGGCCAAAAGCCTCGACGATCGGTGTATAAGCGCTGCCATCAGGGGCTTGCACTTGATGTACCACGGCATCAGCATCGCAAACAGCTGCGCCTAATTCGTGGAGCATCGCCACAACCGTGCTCTTGCCACATGCAATATTGCCAGTCAAGCCAATTCGATACATTACAAGCCCTTATAAAAAGGATGAAGGATGAATTATGAAGGATGAAACCGCTAAGAACGCGAAGGACGCTAAGGTTTAGGTTTTGGCACGCAACAGGGTTAATAGTAGTCTTCCTGTCCTTCGTGGTTAAAGGAATCTTTCATCCCTCATCCTTCATAATTCATAATTTCGTTACGCTCCAACTTCTTCGGCCAATTGCTCCCAGCGGGTGTAATAATCGCTGAGTTGGTTTTCGAGTGCGGCATATTGCGTGCCAAGCTCGCCAATTTTGCGGCTATCTTGCTTGATTGATGCTTGCATAATTTCGGCATCAAGCGCGGCTTTGCGTTGCTCTAGGCTGGCAATTTCGCGCTCAAGATTTTGCAATTGGCGCTTGGTACTGGCTGGCACAGGCGTTGGATTGGCTTTGTTGGCCTTGGTTTGGCGTTCGGCAGCGCGTTTGGCTTCGATCGCGGCGGCTTCAGCAGCACGCCGTTCGTTTTCCCGCTGAGCAGCAAGCGCCGAATAGTTGCCCGGGAAGCGCGTAATGCTGCCATCGTCGTTGACCAACCACAAGGTATCAGCGACTGCATCGATAAAATAGCGGTCGTGCGAGACAAACAGTAAGGTACCATTAAAATCGTTAAGCACGCCTTCAAGTGCCTCGCGGGCCTGAATATCCAAGTGGTTGGTTGGCTCGTCGAGCATCAAGAAATTGCCGCCGTTGAGCATCAACTGCGATAAGGCCACTCGCGAACGCTCGCCGCCCGAAAGATCGCGAATTTGCTTGAATACATCATCGCTGGTAAATAAGAAGTTGCCGAGCATGGTGCGTGCCCGGGTTTCACCCATTTGCGGGTTATGGCGCAGCACTTCATCCAAAATCGTGTTGTTGAAATCGAGGCCTTCGTGACCTTGAGCATAATAACCAAGTTGTACATTTGCTCCAACTTCAAAGCTACCAGCCAAGGGCTTGAGTTGGTCAACCACGGTTTTGAGCAAGGTTGATTTGCCGCTGCCATTTGGCCCCAGCAAGGCCACCCGTTCGCCGCGCATTACATACAACTCATCAAATTGCAGCAAAGTGGTGTTTTGGCCGTTCTCGGTGTAGCCAACGCCCAATTGCTCTAATGCCAAGACCACATCGCCAGAACGAAGGTTGGTTTGCAAAGCAAATTTAAGTTCTTTGCGCCGTTGCGGGCCTTCAATCGCCTTAACATGGCCGTGAATACTATTCCAGCCTTCTTTAAAGCGATTAAGTCGGCGTTCGCGGCCTTTGGCTTCGCGGGCGCGAACCCCAGCCTTGAAGCGCCGAATAAATTCCTCGGTTTTGGCGATCATCTGTTGCTGGGCTTCAAATTCTTTGGCTAAACGCTCCATGCGTTCGGCTTTGATCGTTTGGTATTTAGAATAGGGTGCGGCGTAATCCTGCAAGCGGCCCCATTCCATTTCCCAGGTGCGGTTAGAAACCCGATCGAGGAAGTAGCGGTCGTGGGAAATCACGATTAATGTGCCTTCCCAATCGCGCAAAAAGTCTTCGAGCCATTCCAAGGCCGCCATATCCAAGTGGTTGGTTGGCTCGTCGAGCAATAGAATATCCGGATCGCCCAAGAGAGCCACGGCGAGTGCAGCGCGGGTGCGTTGGCCACCACTAAACTGAGCGATGGGCTGAGTCCATTGAGCATCAGTAAAGCCCAAACCTTGGATGGTACGGGTGATGCGATGCTCTTTTTCATAGCCGCCAGCATGCTCATAGCGATGTTGCAACTCGCCATACCGTTCCATCGCCTGCTCCCATTGGGGATCATCGGGATTGGCGATCGTGACTTCGAGCTGGCGCATTTCGTCTTCGATGTTGCTTAGTGCGGCAAAGGCGGCATGCGCTTCGCGCTCCAAGGTCGAATCGGCAGCGAACGTCGCTTCTTGAGCTTGGTAGGTCACGCGCAAACCGCGTGAGCGATGCAACGAGCCTTCGCTGGAACTATCGATGCCAGCGATAATTTTCATTAACGTAGATTTGCCCGCGCCATTGACCCCAACCAAGGCGATTTTGTCGCCACGAGCCACTTGGAACGAGACAGCTTCAAATATTTGTTCGGCTCCAAACCATTTGCCGAGATTATTAGCAATTAAGACAGACATTATCGGGTGCTCCTCAAGGTTTCACACATCATACCATTGCTTTAAGTTTTAGCTATCAGTCTTGAGGCGCACGTAGTATGCGCTTCAGCGAGTAGTACAATCGTCCCTACTTAAATGCGCCATTGTATGCTAGGATAAGCCCGCTGGTGTGGTTTTAACAACTTCGGCTTTGATAGCGAGAGACTATTCGAGCCTGCTCACCTCAATCTGGTGCCCAACCATAGTCGAACCCATACGCCCTAGCTTCGATCCAGTTCATGGGTAGTAGTTCGATTTTTTATAGTACGAGGTTTTGGTATGCATCTGAAAACGTTAATCGGTCTAGGCAGCATGCTGCTTGCTTTGGCGACCGCTGGAATTGGTCATGCCCAACAAACCCCTGTAACACTTGCGGCTGCTTCGATTTTTACCGTAACCACCTTTAATGATGAAATTAATCAGAATGGTCAATGCTCGTTGCGCGAGGCAATTGTGGCGGCCAATACCAACAGTGTCAGCGCCGATTGTGGCAATGGAGCACTAGTCACGACGATCAATTTAGCCAGCGGAACTTATACGCTGAATATCGATAACCCTGTGCCAGTTGGTACGGAGTTTCGGCTTGATGATGATAGTGGCTTATATGGCGATTTGGATATTACCGATACGCTGAGTTTGGTCGGCGCGGCTCCGAATCTGACGATCATCAGTGGCCTGAGTGTTGCCAATACCAATCGAATTCTGCATATTCATAGTGGTACGGTTAATCTGAGCAACTTGAGCTTAATCGAAGCCCGTAGCCCATGGAATGGTGCGGCAATTTATAATCAAGCTCAACTAATTCTCAACAATGTTAATCTGAATAATAATCAGACCGTGTTGAACTTTAATTACAACGATAATCTTGATGCCTTGCATGGCGGAGCAATCTACAATGCTGGCAGTTTATCAATTAGCAATAGTGCCCTAACTGGTAATCGTACTGCCGCAGCCTTGCATGATTTTAATGGCGGAGCAATTTATAATACCGCGCAGCTAACAATCAATGCGGTTGGCTTTCGCCAAAATCAAGCAGTCAATGGCGGAGCCATTTATAGCACTTCAGCTGATCAACAAGTAAGTATTAGTACTAGCGAATTTACTGATAACAAAGCAATCATTGTGAACGATAACGAAGATCCGCAAGGTGGTGCGTTGTGGTTGAATAGCACCACGACGATCAGCAATACGATCTTTCGGAGCAACGAGGCCAATGCTGGTGGTGCAATCTATGCACTCAAGGCTTTGACGATTAATACCAGCATCTTTGATCGCAATACTGCTGGAAGTGGTCATGGGATTGCTCATGGCACGGCAATTCATAGCAAAGGCCAATCGAATATCAATCGCAGTATCTTTAAATCTAATGCTGGCGATTCAGCAGCGATTGGCAATGCTGGCACGATGCAACTTGATCGCGCTACAATCATCGATAATTCCAATCGAGCAATTGAATTTATGGGTACTGCGCCAATTGGCACTGGCGGCGGCATTCATAACACCAATCAATTAACCATTATCAATAGCACGATTAGCAATAATACGGCTAATTTGGCGGGGGCAGGAGTCTATAATTCGCGTTTATTGCACTTGATCAACACCAGTGTGATTAGCAATGGCATTAAATTTGGCGATGAGGATGGGGTTGGCGGTGGAATTTATACCCTACCAGCCAGCACAAGCTACCTTACCAATACCTTGATCAGCCTCAATACTGCGCCTGCTGGAGCCGATTGCTGGGGTGCGACGCAAGGTTTTTATGCGCTGATTAGCGAACTTGATTATTGCCAACTTGCTGGAAACACCAACCTGGGCGATCTTTCAGCCCAAACCAGCCCATTAGCGCAAGTTGATGACTATACTTGGGTTGCGCCATTAATCCAAACCAGCCCAGCGGTTGATGCTGGCCACAACCAAGCCTGCCCCGCGAGCGATCAACGTGGTCAAGCGCGGCCAATCGATGGCAATGGCGATTTGTTGGCTCGCTGTGATCTTGGTGCTTACGAATTTGTTTCAACCCAAACCTTCTACCATCAATTTGCCCCTTGGGCCACCCGCTAAAATGCCAAAGCGGCGCGATCCTCGTTGATCGTGCCGCTTATTCCTCAATCCACAAGCAAACCAGGTTACTCAGCTAGGCGATAGCCAACACCCCATTCGGTCAGCAGAATTTTCGGCTGACGGGGATTGTCCTCTAATTTACGCCGTAAATGCCAGATATAGACTTTCAGCGAATCGTGATCTGATTCTTTGCCACTGCCCCAAATCGAGCCAAGCAATTTTTCGTGCGGCACCACTTGACCAACACTATCAGCCAGCAAAATCAACAATTGATATTCGGTTGGCGTGAGATCGATCACCTTATCTTTGACTTTCAACTCGCGGCGTTGGCGATCCAGCACCATCAAGCCTTCGCCTGCGGTGATAATTGGCCGTTGCGGTGGAATCCGACGCAACAAAGCCCGAACCCGTGCCAACAATTGGCTTGGGCTATAGGGCTTGGTGACATAATCATCGGCCCCACTATCCAAACCTGAGACAATTTGTTGGTCTTGAATATTGGCGGTCAGCATCAAAATGGGCACATTGCTGAACTCGCGAATTCGACGGCAGGTTTCGTAGCCGTCCATGGCAGGCAACATCACATCCAAGATAATTAAATCGGGTGTGAGTGAGCGGACATACTCGATGGCGGTTGGACCGTCGTAGGCAATTTGAACCCGATATTTTTCCATGGTCAATTGCAACGACAACAACTGGGCAACATCGGGTTCATCGTCTACAACTAAAATTAACGGTTGTTCCATAAGTGAGAGATCCTCTCCAAAAACACTAACCCGATTTTTTAGGGCAATAATTCCGATAATACATGATCCATCTCAGACTCTGTAATCGCATTAATCCGAGTATACCGAATAATGCCTTCAGAATCAATAAAAAAAGTAACAGGAATATTAAAAATCCCAAATGCTTGTTGGGCAACGCGCTCGTTATCAAGCGCAATCGGGTAGGTTACGGCGTAGCGCTGAATAAAGCGCCGAATTTCTTGATCGTTATCTTGATCGGTTAGGTTGATGCCAACGACGGCGATTTTATCACCATAGCGTTCGGCTGTGCGCACCAAAGCGGGCATTTCTTCCTTGCATGGCTCGCACCACGAGGCCCAAAAATTAATAATTAATGGTTTGCCCTTGTATTCTGCTGGATTAAAGCTGCCACCGTCAACCGTTTTGAGCACCATATCAGGTACTGGTCGATCGATACCAACCACGGTTTGCGGCTTACTACCGCCACTCGTTAAGATTGCCACTGTCGCAATAACGATAATCGCCACGACAATGCCTGCGCCGAGCCAAAGCCATTCTTTGCGTGAAAGGCCTTGCTTGACGCTAGTTTCAGATTCGCTGGTCATGATGATTGCTCCTAGGGCTTGGCTCCATCAAGCAGGCTTTCGGCTAATTTGGCCTGCAAACTGGTTGGGCCAAGTTCAATAACTTTTCGCCATAAACGCTCAGCATCAGCCATGCGTGGTTCAGGCAATAAGGCATAAACGCGCCCCACATTCAGCAACACCAGCAAGGTCTGATCATCTTGGGCCAAGGCGGTTTCAGCTTCTGCGAGGGCTTGTTCGCTATAAAAGGGGTTGCCGAAGCCAAGCCCATAGCGTGCCAAGGCCACCGCCCGATCCGAACGAATCAGCGGTTGGAAGTTATCCAAGGCCAAGGCTTGCGAATAGGCATCGCTGGCTTGAATCCAACGGCTGAGGTTTTGCACATAGGCTTGGCCGTTGGGGGCATGCTCATAAATCATCTGAATAAAATCATAATGGGCATGGCCGAGCATAATCCAGCCATTAGGATCACGCGGGTTTTGGTTGATCACACTTTGGGCTTGAGCAGTGCTCGCATCAAGCGCCAGCAGTTGATCGCGCACATTTGGGTCGCTAATTTCGCTCAAAATGGTTGAGGCAAAGAGCGGCATTTGTTGCGGGGTGGTCTCGGCTGGCGGACGAGTATTGAGCCAAATTAAGCCGCCAGTTCCGCTAATTACTAGTGCGGTTGTAATAACCAACACTAACCAGCCATTCAGCCAGCGCCAACGCACTGCTCGTTCCACATCAATGGGTTTAATTGTGGGATTGCCACGCCGCGAGGGCAGCGGACGATAATCTAATTCATCGGGTTGTTCCGACATTCTGTTTAAACTCGCTAGCTACGGATGCAAAGGTTGCTTGCATCCGTAGCGTTTACAATTGATTAAGCGGCTTGGGTAGCGGCCTCAGGCAGGCTAGCTTGGGCACGACGTTTGGTAGCATGTTCGATAAAGCGCCGTGTGGCCGCCAACGATCCACCAAGCGTCATCACCACTGTGCCAACCCAAACTAAGCCGACTGCTGGTTTGGTGCTGACAAAAATATCAGCGCGTTCAGGCAAGACTGGTAAATCAAGCCCAACAATTTGCAATTCTACTTGGCGATTTTCCAGGCTCAAGGCTGAAATCAGCACTTGGTTGCCATCGGCCAAGGTGTAAGGCTCGGGTTGGTTGCCAACGTTGGCGACGGCGCGTAAGCCTGGCTCGATCGTCGTGGCATTGCCCGCCTCATCATAGAAGGTTAACCGCGCTTTGATTGTAATCTCGTCGGTTTGGGTTTCAGCACCAGTGTGGCCTTCGGGCAAACTGTAATCGAAGTTTTGAAACACAAAACTATAGGGGCCGACGCTGCCTTTTTGGCCTTGCGCCAAGGTCAATAAATTAGGGTTGCTAGCGGCCAAATATTTACCAGGCGAGATATACAAATCGCCCCACCATTCGCGAATAATCGCTGGATTGCTGATCCATTGGCCATCGCGAGGGTTGAGATACAACTGTGGCGCAGCATCTTGGACTTCGCCATCACCGCGTTGCACTGCCAAATCGATCACGCCTTTTTCGGCTCCTTGGTTGTTGGTGCGGGTTGCGTAGCCTTCGAAGGTAATTTTATGACCAAAGGCGGTTTGAGTGGTGTTTAAGGGAATGGTCATGTTGATATCGGGTGAGCTATAGGCCGACGAGCCGACGAAGCCGATCACCAGCAGGGCTGCGCCGATATGGGCTGCATAGCCGCCGATGCGCATCCAGCCGCCGCGCACAGTCCGCACGATCATCAAAATATTGACCCCAAGCCCCAAACTGCCCAGCCCAAGGTAGGCCAGTGAGAGTGGTTTGCGAACGCCAAGCAACAGGCCAATCACCGTGGCAACCACTGCCAAAATTGCTGGCAAGCGTAGGGCAAAAATAAATTTGCGCATGTTGCCGCCGCGCCAACCAAGCAATGGGGCAATCGTCATTAAGCCAATCACGACCAAGCCAAACGGCGGTGTGACCGTGCGGAAAAAGCTTGGTTGCAAGCTAAAGCGGCCATCTTGGCTGGCAGCAACATCAAAAGCTTTGGCAAAGGTTGTGCGTAGGCCATCACGCAAAATTGGCGTTTTAGAGAACAGCGGCATCGATGTGCCAATACCCACAATCAGTGTGATAATTACCAGACAAAACATGCCTAGCACAAACAAACTATCACGCGAAAATAGGCTTTCCGAGAGCTTGCTGATTGGCACATCACGCCAGCGCTGGAAGAAGATGCCCAGTGAAACCACTAAGCCAACCACCAAAACCGCTGCCATGGTCGTGCCAAGGCCATCTTCGGTAAATGAGTGTACCGAAAAATCACCCAAAACGCCCGAACGCGTGAGGAATGAGGCATACATGACCAAGCCATAGGTGACAATTGCCAAGCTAAAATTGGCCCGTCGCAAACCACCATGGGCGCGTTGCACCAACATCCCGTGGAGCAAGGCCGTTACAGTTAGCCATGGCAAGAGCGATGAGTTCTCCACTGGGTCCCATGCCCAATAGCCGCCCCAGCCGAGGGTTTCGTAGGCCCAATAGCCGCCAAGGGTTAATGCAGTCGTCAGCACAACCCATGCGGTAATTGTCCAAGGCAAGGCTGCTTTGACCCAGCCATCGTAATCGCGCCGCCACAGCCCAGCGATGGCATAGGCAAAGGGAATTGCCAACAAGCCATAGCCCAAGAACAAAATCGGCGGGTGAATGACCATCCATGGGTTGTGCAGCAGCTCGTTTAAGCCGCGCCCATCTTCTGCATAGATGATTTGTTTGGCAACATCGAAGCGCAGGGCAAATGGATTATTGATCAACATAAAGCTGATAATTGCCACTTGCACCGCCATCAAGGGCATGAGCACAAACGGCTCAAACTCGCGTGAGCGGCGTAGCAACAACGGCGCTGCCAACAAGCCAACCAAGGCCCAAATCATAAATGAACCTTGTTGACCAGCCCAGAGCGCCGAAAGTTTGTAGCGTAGCTCTAAATCGTTCGATGAGTAGTTGTAGACATAATCGAACTCATAGCGCCCAAAGTAGAACAACGCCAAGAGCAATAGCGAAGCCACAAGGATCGAAACTGCGGCGATCCGCACGCTCCAACGACCCCAACTCAAGGCGGTGCGCTGGCCTGCAATTAGCAATGTATATGAAGTGGTGGCGGTGAAAGCGGCAACTAACGCCACAACCAGCAGCAACGTGCCAAACATAAACAAATTCATGGATGATCCTCTGGTTTGGATTGATAGCTGAAGTTAGCACAAACCCCAGCCTTGCGACCTACTTGGCAGCTTGGGTATCTTCTTGATACTTCGATGGGCATTTGACCAGCAAATCGTCGGCTACAAAAATGCCTTGGCTTTCATCGAATGCGCCAATTGCTACCACGCTGATCGCTTGATCAAAGTTGCCTGGCTTGGGCTGGCGATACAGCACTTCAATTGGTTGGCCCATTTCATCGCGCATGGTAAAGCGGAATGTGCCCGATTCAACCGTGCCTTGATTTTGCGGGTAACCCATCACTTGGACATTGCGCCCGCTGGCTTTGGCCTCGGTCACATTGACATAGGGAGTCAGCGAATCACCCATTGAAGTAAAGCCCAACCAACCCGCCAGCAGCAACAAGGCAATCCCCACGAGATGGAGTGGTTTTAAGCGAAAACGCGGTTTAACTTCAGACATTGCTGGTCTCCTTTCGTTCTGGGTTGACCCGTTCTGGACGAATCGCGGCATTGCTGGTTTGATTGGCTGGATCGGCTTGGCGTTCTTGCAGGGCTTGGCGCAAGGCTTTGGCTTGGCGATCAATCTTCAGCAAATAGGCAAAAATGCCTAGCCAAACCACCAAGGTTACCGCCGCTGCCACATACATGGCTAAGCCGGGGTCGGTTAATCCATTCATATCGTCATTCCTTGTTGTACTAATTGTTCGTTGATATCGAGCACATCGGCGCGTAACCACCAGAGCCAGAAAAACAGCAGCGTAAAGCCAAATAAGCTGGCAAAGAAGGTTAATAAGGTGCGTTGCTCGGTTAGCAGGCCAATATTGCCGGTGTTGGCAATCGCAATTTCAACCGTTTGATTGCCTAGCTCGCCACTTAACCGCTTGATTTGCACATCGCGCAAGGTTTCGGGCAAGCGCTCAATTGCTTCGGGCTTATTGCTCGCCCGATTAAATGACGGTTTAAGGGTGTAATTTGTGCCATTCGATAAAATGCTGACCGTGGCAACCGTTAGATCAGCTTGTTGCTCGATGCCCAGCAATTCAACCTTGAAATCCTCAATTGTGCCAATAATTCGCCCATTTTCAGTTAATTGAATGCCTTGGCAATTGGGCGTATTCAAAATTGCACAATTGGGGTGCAGCGTATCATCGGTGACTCGGGGAATCACAAAGATCAAAAATGGTACAGCTACAAACGCCAGCAAGGCATAGATCGAGCCAAGGTAGCGTTGGCGTTGACGATCTTCAATCGAGGTACGCAAGGCAAAATAGGCCGCATAAATCAACATTAATGCAGCGATCGCGGTCTCGCGTGGGTCCCAATTCCAGTAAGTTCCCCACACTACTTTGGCAAACATCGAGCCAGTTACGGTGGCCAGAATGCTAAAAATCAAGCCCAATTCTGCCGCAGCCAAGGCCAAGGCATCGTCACGAGCACGGCCATTGCGCAAGTAGCGCCAGCTATAAATTGCCGAAAACAAAAAGGCTACACTGGTTAGCCAGCCTGTTGGCACGTGCACAATCACAATTCGTCCAACATTGCCCAAGCCCTCGTGAGCCGGCACCCACAAGAACATTGCTACAGTGACCAATGCTAGCCAAATTCCAGTAAACCACTTAAAGGTTGTCGCAAGCATGCTTAATTGTTCCCACCAGTAGAGTTTTAGGCTTCCCAAACTCGTTCAAACAGCCAGAGCGCGGCCACATGTTCAGCGATGGTATAGGCCGCCAGCAGTTGCAAACCGCTGCCAGCTGAACCCCATGTCCCGCCGCTTAGCGCTAATTCGGTTGTTTCAACCGCGATAATCAATAATGGCAGCACCAAGGGAAAGGCCAAAATTGTAAATAACGAGCCTTTGCCATCGGCCTTGGCGACTAAAGTTGCTAAAATAGTGGTTGCTCCAGCCAAGGCAACTCCGCCTAAACTGAGCGTCGCCAGAAACAAGCCAACTTTGGCAATTGTGACATTCAACAAACCAATAAATAGCAGGGTAACCAGCGTTTCGAGCAAGGCCAAAATCAACAAGTTGACCAAGAGTTTGCCCAAATAGACTGCCAACGCTGGCACATTTAAGCGTAATAAGGTTGCAGTATGCGCTTCTTCCTCGCGCACAAACGAGCGAGCCAAGCCATTCATTGCCGCAAAAAAGATCGCAATCCACAAGAGCACGGCCAAGGTTGCTGCCGAGCGCGGATCACGGCTCAGGCCCAATGGTCCCAAACGAAAGCTGACCATCACCGCGGTCGTGACTGCAAACAAGGCCATGGCATTCAAGGCATAGCGGGTGCGCAGCTCGATTTGTAAATCTTTGTAGGCGACTGCCCAAGCAGCTTGCCATAATGTTGGTTTAGCCACGCGCCGCCACTCCTACCGTCAAAACCAGATCTGCCCAAGCAGCATCGCGCTGATCGTTGGTGGCCAAAATGGTTAGGCCATGCTGGCGTTGTTGTTCAACCAGCTGAGCCACAAATTGGCGACCATGCTCATCGAACATGGCGGTTGGCTCATCGAGCAGCAGCACTGGTGGCTTGGCTAAAAGCGCGATTGCATATTTCAAACGCAAGGCCATGCCCGATGAAAAATGGGCGACCCGTTCAGCCTCGCGCCCAGCCAAGCCAACTTGGGCCAACAATTCGTGCCAATAAACTTGATCGGCGGCTAAACCACGGGCTTTGGCCAAAAATTGCAAATGTTCAATCGCACTTAATTCACGATACAAAGCGACATCCGGCCCAACAAAGCCGATCCATGGGCGCATGGTGTTTGGGCTGTAGGTTTGGCCTTGCCACTGATAGCGAATTGTACCAGCGCTTGGCCGTTCGAGGCCGCAGAGCAAGCGCAAAAAGGTCGATTTGCCAGCGCCATTTGGGCCGCGCACTGCCAAAACTTCGCCACTATGCAATTCGCCCGCCAACTGGTCGTAGACCGGGCGGGTGCTGTAGGTTTTGGCAAGCTCGTGCCAGCTCAGTTGTAGCGCCGCATCTGTTCGATTCATCACAGAGTCTATTGTATCATAGCCGCTTGGCCGTTTGACGCTTGTGAGCAAGCTATTTCGCGTTAGGATCTTTTAATGATCTTTGATATCTATATTGATAGATAGTTCCATTAATAGACCATTTATCCTATAGCAGGATTAGTCCTCATCGTGTGATACTAGAGAGCTAGGCCCAATAATCAGTTTTATAGAGAGGAACGTATGAATAATAGGCAGTTAATCCTGTTCGTATGCTTGTGCACGATATTGCTTGGCTTTGCTATGGCTAAACGCTCCGAAGTAATCAACGCCAACGGATTATTACCCTCAACCCATAATCAAAGTATTGATTCACTTGTTACGCGTAGTACGATGGCCCCAACCGCACCAGTTGGTCCAACCTGCGCGGTAAATCTGCCAACACCAACCCAAGGAATTCGACCAAATGCTACTGCAACTCCTACTGGGCAGCAGCCAACAGTGACCGAAAGGCCAACCTTTACTGCAACTCCAAATGATCCCTGTTTTGTCGAGCCAAAGGTGATTATCACAGCACCAAGTCAGGTCGAGGTTGGCGAGCTATTCACCATCTCAATTGAGTATATCAATCTAGCCTTACCCTCAACCTCGCTTTGGGTTAATGATGGCGGTTTAGCCCATTTTGAGCCAGCAATGAATGAGTATTGTATTGCTGAATACCATAGCACCCAGTGTCGTAGTTTTACCCTACGAGCTACTAATGTAGGGGTTTTTAATTTTGATGCCGTGGCATTAGGCGAAGCTTATTACAATGGTAATTGGCACTTCATTTGGGTTGAAGCCCAAGCCCCAGTTTTTATTAATATTATTGATTGGAATTCAACGCCAACTTCAACCTTTACGCCTGTGCCAACCTGCGTACCTGCTACCAGCACTCCAACCCCAAATATACCGACAAATACGCCAACCCTGGCTGGTTAGGCGACAGCCACTTCGACCCCAATTCAAACCCGTACTCCAACCCCAACTGCTGCCCCCTTGACATGCTACCAAACCTCATATGCCGAGTTGGTGTTACAGGCACCAAGCCAAGTGCAGGTTGGCGATATTTTTACGTTGAGAATGAGTTATGTGAATATTGCCCCTTATACCATCGATATTAGCCGCGCCTCGAATGATTTAGCGATGTTTGATCCGCCGCTAGCAATGCCTTGCCAACGATTCTCGCACCCTACTTCGTGTGAAGAAATAACCATGCGGGCGACTTCCGCAGGTGAATTAACGATCGATGCTAGTGCTTTTGGCTTGGTTTTCATTAATGGTCAACAGGCGGAGGATGGATATGCGTATGCTCGCAATCCAGTTCATATCAATATTCTGCCAAACAATGCCATACCAACCCGTACTTCAACCCCGACCGCTACCAAAACTGCTACGCCATGCCCAACGAACTTAGCAATCAACGGCGGTAGCTGTAGCGGAACCCCAACTATCACACCAATCAATGGCACTGCAACGGCTACGCCGATTGTTTCAGGCTTGTTTTTGAGTGCGCCATACCTGGTCAATGTTGGTGATGTTTTTACCCTGACGATCCAGTATATCAATATTGGGATGCCCTATACGAGGGTCACCAATGGGTCAGGTGGAATTGGGCAATTTGATCCACCATTGACCATGCCATGCAAATTCAATCAGCATCCAACCCAGTGTCGCACTATTCGGTTGCGGGCAATTGCCGCAGGCTCGCTTCACCTTAGTGCTAGCGCTACAGGTGAAGTGCCAATTGCTGGTGGTGGTTGGGCTTGGGGCAGTGCTATTTCAAACCCAATTTCGATTCAAGTGCGCGACGTGTTAGCATATCGGATTTTTATTCCGCTGGCGAGAAAATAAACTGCTGAGTTGATTAAACAGCAACCGATCGCTACCACAGCGATCGGTTGCTGTTTAATTCAATTTAAATTCATTATTGCTAGCGAGCTTCTTTAATGATTTTTAATATCTATATTGCTAGATAGCTTGTTTTTTGGGCCATTTGTCCTATAGCAGGAGTAGTCCTAGTTGGTGAATACTTAACAGCCTAGGCCCATTAATCTAATTTAGAGGAGGACCCCTATGAATAACAGGCGGCTGGCCCTGTTAGTGAGCTTGTGTGCAGTGTTGCTTGGCTTTGCTGTGGCTAAACGACCTGAAGTAACAAGTGCCAAGGCGTTATTAACGCCAACTCCAACGCCCATTCGTTCAGAATTAATTCTGAGCGGCCCGACCGAAGTCCAAGTCGGTGAACTGTTCGTGATCATGATTCAGTATGTCAATATTGGTCTGCCCTACACCACGATCACCATGAGTCCGAACAATCTGGCTCAATTTGATCCACCGATGACGATGCCCTGTAAGTACAATGAACATTCGACAGGTTGTCGTGCAATTACATTACGGGCAACGGCTGAGGGAATGTTAGAAATTTCTGCATCGGCAACAGGCGAAGTGCCGATTGCTGGCGGTGGTTGGGCTTGGGGCAGTGCCCAAGCGCGTAATCCAATTTGGATCAATGTCGTTGATCCGAATGCGACGGCCACGCCAACTCCTATGCCAACCTGTGTGCCTGCGACCCGAACCCCAACGGCTACGATGTTGCCAACCTATACCCCAACTCCAGCAGGTCAGGCGACAGCCACGCCAACTCCAACCAAAACTCGCACACCAACACCAACAGCTCTGCCATGCCAACAAGCCTCATATGCCGAGTTGCTGTTGAGTGCCCCAAGCCAAGTCCGAGTTGGCGATGTCTTTACGCTAACGATTGATTATGTGAATATTGGTGCGCCAGATACTGGCATTAGCCTCAGCCCCAATGGCTTGGCCCAAATTGAAGCGCCATCAGTCATACCCTGCGATTTCTTCGAAGATCCAACCCATTGTACCCAAATTCGTTTGCGGGCAACTGCCGTCGGTGAATTAACGATTGATGCCTGGGCAACTGGTGAATTGTTTATTGATGGCGGCTGGATGTGGGGTGGGGCACGGGCACGTAATCCTGTGTATGTAAATATTGTGGCGGGTGATGGCACACCCACCTTTACGCCAACCCCGACCTTCCCAACTGCGCCATGTTTCACGCCAACGCCACAACCATTAAATAGCAATGGTGTGCAAACGACCCGAGTACCATGTACGCCAACCCCAACCCCAACGAAGACTGGCACGCCAACTCCAACCTTCCCAAGCTATCCATGCTATACGCCAACCACACGGCCAACTCAGAAGCAAGCACCCCAAGTAACCCAAGCGCCGTGTACGCCAACGCCAACTTCAACCGCAACGCCGACCTTCCCAACGGCACCATGTTTCACGCCAACCGCTCAACCATTGAATAGCAATCGCGTGCAAACAACCCAAGTGCCGTGCACGCCAACCCCAACGACTACTAAAACAGCGACTCCATGCCCAACCAACTTGGCGATGCGTGGTAGCACGTGTATCGGAACCCCAACGATCACGCCAAACCGTGGTAGTCCGACCATTACGCCAATTGTTTCAGAATTGATTTTGAGTGCGCCGCCATTGGTCAATGTTGGTGATGCATTCAGTTTGACAATTCAGTATGTCAATATTGGCGTGCCGTATACTGGAATCACACTCAGCCCAACCGGAACTGTCCAATTCGATCCACCATTGACGATGCCATGTAAATTCAACCAGCACCCAACCCATTGCCGCACGATTGGTTTGCGGGCGGTTGCGCCTGGTACGATTACAATTAATGCCGGAGCAAATGGCGAAGTACCAATTTCTGGTGGTGGTTGGGCTTGGGGCAGTGCTCATGCACGGAATCCTATTAATGTGCAAGTGCGCAGCGTTTTAGCCCACAAAGCCTTTATTCCGTTCGTCAAAACCCAATAAACTGCTGAGTTCAAGCCTGCTTAACCGATCGTCGTTATGGCGATCGGTTGGCATTTAAACATATTTCTTCAAGGTTAGAAGTGATAGTTCTTTAGATTTGGGAGATTTTAATGGATATTAACGTGGTGATAGATCGGTTTCAAAGCGCGTGCCAGAAATTTGATGCTGCAAAGTAGCCGTAAAAGCTTGCTTAATGAATAAAAATAACGATAGTTGTAAATAAGTTTATTTTTGGGCCATTAGTCCTATAGCAAGCATAGTTCCGATAGTCAATACTAAGAGTCTAGGATTATTATTCGGAATCGAGGAAACTTCTATGAGTAACAGGCGGCTGGCTTTGTTAGTTGGTTTATGTGCAGTGTTATTTGCTTTTGCTGTCGCTAAAAACCCTGGATCAACAAGTGCCAAAGTAGGATTAACTGAAACCCCAACCCCAAGCGAAATTCCCATTGCAACAAGTAGTACTATAGTACCATCACCAACTAATACTACTACCACGACACCGAGTGTTATCTGTCCAACCTACTATCCACTCGAGAGTAGCGTTCAGGCGCATATACCAAACTTAACTCCAACCCGAACCCCAGTTCCAACACCCAATGTCGATCCTTGCTATGTGCATCCGACATTATTTCTCAACGGACCAAGCCAAGTTAATGTTGGCGAATTATTCACTTTATCGATTACCTATGAAAATATTGGTATGCAACACACGCGAATCTGGTTTAATGATGCGAATTTGGCGCGATTCGACCCACCACTACTCATGCCATGTCAATATGATCGCCACCCAACCCGCTGTGAGCGTATTACGTTGCGAGCTACTAGCGTTGGTACCTTGGTTATCAATGCTGATGCACGAGGTGAATCGTTTCATAATGGTTGGTATTGGAGCTCAGCAGCGGCACGAACTCCGCTGACGATTAATGTTATTGATCCAAATGGCACACCAGTGCCAACCCCAACTTGTGTGCCTGCCACATTAACGCCTACGGTCACAGTCCAGCCAACCTATACATCTACACCAACCGTCGTTGGTCAGCGAGTTCCTGATTTAACCCAAACCCCATCGCCGAGTTCTACACCGATCATCACCCCTGTGCCTTGTCAACCAGCAGCAGCACCTAAGTTGCTGTTGAGTGCCCCAAGCCAAGTCCAGGTTGGCGATATTTTTACCATGACCGTCGATTATCAGAATATCAGCGGACCTCAAATGGAAATCACGCTTAGTGCAAGCGAGTTGGCCCAGTTTGATCCACCATTGACCATGCCATGTCGCTATTCTGAACATCCGACCCAGTGTTCAGCGATTACATTACGGGCGATGGCTCCGGGGATATTAACAATCAATGGCCAAGCCTTCGGCGAGTTGCTTATTGGTGATCGCTGGACGTTTGGTTATACGAGCGCCCGTAATCCCATTAATGTGCAAGTACACGATGGTCTACCCTATAAACTCTTTATTCCGTTCGTCAAAAACCGATAAACCTTCCAACTAAACAAGGCTCAACCGATCGTCGTTAGGGCGATCGGTTGGCATTTAAACAGCAATTCTCGGCTACAATGGCGCTGGTTCTTTGGCTTTTTGGAGGTCGTAATGGAGATTAAATGGACACCATGGCGCGGACAGTTTGTCAAAGGTGAAACGCCCAAAGATTCGCGCTGTGTGCTGTGCGTCAAACATGAAGAATCAAACGATGCTGAAAATCATGTGCTTTATCGCGGGCAATATAGCTATGTGCTAATGAATTTGTACCCCTATAATCCAGGTCATTTGATGATTGTGCCCTATGCCCATACTAATGATTTTGCCAATTTGCCTGCTGAAACTGCTGCCGAAATTATGCATTTGACCCAACGTTCAGCCACAATTTTGAGTACTGTGATGAACCCGCATGGCTACAATTTGGGTATGAATTTGGGGCGGCCAGCTGGCGCGGGCATCGATGAGCACTTGCATATGCATATTGTGCCACGCTGGAATGGCGATACCAATTTTATGCCATTAATCGGCGGGGTCAAGCTCATTCCCGAAGCCATGGATGATACTTACGCAGCTTTAGTTGGTCATTTTCAAGCGTTGTAGTTATTTGCTTAAATCGAGCAGCACATCGCGGATGCGCTCGGTGATTGAGCGGGCGGCAGGCGAGGGCGTGGGGTTTTGGTTGACCGAGCGTTGCTGCTCTAGATAATTGTGGGTGGCTTGTTGGCGCTCGGCTACCATCACCCCCAAACGTTCAGCCAATGAGGGATTTTTGGCATACAACGGAGCTAAATCGTGGCGTTCGATCACAATTGTGCGGGTATCTTCCTCGGCAATCACGCTGGCCGAACGTGGCTCATCCATTAACATGCCGCGCTCGCCAAACACATCGCCAGCGCCTAAGTACGAGACGACAATTGCCGGCTGATCGTCATGCGCAACTTCAACCCGTACTTTGCCGCGCGTGATTGCATACAAAATATGTTCATGGCGGCCTTGATGGGCCAGAATTTCGCCGCGTTCAAATAAGCGAATTTCGACATTCTCTGATAAAAAGCGCAATTCTTGCTCGTGCAAGCCATCGAGCAGCTTGATTCGCCGCAAACGGTCGAAAATTTGCTCAGGGGTGTAATCGAGGCGACGTTGCCGACTCGCTTGTTCAGGACGGGTCAGCACCATTTCGTTTGAGGCAAAGTGAATGCCTTGACGCTGGAACACATACCAAATTCGGCTGAGTGCATCGCCTTGCAACTGGGGAAAATCATCGTAGTTGCTGATCCAACATTTAACTTCGTAGGTCGTCGAAAACGCAGTGTAGTTGCGCACAAACACAAATGGTTCAGGCTGGGCGACGACCCCACGACTGGAAAGCACTGCTTCTTTCAACAATTCGCGCACCATCATCGGCGGGTGCACACAATCGACAGTTACTGCAACCCGCATGGCCACAGGCAACCCAGTTGCACTCATATTGATAATTTGTTGTTGGGCAATAATCGTGTTGGGAATGACTACGACCTGTCCATCACGCGGCTTGACCCGAATCGCCCGCCAGCTCATCTCCAAAACGCGGCCATAGCCAGTTTGCACATCGATGAAAATCCAATCGCCAGGCATAAAAGGCCGCTCCATTTGCAGCGCAATCCCAGCAATCACATTTTTGAGCAAATCTTGTAAGGCAAGGCCAACCACGGCTGTAAAAACGGTCGAGCTGAGCAGTACCGTGCCAATTTGCACTTTGAAAAAATGGCCAATACAAATCAACAAAGTCATGAGCAGCACAAACCCTCGCGCAATATCACGCATCAAGCGCGGGATTGCGTTGGGGCGGCCATCGGCTGCCAAACGCCGCACCAATAGTTGATCGCCAATATGCAAAACCACCGCAATAATCGAAACAGTCATGGTAGTTTGTAGCATTTTGGTGAGCAGCGGCCAATGCTCAAGCTGTTGATCCGACCATAGGCCAATTAAGCCAGCACTGCTAAGCGCCAAAAATTGGCCAAGGATGCTTAACCCGCTAATCAGCCCAATGCGCCGACCAAGCCGGATTAACAGGCGCAACACTGCATAGGTGCCAATTGCCCATAGCATTGGCTGAATGATATGCTCAATGACGCTTAACATAAGTGCATGTTAGGGTTTTGGTTCGGCCATGTCAAGCACCCAATACGGGTGGTCGCCAACGTAGGCTAGGCCAATGCCCACATGGCGATAAGCACAATTAGTGATGTTGGCACGATGTGGCCCATCAACTGGCTCGTCCATCCATTGGGCTACAACCTCAACCGGAGTGGCAAACCATGCTGAGATATTTTCGCCACGCCGAATAAATTGATAGCCAACCGCTTCAAGTCGCTGACTGTAGCTCCGACCATCGCTGCCAACGTGATCGATTTTTTCATGCTGAGCCATATCATCGGCATGGGCTTGGGCAATGCTTTGTAGCCGCGAATCGAAAACCAAGGCTTCACAATTGGTTTGTTGGCGCTCGCGATTAACCGCTGCTAACAGATCAAGTTTAAGGTCACCGGAACTGGTCAAACTGGCAGTTGCTTGGATGGTTGCTGATGGAACTGGACTAGCTGAGTTGCTTGGGCTGGCTGGGCTGGTGGCGCTTGGCGTTGGGGCTTGATTGGGCGTGATCGTCGGTAGAGTTGGCAATACGCTAGGGCTAGCAATTGGATTGGTAGCGCTCTCAAAGCGAATAATTGTGCCATTGAGGCGTGGCGCTAACCACCACACCCCAATGATCATGCCAATCATAATTCCTACCAACAATAAGCCTAAGCCACGCAAACTATTTGCCATAGGCAGCAATTTGGCTTAGCACATCGGTGATCAACGCGCTGAACATAGGTTTAGCGTTCTCGCCTGCCTCAAGCACCTCTTCATGGTTGGCTGGTGGTGCGTCGGGGTGGGCAATATTGGTGATCAACGAAATGCCCAAGACGCGCATGCCACGGTAGCGAGCCACAATCGTTTCAGGTGCGGTAGACATACCTACAGCGTCAACCCCAACCCCGCGCAGATAGTTCATCTCAGCGCCAGTTTCAAACGATGGCCCGGCCAGCATGGCATAAACCCCTTCGCGTAGCGTTGCGCCAGCCCGTTCAGCGGCGGCCTTGGCCATTGCACCCAATTCAGGATCATAGGCGTTGAGCATAGCTGGGAAGCGTGGACCAAGCGTATCGTCGTTGTGGCCGCGCAATGGGTGAAAGCCCGCCATGCCTGGCATAAAAATATGGTCGCTGATGCGCATCAAGTCGCCAACCTGCCAATTGGCATTTAAGCCACCAGCAGCATTCGTAACAATTAATATATCGGCTCCCAGCGCTCGCATCACATGCACAGGCAAGGTTACTTCGTCCATGGCATAGCCTTCGTAAAAGTGAAAGCGGCCACGCATTGCCAGCACTGAAACCCCACCGAGTTCACCTAAAACAAGTTCACCGCGATGGCCTGGCACCGCTGAAGGTGCGAAGCCTGGAATCGCAGTGTAAGGAACTACTACGGCATCCTGAATATGATCGACGAGTTGACTCAAACCAGAGCCAAGAATGATGCCAACTTGGGGTACACGCTCGGTATATTGACGAATGGTGGCGACTGCGCCAGCGATTGCTTGAGTTCGATTGGTGGTCATGAATTGAAATCCTTTGCAACAATAGCCACATTGCTATGGCCGCAGGCATTATATCCGACTTAAAATTTCACGTTTTTTGGCTTCAAAATCAGCATCAGTAATTAAATTTTTCTGACGTAGATCGTTTAAGCGCACCAACAATTCTTCAACATCCTGATCGTTGGGGCGTTGATAGGGCGGTACAAAGTTCTGATAGGCATTAACTGATTGCATATACATCGCTGGTTCGCGATCATGTTCCTCTTTAGCATTGAGCATAGCCCGTTTGAATTCAAGTGGCGCACGAATAAATGCAAAGAAGTTATCACTATTTTCGTTGGCGGTTTGTACCTCAAGATCACCATAATTAAACATACGACCCATAAATGTTTGACGCATTTGGACATCGTTAATTTTATCGAGTGATGAATCGAGGCTCGTTTTATTAACAATGCCGCGTAAATGAATGACCCGACGATCGGTTAATAAAAACTTTTCGTTACGCCAACGCAAGAAGTCCACTACAGCGCTCGCCAGAATCAACAGAATTATTGCAATTAGAATTAATTGCACATATGGTTGGATTTCTTGCCATTTTTGGCTTGGCAAATTGGTGATAAACACAATTGCCGCAACCATAATTGCTATAACAACGACTTCAAAGCTAATGCGTCCCAAGAAAACGAACGGATGCTGATGGGCTTCATATTTAATCTCTTCGTTTTCAGCCAAGAGTTGCTCAACATAGCTCATTGGTTGTGCTCCTTTAGGGGGAATCGCGGCTAGTGTAGTGGTAAGCTATAGGCTTGTCAACCACGCACTAAATTGAGAAATTGGGTTGATTTTAGCTCACGCTCTAAAATTTGGCTTAACGAGGCTTTCAAAACAGCGCGAGCTTCATGAACTGTCGCTGGGGCTGGCACAAGGCTGACGACCGTCTCTAGCGGCATTCGTGCCAGATAGCGTAACAATTTGAAGGTATTGAGGTTGATCGGCAATGTTCGTGGCTCGCTGCTTGAACATTGTTGACATAAAACACCTCCAGTGATTGGGCTATACCGATCTGCTTCTGGGCTAAGCTCGCGTTCGCAGTTAGCACAATCAAACAGATGTGGCCGATAGCCTGAAAGAATCAGCGTGTGTAATTCATAATACCGCAAAATTACATCGCGCCGCACAACTTCATCAAGCACATCCAAGGCTGCCAGGGTTTCGCATGTTAGGCGAAAAAGCGCCGGATTATCGCTCTCGTCGGGAGTCATTTGATCAAGCAATTCGGCAACGTAATAGCCTTGGCTGATCCGCGAGAGATCTTCACGCAAGCTGCGAAATGGCTGAACCACGCGACTTTCGGTCACCACATCGAATGAGCGCCCTTTGGCAAGTTGTAAGCGGGTATGGATAAAAAGTTCTAAGTGACCAGCTAATTTGCTGGTCATTTTGCGCACACCTCGCGCCGTAACGCTGAGTTTGCCATGATGCGGCGTATAGATCGTCAGAATTCGATCAGCCTCGCCAACATCGGAGCGCCGAATAATCAAGGCTTCAGTGGTATATAATCGGTCGCGCATGCTGGCTCCTTCTAGCTTCGATTAATGATTGATAGCCACTGGTTGACGTTGGCGGTGAGTTGTTGGCGTTCGCTGTTGGGCAAGGCCTGCACCACCCGCTCAATCACTGCTTGGCTGACCAAATTTGGTGCTAAACGCTGAACTGTCAATAAAGCAGTAATCAACTGTTTAAGATCATGGTCATTGATCCGTTGATCTGGCTCGCTGACTTGGTTGATCGCATAGCCTGCTGCATGCAACAGATTGGTTAATGCGGCACTATCAGCTATTTCTAATTCCCAAAGTTGGGGATTAAGCTCAGCATAAGGTGGTAAGTTGGGCAGCTTAGCCAGCTCGTTGAGCAACGTAGGATCATCGGCTTCCAGCAATAACGCCGGACGAGCCAATAAGTGCTGGCGATCGGTTTGCCATTGCTGAAATAAGCTTTGCAAATCGTTTGGCACTGGTCGGTCACACCAACGTTGCAAAAATGTGCGCATTTGGCTGGCTTGAATTCCACGGTGCAAGGCTTGGCTATACGAATGGGCGGTCAATCGCACGAGCATTGTGCCCTGCGTATCGGTTGATTGCCATTCCGTGATGCGTTGGATTTGAAAGCGCGGCAACGGCTCAACCGTTGGTGGAACCCGAATCAGGCCATCGCTGCTTAGTTGTAGTTGCCCTGCGAAGTGACTCGGCTCGTACACTGGATCGATTAAGCAGCTTGCCCATTGGGTTAAACGCAAGGCCTGCGGATTGTTAAGTTGATCGACATCAATCAAGCCGAGCCAGAACAATGGCCCTTGGCAGGCGGCTTTGATCCATGCGCCCTCAACCTTGGCCCAATGCTGCCAACCAATCAATGGCTTGCCAGCTTGATCGTGAATGCTAGGCTGCTCGAAATCGCTGCGCAACAGTTCGGGATGCAAGGCTTGGATTTGTGCCAGTAAATCGTCGAAGGCCAACCATTGATCGCCTGGTGCGGTTGTTAATACTTGCCATAAGGCTTGACGAGCAGCTTGGTGGGTAAATCGAACTTGAATTTGCAACTCAGTCAAGCTAAACTCATCAAAATCACAAGTCAACCATCCATTAAACAAGCGCTCTAACCGCTGTTTGGGCGTAGCTTCCAGCCAATTAATTGGGTTGCCAGCGAGCTGAAGCTGCTGATTCTGAACCTGTAATAAGCCAGCCTCAAGCGCCAAATTTCGTAGCCACACTAATTGCGGAAATTGGCGTTCGCTTGCTGGCGTAGAAACTGCTATGCGTTGACAGATTGCTTTCAAGCCGTCGCGTTCAAGCTGGAGTTGGCGGGTCAGCCGTAATGGTTGCTGATAACACAGCGCCAAGATCGTGGTGAGCAGCGTTTCGGTTTGATTGAGATCCGCTTCGATCCAGTTGTTTGGGCTGGGATGGTGCTGCCATGTTGGCAAACTGGGGGCCGAAACTGCTGGCAAAGCCTGCAACCAATCGCTAAAAATCACGTAATACTCGCCGTCCAGCGTTTTGAGTGGCTGAAGCAAGCCCAAAATATAGAGATGTTCAAGCACCGAAGCTTGGCCGTGCAGCGCCAATAAATAGGCCCGAGGAGTCACAATATCCCGATGTGAGCGAATTTTGCCAAACTCACGTTCAAGCGATTTGGCCGCGAGCTTACCACCAACCGCAATCACCCGATCAAGCGCCGAGCGTTCAGGCGTGGATAAACGCGCAACCAGGGCTTGAATGGCGCTTGGTTGCCCAAGCTGAGCAGCATCGGCAACTTGCCATAAATGTGCCAGCACATGGCGTTCGCTGGTAGGTAAACTGGCCAGCCATTCGATTGAAGCATGTGTTCGTATCATACAAGAAATTATACCCTTTACATTGCAGCATGATTGCATACAATTTGGAAGAATTCATTTTCGCTAATTGAAGGAGCGCACCTGTATGGAATGGTTATCTGATCCACAGACTTGGGTATCCCTATTAACCTTGACTATGCTCGAAATCGTCTTAGGGATCGATAATATTGTGTTTATTTCGATCTTATCAGGCAAACTACCCCAAGCCCAACAAGCCAAAGCACGCCAAACTGGTTTAGCCTTAGCCTTGATCACACGGATTTTGCTGCTGCTTTCGCTTTCGTGGGTTATGAGCTTAACCAAGCCACTCTTTACGGTTATTGGCCAAGAAATTTCAGGGCGCGACTTAATTTTGCTGGTTGGGGGCTTGTTCCTCTTGGGCAAGGCAACCTTTGAAATTCACGAACGTTTGGAAGGTTCTGAGCATCATGAGCAAAATGTCAAAGCCAAATCATTCAATTCAGTAATTGCCCAAATTTTAGTCTTAGATATTGTGTTCTCGCTCGACTCGGTGATTACAGCGGTGGGTATGGTTGATCATATTGAAATTATGATCGCAGCAGTGGTTATTTCGGTGGGCGTGATGTTGCTCTCAGCAGGCAAAATCAGCGATTTTGTCAACAGTCACCCAACGGTCAAAATGTTGGCCCTGAGCTTCTTGCTCTTGATTGGGATGTCGTTGGTGGCCGAAGGCTTCGATCAACACATTCCAAAAGGCTATATTTATTTTGCAATGGGCTTTTCGGTGTTGGTCGAAATGCTTAACTTACGGGTTAAGAAAGTTTCTCAAAAGCCTGTCGAATTGCGCCAACCTTCATATTTGCAAGAAGCAGTTGAAGAAAGCACCAAGTAACCGATTGGTTAACGATGTAACGGCGGGTAATTGCTACCCGCCGTTGTTGGTTTAATTGGGCTAGCGGTTTAGCCGTGGCGAGCAGCGTTAGACTTTTTGATGTAGTCGATGCCATCGCCTAAAGCTAATGGCCTATGCCCAATCAGCTGTTCGGTGGCCGATTGCGGCGCACTATTATCAAGGCTGAGCATGGTCAGTTGGGCGGGCGTGACTGGTGGTTTGGGCAATAATTTATCCATCATAAAGACTGCTGGCTTCATCAATGGCACTGGCACATAGATTTTGCTACGTTTTTTGCCCAATTTTTGCATAATCAAATCAAGCATTTGCTCGTAAGTTAGCGCTTCTGGCCCGCCCAATTGATAGATTTGGCCAATCGTGCTGTGATCATCTAAGGCTTTGATAAAGGCATCGATCACATCGTCGCGCCAAACAGGCTGAAATTTAGTTTTGCCATCACCAACAACGGGCACAAACGGCGCTGGGGCAATCATCAACGGGCGGCGCACCAAATCGGCCAAGGTATTGATAAATTCATCGCCTTCGCCAAAAATCACCGACGGCTGAAAGACCGTCCAGTCTAAGCCACTAGCCTCAACATATTTTTGTGCCCGAAATTTCGTATCCATATAGGGCAAATTGGGGTCGTTGACCACGCCAAGCGCACTCATATGCAAAAAACGCTTGACTCCGGCAGCCTTGGCGGCATCGACCACATTAACCGTGGCTTGATAATTCATGCGTTCGAACGTGATTCCGCCCGAACGTTCGCGAATAATCGCCACCAAATGAATAACCGTGCTAACCCCTTTCATCGCCGCGATTAACGACTCAGGATCGGTCACATCGCCTTTGACAATTGAAACATTGCCAGCAACCAGCTTTTGAGCTTTTTCTGGGGTGCGAGCCAACACTCGCACTGGCTCAGGGCGTTGGCGTAATTTTTCAATCAAACGTGAACCAACATAGCCTGTGCCACCAGTTACTAAAATCATACTTGCCCCCATTGATCAAGCGGAAACTCACGGTTGAGCTTGCGCAAGCGCCAGAGAATTTTGGGTAGATAAGCCAATTTTGCCCCTAACGAGAGGCTGGCGCGTCGATTAAACACATCATAGTTATTGCGCACAATCTGATCAAGAATGCCGCGATAGACAGTTGCCGCGGTTGCCACGGCAAAGCGTGAATCGGGGTGCAATAACCCGATGCCCTGCCAACTTTCATCATAGAGTTGATGCGCCCGCTGCATTTCAAATTGTAATAATTGCTGCATCTGTGGGCTGCGTACCCCATTCAAAATATCTTGTTCGCTCACCCCGAAGCGCGCTAGATCTTCTTTTGGTAGGTAGATCCGATTACGCCGCGCATCTTCACCAATATCGCGCAGAATGTTGGTTAATTGCAAGGCCACGCCTAATTTGATTGCGTAGGGCACGGCTCCTGCGGCGTAGCCAATCACTTGCATGCTGAGCAACCCGACTACCGAAGCCACACGATAGCAATAGAGCCATAAATCGGCAAAGGTTGCATAGCGATTAATCGAGAGATCCATCTCGACTCCCGCCAATAATTCTGATTCAAGTTTGCTGGAAATTCGAAAATGGTTGCGCACATGATGCCAAGCCAACGGCACGGGGTCGTCGTGGCGCGGGGTGGAACGTAAGGTTTTGAGCCATTGTTGCAAACGCTCTGGGGCTGTTTCTGGGTGCATGTCTACCAAGTCGTCGCTCGTTCGACAGAAGGCATACAATACCCGAATCGCATCACGCTTCCGAGCAGGCAACAATTGAGTACTAAAATAGAAGCTCTTTGAGTGAACGTTGGTTAGTTCGGTACAATGGGCATAAGCATGATTAAGCCATTGGTTGCTGGGCTGATGTGACACGCACTCGGCAACCGTTGGAATAAATTGAGCTGGTAAGGTCAACCCAGCACACATTTGAGGATCGAGCGAAGGCCAAGACATAGCGCATCCTTCCTGCTACAGACTCACCATAGGTTTGCTTTTGGTGCTACGCAAACATTTTGGTTTTGGATGAGTCGGCGCAAGAATTAGGCCAATAAATCCTCGATTTTGTCGCAGGCTTGGTCGGCGTTATAGCCCAAAAAGATCCCTGGCAACACGGTTTGTTGGGTTGCGCCACTTAATGCTGCCCCACCATAGCCAATGATTGGTGGTTTTGGCATTTTGTGCAGTTCTTGGAGCAAATGCATGGCTTGGCTGTAATTGTCTTTGGTGGTGGCACTGAGCGCTACCAATTTCGGGCTGAGCCGTTGCACCGTATGCAATAATTCGGAAGCAGGCAGGTTGCTGCCAAGATATACCACTCGCCAGCCGCGCCGCATCAAAAACAAGGCTACCATCATCACCCCAAGCTCATGCTGCTCGCCAGGCACGGTTGCCACCACAATTACGCCTCGGTTTGAGCGCGTGCGGGCTTGATGAATCAGATTGCTCAATTTCAACGACATAAACGCGGTAGCTGCATGCTCCTGCGAGATTGAGATTTTGCCAGCATGCCAACCATCGCCAATTGCCACCATCGCCCGTTCGATGACTTCGATACAAACCGTTTCAACTGGATAAACGCTAAAGGCTTTGTTCAAAATATCTTCAGCTTTGAGCACATCGAAGCTGAGCAAGGCTTGGACACAATCGTTACTTAATTCAGCTAGTGGTGCTGGATCAAAACTTGGTGGCTGTTCGATCACACTATCGGTTTGCAGCAAGGCCACGGCTTGGCTGATGGTTAATCCCGATTCAGTTTGTTGGCGCAACCAATCAATAATCGCAATATCGCGATCAGAATAGGCCCGTTGGCGGCCTTCGGTGCGCTCAGGAAACGGCACACCATAGCGGCGCTCCCAAGCTCGCAGCGTATCGGCGGCAACGCCTGTTCGTTGCACCACAGCCTTGGTGTTGTATAACGGTTCTTGGCTAAAATGCGTGAATCGGTCGGTTATTTTGCTCATGTGCTCCACCAAACATTGTTGCTAAGAGATAACCCGACCAATTGCCAAGGATGTAATCGGCGCAAGTTGTTGTTTCAACAGAGCCCATGTGCGGCCCCGATCGCTGGAAACCCACACCTGCCCAGCCTTGGTTGCTGCGTAAACACTATCAATTTGGTAGGCTACGCTGATCAAACAACTCCATTCCCCAACCTGGCCAATTGCCAAGCTTTGCCAGCTTTCGCCATCGCTGCTGCGTTCGAGTTGGTTGGGATCACTGGCAATGCGAATTGTGGCTGGTGGTTGACCTGCAAGTTGAATCGTTTGGCTTGGTGTGATTAGGCTGGGTGCTGGCTCAAGCGCTTGCCACGATTGACCACCATCCTTGGTTTGCCAAGCTTGGTTGCTGCTCCAAACGGTGGCTTGCATCGGGGCATCGGCTTGACAACTAACGGCGGCAATTGCCTGATCAGCTAATTCGATACCAACCGAAATCCAGCGATCAATTCGACCTGGATTGCTCAACAACACCACGCCTTGTTCAGTTCCGATATAGAGTAATTGTGCTTGTGCCATGAATTGTATCCTGCAATCAGAGCGCCATGCTATGGGCAAAATCCGCAATAGCTAAGCAATAATCCGGCCACGAGTTGCCACAATTTGGACTGCGCCATCGCGCTGTTCGTAGGCGACATACAAGCCAGCGGCGCGTAAACTTTCGACAAACTGATCGCCTGCCAGAAATTGAATTCCGCCGCTTAATAAAAATGTTTGCAATAAACGGCCTGAGCGTGAGGCAGCCTGCTGGGCTTGCATCCAAAAACTGCGGCCTGCGGCTAATAAACAGCGGCGTACCTCAGAAATTGCCCGATCTGGCCGAACAAACTCGTTGATCGAGCCACCACACGCCACGCCCGCCAAACATTGGTCGGCAAACGGCAGATCCTCAGCTAAACCACGGATGTAGCTAATTTTGAGGCGTTTAGCGCGGCTGCGGCGTTGGGCTTCGCGCAACATTGGCAACGAATGATCAAGGGCAATACAATAACTATCGGCGGGGAGAGCTGCGGCGATTGCCCGCGCATACAAGCCATTCGAGCAAGCCAAATCGAGGTAAACACCACCGCGTTGTGGTGCTAATTGAGCGATTAGCAGGGCTAATTCTTCATCGACCGGAAAACTGCGCCCGCTGAGCGTGCTCAAGGCTTGCCAACGCCAGAGCCGTTCATAGCCCCACGCGGCTAAGGGCAGCCGATTGACCACCTGTGCGCCATTCCAAGCTGCGGCGCGTGGCAACAGATCGACAATTCCATCGCGAATAGGCCAACTGTGACCGACGGCGCTGACCAAAGTGCCCGACCAAATCATGCCATCGCGCCAACGGGCATCGTGCAGGCTAAGGCTGGTTTGTGAAACCGGACAACGCAACCATGGAAGCAAATCAGGATGCATAGCTACCTCACTGAAACGCCCGTTTGAGGCGCATTGAGCTTAGGCGTTGCGCAGCACCCAACTAAGATCATCGGAAGCCACATGGCCATGTTCGATCAATTCGACGAAGAGATCGACCAATTCGGCTTGCCATTGGGTGTTACGCCCCGATTGAAGCACTTGCACTGCTTCGGCACGGCTCATACCTTTGCGATAAGGTCGATCGGTCGTCATCGCATCGAAGCTATCGACCACCGCGATAATCCGCGCCCCTAGCGGAATTGTATCACCAGCGATTCCATGCGGATAGCCTTTGCCATCCCAACGTTCATGATGGTGTAAAACCATTGGCCCAACCGAAACCGAAAAGCGCATTGGCGCGACAATATTTGCCCCAATTTGCGGATGCTTCTTCATCTCGTCGTATTCTTCGCTGGTGAGTTTGCCCTCTTTTTGTAGTACGGTTTCGCGGATAGCAATTTTGCCGATGTCATGCAACAAACCACCATAGCGAATCAAACGCGACTCTTTGGCATCGCAGCCGCAGGCCGTCGCCAAGGCATAACTATACGAAGCTAGGCGGCGCAAGTGGCCTTCAGTGTAGGGATCACGTGATTCGACCGTCGTAGCGAGGGTGAAAATTACTCGCTCAGTGCTTTCAAGTTCCTCGGTGAGGCGACGCACTCGTAGCAGCGAGCGAATGCGGGCCAAGAGCACAGTGCGCTCGAACGGCTTGTTGATAAAATCATCAGCGCCCATCTCCAAGCCCAAAATCCGCGATTCATCATCGTTGAGGCCGGTGAGCATGGCCACTGGCAACAACTGGGTTTCCTCGCGGTCGCGCAACCGCCGACAGACCTCAAACCCATTCATAACGGGCATGGTTACATCGAGCAAGACCAAATCAGGCATACATGCTTGAATGTCAGCTAGTGCCTCGACACCATCACGAGCGATGCGCACGGTATAGCGCTCACGTTCAAGCACCCGTCGCAAGGTATCAATACTACGAGCCTCATCATCAACAACTAAAATGATCTCCGACATGACGATACCCTCAATGTTGATTGCAAAGTGGATCGGAAGCTGAAACGAAACGCAATTGCGGCGGATGCTTAGCCTGATCATCAACCAGTGCTTGCATGGTAACAATTACATGCTGAAGATCAAGAAAATCGACCCAAGCTAGGGCGGCTTGGAGCTTGGGAGCGGCTTTATGCCAATTGAGCAACAAACCTTTGGGGTTGCCCCGCGACCAATGAACCAACGCCGCAGCGGTTTGGATCAGGCCTTGGAGCAAATCACGTTCGTTGCCGCTTCGTTGGAGCCATTGCACTTCCCAAGCTTCGTGGGCATGCCAATAGTGGCCAGCATTGAATAACTCGAAGCCTTGGATAAATTCACTGGTTTGCTGGATTGGCATGTCCATCGTCACCACCAGATTTTAGTAGCGCTTGATGCTGGAATCGACCGCTACCGACCAGCGATCAATCCCGCCAGTCATGTTGGTGAGTTGGGTAAACCCTGCTTGGGTAGCAAGCGCCTGACACACTTGAGCCGAGCGACCGCCATGGTGACAAAAGACCACAATCTCGCGATCTTTGGGCAATTCGCCCCACCAATCGTTAATTTGGCTCATTGCTTTGCGTTCGCTGCCTGCGATACTGGCAATTTCCCATTCGTTGGGTTCGCGCACATCGAGCAGATACAAATCTTCCCCAGCGGCAATGCGGGCAGCAATGTCTTCGGCACTTTGGTTGTTATACATCTTAAGCTCCTTGGCTAGGGGCAATCCAACGTGGATGCCATAGGTGTATCCATTGCGACCAATCGGCAACTGGTGGCTGAATCAGTTGGCTAAAATAACGGCAATCAAGCAAGCCGAAATCGGGCAAACTTGGCAGATCGGCAGGGTGACCACGCTCCCAGGCTTCGCGTCGCTCAGGAAAATAGGCGATGGTTAATTTGCGAGATTGACGTGAGAGTGATGAGGCAAAGGCTAAGTTGGCATAACGATTGGGATAAACCAGCACCCAGCCTTGTTCGGCAGGTGCGATATGATATGAGGTGGGCATGCCTTGAACAACCTGTTCAGCGAAGGGCTGGGTTGCTTGCCATTGCGCCAGCGTAGGGGCTTGATCGTGGCATTGGGTGATCGTCCGTACGGCAGCGGCAATAATTTGATGATTATTACTTTGAAAACAATAAGCAGTGAGCCAAAGCTCATGATCAGCTGGAATCGCCACGATCGGCTTCCCTCGTACACCGTTGAATCAAGCGTTGGCTTGCGCGAGCAACGCTGCCAGCGAGGCAAAACCCCAAGCTATTCAACACAACATCATCAATATCAACAACCCGATAGCCCAGCCAATATTGACCAAGCTCGACGGTGCAACTTATCCCAATACCAATGAGACCAATTTGCCAAAGCCGCAGTTTGGGCCGCCAGAAGGCTAAAAGCCAGCTGCTAGGGGCAAATGCCGCCACATTTCCGACGATATTAATCAAAGCAACCCGCCCCCCTTGCTGGATGGCTGCCCTGATTGTGGCTCCGATGTGCAATTGAAGGCTAGGCTGGGTTGTGCTACCTGTCCAATTATGCCATGCTAGGCCAAATACGGCCAATGTATAGAGCAACCCCAACCAACCATAGAAATGTCTGCGCTTCATGAAACATAACAAACGGGGACGAGTTGCTCGTCCCCGCTCACTGTATCGTAAAACAGCTTAAGGCTTAGTGACAGCCGCAGCCGCCGGCCCCGCTGCCACAGCTACCACCACTGGCGGGAGCTTCGCCATTTTTGGGTTTGAACGAGCTACCACAGCCACAGCTTGAGGTTGCGTTGGGGTTATCAATTTTGAAACCGCCACCCATCAAACTGTCGATGTAATCGATCGAGGCACCGCCAATGTATTGAGCGCTCATTGGGTCTACAATTACCCGCAAGCCACTGGCGAAGAATTCGGTATCGCCTTCGTTGGTTTGATCATCGAAGCTCATACCATATTGCAAGCCTGAACAGCCACCGCCGGCCACAAAAACCCGCAGGGCATATTCATCGGACAATTCTTTTTCTTGCTTGATCGACAACAAGCGATTTGCTGCTGATGCCGTCACCGTGACCAATGCTGGATCGATTTCAATGGCAGTCATTGGTTTTACTGCTACATCGCTCATTTGAGAGCCTCCTGTGCCGGAAAATCAGGTTGACAACATGCCTTCAAATGGCATTTGCTTCCCTGTAGCATACTTGAAAAAAGCTTGAAACGCAAGCAATGCTTGACCTGTTTCAAGGGTAAAACGCGCATAAACCAAGGGCCGATTAGGTCATGGCTTTGGCTTGGTTTGGGCTGCAATTCAGCCAAATTCCTAAGCTGTGCAATGTGCTGATACCATTGCTAGTATAGCATGGTCTGAGGGGCTTAGTTCGCTAGTTTTGTCAATGATTAAGGTTAATCTTGGGTTGGATTTAGCTCGAAGCTATCACCCCATTCGGCTTTTCGCGCTTGTTTCCATTGGGCATCACGTTTATTAATCGTTATACTACTAAGGCCTTGGGGTGTACAGAGTTGCAATTGGATGCGCTGTGGTTGTTGCAAGGGGTGGCGAATAACTCGTGCTTGCGCTAGCTGGCTTGGCTGACGACTAACCGCAATATAGCTCGATTTTTCATCTTCATAGCCCAACTCAGCAGCTTTTAAGTTGCGATGGAAGCGGGTGCGTTCGATGCGGGTGGCAAAATGACACCAATCGTTGGCTTGCATTGGGCACGTTTGTTGATGAGGACATGGCGCAATTAAATGGGCTTGTTGTTCGAGCAAAAATGTCCGTGCTGCCAAGATTAGTTCAAAGCCGCGCGGTGTGCCTGGCTCAACAATTAATAATACGCCATTGCTGGCTTGCCAAGCTTGGATCAATAATTGTTGGCGCTGCGTTGCATTTAATTCACCCAACACATAGCCAATCGTCACCAAATCATAATGACCCAAGGCATTGGGATTGGGTAAATTGGCCTGTTGCCAGCGAGCGTGTTGGAGCGAAGTTGGCCCAGCCTGCATTAACCGTTGGCCAAGTTGCAACATGGTGTTTTCACGTTCAATTAACTGATGCTGGTGCAAACTTGGCCATGTTTGGCTGGCGGCCCAGGTTGCTGCTCCAGTGCCTGCACCTAAATCAAGCTGAGTTTGCGGCTGAAAGTTTAGTTGGCGTTGGGCGATTTCAGCACAAGCGGCTTTGATGGCCCCAAGGGTTGCGGGCATGCGCGTGGCGGCGTAGGCCAACACATCGGCAGCATTTTGCACAAATGGCGCAGTGGTGCGGCTATGGCCTGCACGGTAGCGCTCGGAAAGTCCGCTGGCTGCCGCCGCTAAACGCCGTTGATCAGTGCCAGTTAATTCACGTTCTAAGGCAACCCGCAAAGCTGGTGGCAACATACCCAAACTCCTACAATAATCAGCGCTCTATGCTAGCCGATTTGCAGTAATTATGCAAAAGTAAGCGCAAAGAACATAGAATATATGAATGTTGATCGACGAAGAACTGAAACCGCTAAGAACACGAAGATCGCGAAGTTAAGTTTTTTGCCACAGATTGCTATGATTATTCTCCTATGCCCAATGCTTGATTGCTCGCTCCGACCTTTTTGCCTTCATCCTGCATCCTTCGCTCTCTGCGCCTCTGCGTTAATTAAAATGTATCTGACCCCTGATCCCTAGCCCCTGATCCCTGCCCACTCAACACTATGTTCTATGTTCTATTTTGTGATATCATAACAGGCACGACGTTTGGAAACGCTTCACCTCTGGTTTGAAACATTCCCCCACTCATTTTGGCCCAAGCTTGAAACATGCTTATTGGAGGACACTGTGGTCTACACCAATCCCAATCAGCCGGGCAGTAAAGTCAGTTTTAAGTCACGGTATGGCAACTACATCAATGGCGAGTTTGTTGAGCCAGTCAAGGGCATGTATTTTGAAAATATCAGCCCAGTTAATGGCAAGCCGTTCTGCGAAATTCCTCGTTCGACCGCCGAAGACATCGAAAAAGCGCTCGATGCGGCCCATGCTGCCAAAGCTGCTTGGGGTGCAACCTCACCTGCCCAACGTGCCAATATTCTGAATAAGATTGCCGACCGCATGGAAGCCAACTTAGAGATGTTGGCGGTCGCCGAAACATGGGAAAATGGCAAGCCTGTGCGCGAAACGCTCGCCGCCGATTTACCGCTAGCGATCGATCACTTCCGCTATTTTGCTGGAGTGATTCGGGCGCAAGAAGGCAGTGCGGCCACAATCGACGAAAATACGATTGCCTATCATTTTTATGAACCGCTGGGTGTGGTGGGCCAAATTATTCCGTGGAATTTCCCGCTGTTGATGGCAACTTGGAAATTGGCTCCAGCCCTCGCTGCTGGCAATTGTGTGGTACTCAAGCCCGCCGAGCAAACGCCCAGCACAATTTTGGTCTTGATGGAATTGATTGGCGATTTGATTCCAGCGGGCGTGGTCAATGTGGTCAATGGCTTTGGGATTGAAGCAGGCAAGCCATTGGCCAGCAGCAATCGGATCGCCAAAATAGCCTTCACTGGCGAAACCACCACAGGCCGTTTGATTATGCAATATGCCTCAGAAAATATCATTCCTGTGACCTTAGAGCTTGGTGGTAAATCGCCCAACATCTTCTTCGAGGATGTTTTGAGCAAGCAAGATGCGTTTGTTGATAAAGCGCTCGAAGGCTTTACCATGTTTGCCTTGAACCAAGGTGAAGTTTGTACCTGCCCATCACGGGCATTAATTCAAAAATCAATCTATGGTGAGTTTTTAGAGCGAGCGGTCGAACGCACCAAACGCTGCATTCAGGGCAACCCGCTTGATCCTGCCACCATGGTGGGTGCACAAGCCTCTAACGATCAATTTGAGAAAATTTTGTCGTATTTGGCGATTGGCCGCGACGAAGGGGCTAAAGTGCTGGTTGGTGGGGCTAAAGCCGAACTCAGCGGCGATTTAGCCGAAGGCTATTACATTCAGCCGACGATCTTTGCTGGCAACAACCGCATGCGCATTTTCCAAGAAGAAATTTTCGGGCCAGTTGTTTCGGTAACTTCGTTCGATGATTTTGACGATGCCTTGAGTATTGCCAATGATACCTTGTATGGCCTAGGCGCTGGTTTGTGGACACGCGATATGAACACAGCCTATCGTATGGGTCGCGCCATCCAAGCAGGTCGCGTTTGGACTAACTGCTACCACTTGTATCCAGCCCATGCTGCGTTTGGTGGCTACAAACAATCGGGGATTGGCCGCGAAAACCATAAGATGATGCTTAACCATTATCAACAAGTTAAAAACCTGTTGGTCAGCTACGATCCCAATCCAATGGGCTTCTTTTAGTTGATTGGTGCTTCCAAACGTCACACTACCGCAGGTTTGCTGCTTGCGGTAGTGTTTTTATCTCAACAAGGAGTTGGATCATGACGGTTGAACGTGTGCTGGCAACCGAACAAACTGAAGCCTTGGTTGCTAAACTCAGCCAATTGCATGGCCCATTATTATTTCATCAATCGGGTGGCTGCTGCGATGGCAGTGCCCCAATGTGCTACCCCCGCCAAGAATTTCGAATCGGTCAGTACGATGTGTATCTTGGCGAGATTGCAGGCTGCCCATTTTATATCAGCGGGCCGCAATTTGAATATTGGCAACATACCCAATTAATCATCGATGTGGTCAAAGGTCGTGGTAGCGGCTTTTCGGTCGAAGCGCCTGAAGGCTTGCGCTTTTTAACTCGTTCACGAGTATTTAGCGATGCCGAATATTCCGAATTGCAAGCTGCTGGGCCACCCTTGCGTGGCCAACAACATGCATAAAATAGAGCATAGAACATAGGGATTAAGCCAGATTTTTGATCCATGAAGGGCACAAAGGATTGGAACCGCGAAGAGCGCGAAGAACGCCAAGGCCATTTTTAGCCACAGATTACCCAGATCATATTCCTACAGCTGTCTGAATCGATTTAGCTCCTACAAAACCAGTCGTTAATCAGCTCCCTTCGTGCCTCTTCGTGTCCTTCGTGGTTAAAACTTCAGCTTTCCTCCCTCATAATTCCTCCTTTCTACTACGCCCTATCGTTGTGTAGGACACATGGCTTATGGCATAGCTCTTGCACAGCATGATAGGATAAAACCCACATGACATTATTAATTCAACGATATCTACATACCCAAGGAGTTACTGAGATGAACGTGAAGCGTGAAATCTTGATGCAAGGCGTAGAGCTTGCACCACTTGTCGAGCGACTTAAAGAGGAAGGCACAAAACGCGGCTTATCCCAATCGGCCAACAACGAATATGGTCCAGTCTTTATCAATCATCACTACGATTTGCGGATCGAGCGTGATCCAGGCGATTGGGGCCAATATCGGCTGATGCTGATGCACAAGCTCCAACCAAAAAGCAGTTTCTTCGGCATGTTCCGACGCGGTTAAATGCCAACACGGCTGAAGCAATTTCAGCCGTGTTGTGGTTTAGCCAAACAAGTTTAGCGTTCGTTGCGCCCGAATAGCGCCCACGCCCCAGGTAATACCAAGGCCGCAATCACAATCTTCAAAGCATCACCAGGCAAGAAGGGATAAACCCCCGCCCACATCACGCTGATTTGACCAAACGTATCTTTGTAGATGTTTAGCCACGATGCACCGATCGCGTAGATCAAGATATTGCCAAAACAAAACATCGCCAAAGCGGTTGGAATCCGCCGATCCCAGCCACGTTGAGCCAACCAGCCCACCAAAGCTGCGGCCAATGGCCACGACAGGAGATACCCACCAGTTGGGCCGAGCAATTTAGCCAAGCCGCTGGTCATGCCAGCAAAGACAGGCATTCCAGCCAAGCCCTCGACCAGATAAAGCAAAATCGCCAAAGCGCCACGACGTGGCCCCAAAATCGCCCCCGTCAGCAACACCCCCAAGGTCTGGCCCGTAATTGGCACGGGAGTCCAAGGCAACGGAATAGCAATTTGAGCGGTGAGGGCAACAAACAAACTAAACCCGATAATCAGCGCAAGATCACGACCCAGTGATTTGCCACGAATCAGGTCGGCCAAGGTTTGTCGTTCCGCTACCGATTCCACACGATACATGTGCAGCTTCCTCCTAGATAGATTGTCTACGATCCTCGTTGCTCTTCTAGCGTCACTTTATTGTAGGCAAGCTCAAAACCAGCTCGCGTTACAATCCGTTGCGAATCGCTCCCACTAATGGTTAGCACGGTTGCCCAACGACAACCTTGGGCCTGAGCATAAGCTAAACGTGCTGCAATCAGGCTGGTTTGTGCTCCGCGCCGTCGCCAATCTGGCTTGACAAAGGTTGAAAACAGCGTGGCAACTTCGGCATTAATGCTTAATGCGCCACAACCAATCAGTTGATCTTCAAGCCACGCTCCAAAAAGCTGGCTATCCGATCGGGCGGCGGCAGCCCTGGCCATCGTGATGCCCATCGGGCTACTTTGGCCATGGTTGGTCATAGCTTCAACCCATAGTTCGGGCTGTTCAGGTGCGATCATCCGCGATTGTACACTACTTGGGCTAAAAGGGGTATAACGCAGCATGTCAAAGGCTAGCACACTCCACCAACGAATAATTCGGTAATTGCGCTGGCTCAACAGTGTTGACAGACTCGGATCGCTGAATGGGGTTAGTTCGAGGCTAACTGCTAGTTGACGTTGCCGATAAAAATCTTCTAATGCAGCAAATTGTTGTGCATCCCAAGGCTGTTGGCTGCCAGCCCCAACCGCCCGATTAATCGGTAAGTCGGGGCCAGTGTAGCAAGCTGTTGCATCGCCAATCTGCGCCCAGGTTGCCTGGCTTGTAGGCACAATGTTGGCTACCGCAGCGGTATATTGACGCAAATTATGCGCATCAGCAGCCTCAAGTTGGGCCGCTAGTTGACGATCAATCAGCATTATTGACCTCGCATTGCCATTGGTAACCAAACCTTCCATTGGCTAACAACTGGCGTGTTGCTTGGCGTTGGGGTATTGCTGGGGGTCGGTGTGTTGCTCGGTGTTGGCGTAATTGTCGGCGTGTTGGTTGGAATATTGGTCACCATCACGCTAGCGGTAATGCTATTTACATTGCCTTGCTGATTGGCGACGCGCACCCAAACTTGGCTATTGGTTTGGACATTGGTCAAGGTTAAACTTGGCATTGTTGCACCACTGATTGGGTTACTGGTGTCGCCAGTTGTGCCACGATACCATTGATAACTGAGATTTGCCGCGCCAGTTGCGGTTACATTGACGCTAGCATTTTGGCCAAAAGCAACCGTAGTATCAACTGGTTCGCGCACAATTCGCGGAGCTAAATGACCATACACCACCAATTTATCGGTGTTGGTGATGCTATCGACTGAGAATGTGCCAACGATGACTTTACCATCAGCAATTAATGGGGTATTGAATTTGGCCAAATTGCCCATCGCGTCGCGGGTAGCGTTTTGGTTGCTATTCCAGGTTTCTTGCAAGGTCAAGGCGTTATAGGCATGAATAACCCCGGGCTGGGTGGTGGTATTGGCGCTGCCGCCAGTCGAGTGGGTTGCCCAAACGATTCCGGTATTGGCGTTGCTGCCATTCCACGATAACGACATCACACCACCAGGCATCGTCACGGTTTGCAAGGTGCTGGTGGCTACAGGCGTGGTATTAAAACTTGGGGTCAATGGCTGCGTCGTGCTAAATTGAAAAGCTTTCAACGGCGAATTGACTGGCCAAACAAACATGCGAGTGCCGGTTGCCCCACCAGCTGCCCAAACCACTGGTGTGCCAAAAATTCCACGAAAGCCCGAGCCACCATGGGGTTTGAAGCTTTGATAGAACTTGCCGGGCACAGTTTTATCAAAGCCAGTTGTGCCTTGCTGAACCCCTAGACCACCCATATCATTGCGATTGAAGACATAGATTTTGCCGCCCTTACTGCCAGCGATCATCACATTGGTATTGGGAATTAAGACCGCGCCAGTTGTGCCTAGGTCGGTGTCGTTGGTGTTGAGGGTTTTATAATCGTAAGGCGTAAACCATGTTTCAACGGTTGGCGAGAGTGGATTAGTGACATTCAATTTGTTGACCGACGAGCCATAATCGCGGCCATTGGGCAAATTGGCGTTCCAACTGCCGTTGCCAATCGAAAGATACAAATTGCCTTGACCATCGCTGGTAAGGCCTTGCCCGCTCATCCAGATACCACCTTCGCCATCATTGGCGGCGTTGGGCTGCGAAGTAACTTCTTTTTGCGGCGTTGTGTTGTAGATCAATTCTTGTTGCAGGGTCGTTTTGTTGTAGCCAAAGACCCAACCATGGTAAGGATCGGTGTCGGCATAGCCAGCAAATGCCACATACACCCGATTGCCGTCAAGCAGCAATGAAGAACGTTGCAAATGCTGGCGGCTATCGAATACGACAATTCCATCATTGGGATTAGCATCGTTGCCATCACCTGGCACTGAGCCTTGGATCGTGGTGGATTGAATAAGTGTGCCATCCAAAATATTAATCGCAATCATACGATGTTGATATTGATAGGCTCCTAGGCGGATAAATGGTACAACATAGAGCGTGTTGGTGGCCGGATCGATCACTGGCGAGCCGGTAATCCCAACGTAGGGCTTGATATCTTGGTACACGCCGCCATTATAGCGCGTGCCAAATTCTTTTAAATTGCTAATCGCGTATGGCCCAAGGTTGAGCGACCACAATGGCTGGCTCATCGCTGGATCGTCAGCATCGAAGGCGTAAACGTTGTTTTTTTGAGTTGCAACAAATACGACGTTGCGAGTGCCAACCCCGGGCATGTTCAAATCGGGCACATACAACGGTTGAGCGTAGATCTGGCCGTCAACTGTGCGGCTGAACAATTTACCAAAGGTGGTAGACATAACATTGGTTGGGGCTAGTAGTTGCTCGGCGGCGGTTGTGCCAGTGCGAGCGTTGTTGAAACTACGAGTTGTCACCGCGACCCGCGCTGGTGGCGGTAGGGTTTGGCTGGTAGCGCTAGGCACGGCATAGGCCGCTGGTCGTCGCAGCCAGACCCCAGTGCTCAAGCCCGCCAATAGCCCAACAAGCAAGAGCATGCGTAATTGAACATTTCGCATCGTTGCGCTCCTTCTGAAAAAAGAACAGGGATAGCGCAACTATACTTGATCCAATTGAGGACTGCAATCGTTACCGGAAGCTTAATCTTTTGATTTGAGAAAGTTTAAGCTTGGGTACTAAGCCAGCAGCATTGGTAACTATCAAGTACGATTTCATGGCTTTCAGTATCAATATTAAGTTCTTTTTCATCCAACAAATCATATAAGCGTCCAACGAGGCCTGCCTGTTGGATAACCGCTAAACTAACCCGCTGCGGCTTTGCGGAAAGGTTTCCAAGAATTAAAATTCGCCCCAATGGGTGAACTCGAACCACCCCTAAAACATGGCGTTGCTGTGTCCAGATTGGCAAGGTTTGGCCTGCGCTATGCAAGGCTGGAGTATGTTGGCGCACCTGAATCAAATGGCGTAACACTTGCCATAAGCGCCCAGCAATCGTAGTTGGATCATGGCGTTGGGCCGCCAAGCACCAATCCATGGCTGGGCGATGCAACCAGCGGTTATCGTTGGCTTTGGTAGGGTCCTGCAGGTAGCTGTGATCATTGAGCATACCCAATTCATCGCCCATATAGATCAATGGAATGCCACCAAAACTAAAAATAACGGCGTAGAGCAACGCGATCCGGCGAATCGCCAATTCAATCGCTGTTGGATCGGCGGTCTCCAAGGCTTGCTCTAGCCCAGCCAACGAGGCAGTCATGCCGCTAATTCGGCGATCGTTGGTGAGCGGGTTGTATTGAAACACCTCGCCCCGTGCAAAACTACCAGCAAATTCGCCGCTATACCAAGCACTCAAAAATTGGCGATGCAATGGCCCATCTTCGCCAACCAAGGCTGCATTGTGGTCGGTCACAGCCCAGCCAATATCATCGTGGCAGCGCACATAGGTAATCCAAGCGGCATTGCTGGGCGTTGCGGGCATGTTCAGCAACGATTGGGTCAACAGATCGGCGCGTTGCGAGGCCAAGGCACTCCACAACAACACCATCAGCGAATTATGGTAGGCAATTTCGCAAAGCTTGCCTGTGCGCCGCCCCAAGCCCAAATATTGCACCAAATCGTCGGGGGCCACAATTGCCTCGGCCTTGAAAATTGTCGCTGGACAGACGATTCGCATGGCTGCTCGCCACGCTTGCAATAGATCGAGCACTTCGGGCTGATTTTGGCAATTCGTGCTGAGGCGTTTCCACATAAACGGTACAGCATCCAAGCGCAAGACATCAACGCCTAAATTGGCGAGATACAGCAAAATATCCAGCATCTCCAGCCAAACCATGGGGTTGGTATAATTCAAATCCCATTGAAATTCGTTGAAGGTCGTCCAAACCCAACGACCATGCTCGCCCAGCTCGGCATACCAGGTAAAATTACCAGGCGCAAAATCAGGAAACACTTCGGGTAAATGTTGTTCATAGGCATCAGGCAAACTGCGATCGGCAAAACTCAGATAATAATCCAAATATTGAGCGTCACCGGCACGAGCCTTAACTGCCCATTCATGCTCTTTGGCAGTGTGATTCACCACCACATCAATGCATAAGCTGATGCCGTTGGCGCGGAGCAAATCGCTTAATTCGATAAAATCGGCCACATTACCAAGCCGTTGATCAATCGAGCGATAATCGAGCACCGCATAACCGCCATCGTTGGGGCCATGGCGTGGCTGTAATAGCGGCATCAGATGCACATAGGTCAAACCCAGTTCCTGCAAATAATCAATATGCTCAATCACCCCGCGCAACGTGCCTGCCAAGCAATCAACATAGTAAATGCCGCCAACCATCTTGGCCTCAGCAAACCAATCGGGCTGGATTTCGCGAGCTAAATCGTGAATTTTCAGGGCATCGCGGCGTTGGGCATAGGCAGTAATCAAACGTTCGGGCAATTGCTCCAACAACTGTGTCCAAGCTGGATGCAGGGCATACAATGCGCCTAGCGCTTCTAAGCAATCGCCAAAGTGGCGTTGCATGCGCAAGCGAAAAATATCGCGATCACGCGGATTCGTGATCAGTTGATCGAGCAAATTGTCGAACGTGGTTGGATTGGGCAAATGCATTGTTTGAACTGTGAGTGGTTGCATAACCACACTCCTCATACTGCCTATAACGCTAGTTTAGCCCTTGACCCCTGATGAGGCCACCGATTGGACAAACCATTTTTGGAACAGCAGGAAAATAATCAGCACTGGTAGCGTTACCATCGTGGCGAAGGCCATAATATCGCCCCATTGGCGTGGCATTTGGCCAAAAAAGGCTTGCATACCAACCGTCAATGGCCGCACCGCTGGATCACGTACCACCATCAATGGCCACAAGAAATCGCCCCAGTGGGTCAGAAATTGCAGAATGGCGACGGTCGCAAAAACTGGGCGTGAAAGTGGCACAATGATCTGCGAATACATCCGAAAACGGCTGGCTCCATCGACCAAGGCCGCTTCCTCAATATCCTTGGGAATATTCAGGAAAAACTGGTAGAACAGGAAAATCGAAAAAGCATCGGCAATAAATGGAATGATCTGCACATGATAGCTATCGAGCCAGGTCATGCGGCCATCAAACCATGGCAACTGATTGACGATCAGCAGCAAAGGCACGGCAACTGCCTGAAATGGAATGATAATCAATGCCACGACGATTGCCAAGAGCAATTTTTGGCCGCGAAATTGCATACGAGCCAAAGCATAGGCAATCAAGCTATTGACAAATAGCCCACAGATCACGATTGACAAGGCGATAATTACCGAATTGATTAGATATTGGGCAAATGGCACGCGCTCAAAAACATCGCGAAAGTTTTGCAGCGAAAGCTCACCAGTTGGCAAAAATGCCGCAAATGTGCTCATTTCACGCAAAATCTGCGATTCATCGGCTTTGATCGCCGTGACCAACATAAATAGGATGGGAAACAGGGTAAACAGCGCGATTCCCGTCATCAGCAGGTAGATTCCGAATCTACGCGAGCTTTGCTGCCAGCGCTTGGTTGGTTCAATTGCAGGACGTTGCATGATTAACCTACCTTTCTGAGCGGGTAAAAATTCGTTGGCCCAGCGAGATCAGCAACACAATCACGAAAAACACTACCGAAAGTGCCGAGGCATAGCCAACTTTTTGGGTGCGAAACCCGCTGTTGACAATATGCAACATGGCAGTGACAGTGGCATCGTTAGGGCCGCCCTTGGTCATAATCTCAACTTGATCGAACAGCTTGAAGGCCATAATTGTGGTTGAGATCACCACAAAAATTGAGGTGTTGCGCAATTGGGGCAGGGTGACAAAGCGAAACTGTTGCCAAGCACTGGCTCCATCCAACTGAGCTGCTTCGTATAATTCGCCAGGAATTTCTTGCAAGCCCGCCAGATAAATCACCATCTGAAAGCCAACGCCCTGCCAGATCGACATCAACATAATCGCTGGAAAGGCTAATTTAGGATCTTCCAGCCAGCGATACGGGCCAAGTTGACCAAAACTGATCGTCTGGATAAATTTGTTGATAATGCCCTGATCAGGATTGTAGAGAAATGTCCAAACGACCGCCACAATCGCCATAATGGTGACAACTGGAATAAAGTAGATTGTGCGAAAAACGTTGATTGCTTTGATTTTTTGGTTGACCAAAACTGCCAGAAATAAGGCAAAACTGGTTTGAACTGGCACAACTACCGCCACAAACAAGAAATTGTTCAGCAAAGCGCGGACAAAGGTCGCATCTTGCCACATTGCCAGATAATGTTTGAGGCCAACAAAGCGCGTTGGCAAGTTGGGGTTGGGCACGAGGCGTTGGTCGGTCAGCGAAAGATAAAACGCCAAACCAAAGGGCGCGATCAAAAAGATCAGCAGCAACAGCAGTGCCGGAGCCACAAACGCCCAAGCGACCCGTTGTTCGCGGCGTTTCCAACTAAGCATTGGGCGGCTGGTGGTGGGTTTGGCGCTAGCGGTTTGCGATTTTGAAATAGCCATCAGACACACTCCTTGTGAAGCACCAAGCCGCTGAAACCAACGGCTTGGTGGTTGATCAACAGTTACTTCACGGGATAGCCTTGATTATCTTCAATATCGGCATCAATCTTTTGGGCCGCTTTATCCAACTCAGCTTGCACATCGGCTCCGGCCACAATGTTATCGACGGCTTCGGCAAAAGCTGTGGTAATGACTGGGTAGGCTGGAGTAATTGGGCGGGGCACGGCAACACCGCTGGTCAACTGCTGCACATAAAGGTTCAGCGGAGCGCCATCACCAAACAATTTGGATTTGGCAATTGCTGAAGTACGAGCGGGCACAGCGCCATTGGCATCGCTCATGCGCAGCACTTCTTCGGGCGAGACGATGAACGAAAGCACTTCAGCGGCAGCAGCAGGATTAGCACACTTGCTGGTAATCCCCCAATTCCACGAACCCATACCCGTTTTTGCGCCCTTGCCCAAATCGGCGGCAGGCAGCACCAACAATTTATCGCCCAAGGCTTTGGCATAATCGGGGTAGGCCCAGTGACCAACCCAGCTCAAAGCTGCTTTACCTTCAGCGAAATCGGTGTCGCCAGCAGGCTTAGGATTAACATAGCCATTGGTGAAGAGACCTTGGAACCACTTCATTGCTTCGACCGAAGCCGCGCTATTCAAAGTGCCACTAGCTTTTTGATACGTTGAACGATCGATCAAATCGCCGCCGAATGATTGCAAGAAAGGTGAAAAGCCATAACTAAACCATTCGCCACGGCCATAGTTCATTTTCAATTCGAGCGGATAGTCCAAGCCATTGGCTTTGAGTTTGCTCAAGGCCTCGTCAAGCTCAGCGCGAGTCCATGGTTGGGTCAAAGTTGGAATGCGCACCCCAGCTTTTTCCAACAACTCTTTATTCCCATAGAAGCCTAAGCCCGAATCGAACTGCCCAAGGCTATACAATTTGCCATTGTAGGTTCCTTGTTGAATGATTGAAGGCAGGAAATCGGCTTTGACATCGGCAGCGATCAAACTATCCAAGGGTTGCAAATAGCCCGACCATGCATAGTTATAGACAAATGGGCCATCAAAATCGAGCAAGCAGGGCAATTCGCCAGCCAAGGCAGCAGCATTGACTTGATCGTTATACGCGCCTTCGGGCAATTCGATTGCTTCGACTTTGATCGCTGAGTTGTTGGCTGCAAATGCTTGAAGCGTTGCGTTCAAAGCATCGCGTTCAGCGCCTTGGCCGGAGTGAAACCACAGCGTGACCGTGCCACTAGCCGCACTGCTAGCGCCAGTTGCCGCAGTTGGGTTGGTCGGGGGCGTGGTTGGCGTAGCCGCCTCGCCACATGCCGCCAAAATTAAGCCGATCAGCAAGGTAAACGAGCGAATCCATGGTCGTTGCATAGTGGTGTATCCTCATTGATTAAACCAAACGTCAAGCTAACAGCGAAATTGGGTGGATGAGGCAGGTTGGCAGCGGCGAGCAATCCTCCTATATCATACGTCAATTTTGCATGAAAACGTTTCCATTATTATGATAAAAAAATCCCGCACTGGGAAGGCATTTAGAGCTATAGGCAAACAGGAATAACGGTCACTTGACGGCCAACACTGGTGATTCTGGCCTTGATTGAGTATTTGAAGTAATGGAAGCGTTTCCATTACAATACGCCAAAAGTAGATCATTGTCAAGGGGGAGTTTTCAAGCTTGAAAGATCGGCAGGCGAACGAAGTTTAGGGCTAAAAATGCCAAACGAGCAAGATTTTGCGCTTTTTCAAAACCTTGCTCGTTTGTTTGACTGACAAACATTGTTTGAAAGCCAAAAAAGCGCTACTGTAGCACAGGCTCACGCTACAACGGCGGCTTATTCGGCTTGCATGCCTGGCACGTAGTATTGGGCTACGTAATCTTTGAGCATGCGACGGAAGCTAAATTCCGGGGCAACCGTGCGAATCGATTCTTTCATGGTTGCAATCCACTTGTGGGGCAAGCCATTGGCATCGCGATCATAGAACGATGGAATAACTTCGTTTTCCAACAAGCTATACAACGATTCAGCATCGTCAACATCTTGTTGTTCAAGATCGTCGTAGCCAGCTTCGCGCCCAATCGCCCAACCGTTCTTGCCGTTGTAGGCTTCGCGCCACCAGCCGTCAAGCACGCTTAGGTTTGGCACACCGTTCATGCCAGCTTTTTCGCCGCTGGTTCCCGATGCTTCCAAGGGTCGGCGTGGGTTGTTCAACCATACGTCAACGCTTTGCACCAAATGGCGGCCAACGTTAATATCATATTCTTCGATAAAGAAGATCTTGCCACGCAACTCAGGGTCGCGAGCCATGTTGTAAACGGCGCGAATAAAGCTCTTGCCTGGCTCATCGGCTGGGTGCGATTTACCAGCGAAAATAATTTGAACTGGACGCTCAGCGTTGTTCAAAATCCGCTTGATCCGATCCAAATCGCGGAAAATCAAGGTTGCGCGTTTGTAGGTGGCAAATCGGCGGGCAAAGCCAATCAACAACGCGTTGGGGTTCACATCGCCGCTAATTGCATCGTCGCGATGATAGCCTAAACGACGTTGGCGTTGCCAAGCGCGTTCGCGAATAAAGCGAGCCAAATCGTGCTTTTGGCCTGAGTGTACGCCCCAAAGCACTTCATCGGGCATCGTCGTGATGCGGTCCCATGTTTTAGGGTCATCCATAACTTCGCGCCAACCAGCCCCAAGCACTGAATCGTACATATTGGCCATAGCTGGAGCAAGCCACGTATCCGAGTGCACGCCGTTGGTCACATGGCCAATTGGCACTTCGTCAACTGATTTGCCTGGATACAGGAATTGCCACATTTGACGGGCTACAGCGCCGTGCAATTCGCTCACGCCATTATGATATTCCGATAAGCGCAATGCTAGCACGGTCATGCTGAAGGTTGGCCCCCAGCTTTGTTGCTGCAAGGCAATATTCATAAAGGTGTCGCGATCAATGCCCAATTGTGGCCAGTAGTTGTGGAAGAATTGATCGATCAGATCGAGTGGGAAGGCATCGTTACCAGCAGGCACTGGGGTATGGGTGGTAAAGACTGAGCGTTTGCGCACTTCACTGACAGCATGCTCAAGGTTTTCGCCGCGTTGTACCCGTTCGCGCAACAATTCTAAGCCCAAGAATGCTGAGTGACCTTCATTCATGTGCCAAACGGTTGGGTTGATGTTGAGGGCACGTAACACTCGCACGCCAGCAATCCCCAAGATAATTTCTTGAGCGACCCGCAACCATTGATCGCCGCCGTACAAGCGGGCTGACAATTCGCGATCTTCAGGGCGATTTTCGTCAACGTCGGTATCCATCAGCAGCAGGGTGATGCGGCCAACTTGGAAGCGCCAAACTTTGACAAACACCATGCGCCCAGGTAGATCCACGCTCACGCGTAATTCGCTGCCATCACTGTTGCGCACAACCAAGGCTGGCAACTCGGCAAAATTCAAGCGTTCGTAGAGCGCTTCTTGAGTGCCTTCGCTATTGATGAATTGGCGAAAATAGCCTTGAGGGTATAAAAAGCCGACCCCAACAAATGGCAAACCAATATCGCTAGCTTCTTTACAATGGTCGCCCGACAAAATGCCCAAGCCGCCAGAGTAAATTGGCAATGATTCATGAATGCCAAATTCAGCCGAGAAATAGGCAATTGTTTGATCTTTAAGCTCAGGATGGGTGCGGGCAAACCAAGTTTGATCATCACGCATATACTGATCAAATTTGATCGTTACCCGATCATACTGGGCTACATAATTGCTATCAAGAGCTTTTTGTTCGAGGCTAGCCAAGCTAACTTCACGCAAAAATTTTACTGGATTATGGCCCGTGCGCTCCCACAACGTTGCATCAATCGTTTGGTAAAGTGCTTGGGCTTCTGGTTGCCAGCTCCACCAAAGGTTATAAGCCAACTCATAGAGTCGGTTGATCCGTTGGGGTAGTGGGGCAAACAGCGGTGGTAATTCAGCAACGTTCATTGCAACTCCTTGTACTACGATTAATTAAAAACCGATGCCGCCAGCCAGAAAAAGCCTGTCGCAACATCGCGTTGTTTGTTTTGAGCCTGAACGTTAGTGCCTATTATGGCTTAAAAGCGGGGGAGTTGCAACCGTTTTTCAAAGGATGAATTATGAGGGATGAAGGATAAATGATATCAGGCTTTAACGCAGAGTCACAGAGCATAAGTACTGGACTAGAGAAATAAACATATAATTTGTGTAATTCGTGCAATTCGTGGCTAAAATTCTTGCGTATGCCATCCTTGGCGGATCAAAAATCAAATGCGCCAATCAAATAACGATGATCGGATACGCCAGCTCCTGTTTCAAGCTGAATTGGCCGGATTGCTGTGTTGTGCCAGATATAATCAATGCGTACCACAGGCGGATGCCACGATCGCTGCGGCCAGCTAAAACCCATGCCCACCCCGTGTTCGCGCCAACTATCACCCCAAACCGTGTTCAATGCCAGATAGCCCGCCTGTTGCTCGACCGTATTAAAATCGCCTGCCAAGAGCAATGGCTCGGTTGTGCGGCTAAAATCAGCGATCATTTGCCCAATCGCTGCGTCTTCACGCTCACGCTCGAACTTGAGCCAACGAATCGGGCTATGCTCAATATGCACATTCACCAAAATTAAGGGTTGTTGCGGGTGCTGCACGCGATAGGCTCGCCGATAGCATTGCCAATAGGCACATGGCTGAATTAACTCAAACGGCCATTTGCTCCACAAGGCCAAATCGGCTGGTTGCGCCGCGCCGCTCGCTGGGCGAAATTCAACATATGGATACTTGCTAGCTAAGGCTGTTTGCAATGGTTGACCCAAGCCAACATCAACTTCTTGCAGGGCAATTAAATCGGGCTGTTCATCATTGATCACTCGTAGAATATCAGCGCTGTTTAAATTCCAACCAGCTACATTCCAACTGAGTAGGCGCAAGGCTGGCGTTGTATCTGGTCTTGGTTGAGGTAACCAACGCTCAGCGTACAACCAAAGCCAGATCAAACCGATAAAGATTGCCATTACACTCAGCCAGCGCCGCCGTTGCGGAATTGCCCACAGCAATAACGGCAGGGCTGGCGCAAAAAACCATGGTTGCAGCACGCTCAGTAGATCAACCGTGTTGCTATAACTCAGGCCTAGCCCAAGCAGCCATAAGCCTAACCAAAGCCGTGGCCAACTCATGCGCGGCGTGCTCGTGCGCGATACCATACGGTCAAATAGAGCATCAAACCAAAACTGAGAAAATTCGCGCCACGCGGATTAATCGCGCTCCACAGCCAATTGCCAGTTTGCTCGCGTAAATCATCAAACAATTTGCCAAGCTTGGGAATCAGCAATAAATCGTAGCCCAACACCAAACATGTGGCGATCAACGGGGCAATAATTCGCCGCGAACCCGCCAAAACCACAATAATTAAGGCAATTGCCGAAACCCGAAATTCGGCCAACGTGGGTGAAATATAGCTAAAACTGACTGCGAACAGGCCACCAGCCAAGGCCGCCACGCCGCCACCCCAAGCATACGCCAAGCGTTTGAGCGCCACAGGTGCAACCCCAACACTGGCCGCTGCCAATTCATCGCTGGCCAAGGCCGCCAAAGCTCGCCCATAATGCGAACGCACCAAGTTATAGCCCAAGATACCAACGCCACAGGTAATTGCTAACACTGCATAATAGGTCGCGCTGGGCGTAGCCAAATCTAAGCCAAAAATTTGCAGATTGGGCACGCCCGAAATGCCGCTTGAGCCATTGGTCAGGCTGCGCCAATTTTGCAACACGCGCTGAGCAATTACGCCAAGTGCAAAGGTAACAATTGCCAACAGTTCATTATCGAGCCGCGCTGCTAAAAGCCCAATTAGCCAGCCAAATAGGCTGCCGCCAATCCCACAGACCAGTAAAATTCCTGCCAATTCGCCTGAGCTTAGCCATGTTTGCCAACCGCCATGCAAGCCCGTGCTCATTAAGCCGACCAAATAAGCGCCTAGCACAAACGGCGCAGCATAGCCTAAATCAAGCATGCCGCCCCAGCCAACAATCAGGTTTAATCCCAATGCCAGCAAACCATAAATCAAGATCTGAATCGCAGCAACTTGAATGCCTAATTCAAACCAGCTATTTAGCAACGGCACACAGGCCAAGAATGCTGGCACGATCAGCCAACGCCAATTTTGCCGTACTGCTTGGACGCTTCCAGCCAAGGCTGAATTAATCGGGCTATCGTCTAGTTTTGGTTGTTGGCGCAGCACCACAATTAGAACCAACAAACCAAGCGTAAGCGCTGGAGTCCACTGGGCGGCGATAAAATAATCGCTGAAGGCCGCCAAAATGCCCAAAGCCAAGCTACTCAGTAATGCTCCCAGCGGCCTGCCAACCCCACCCAACAAGGCTGCGGTAAAGGCAATTAAGCCACTTTGTGCCCCATAATTGGTGTAGGGCGCAGTGTAATACAGGCTAAAGAGCAAGGCCGCCAAGCCTGCCAAAGCACCGCCAAGCGCAAAAACTTGACGTAACGTTGCACTGTAGTTGATGCCACACAACTGGGCCATGGTCGGGTCGGCGGCGCTGGCTTGGAGTTTCCAACCAAAGCGGGTGCGCTGCAATAGCCAATGCACGCTCAGCGCCACACTCACCGCTGCCGCCAGTACAATCAAATCTTTGCCTTGTAAAATCAGCGCCGCATCGCCAAACAAATTGCCATGCGGCAACAGATCGGGCACATTAATTCGGGCTACTTCAGGAATGCCAGGCACACTGCGATGTTCGCCTGGAATAACGGCGTTGGTCAGGGTACGCACAAACAAAGCGGCTTGGTAGAGCATAAATGAAATCCCAAGGGTTGCCATCAACGGGGCTAGACGCGAAGCCCCGCGAAAAGGCCGAAAGCCAATTTGTTCGATGAGCAGGCCTGTGCCTGCCCCAACCACTGCGCAAACAACCAATACTACCAGCAACCCCAGCCCAATCGAGAGCCATGAAGCGCCAACTTGCAAGCCCAAAATCGCGATTGATTCAGCGGCCAAAACCGTGAGCAAGGAAAATAAATCGCCATGGGCAAAATTGAGCATGCGCACAACGCTATACACCAGCGTCACACTGATCGCATTCAGGGCGATAATTGCGCCATTGGCCAAGCCAAAAATTACCAATTGTAGCAAAAGCTGGCTACACGAAAACTGGGCACCACCACAAGCAGTCATTGTGATTCCCCCAAGCAAAGTGCGATTGTGGAGTTGAGTAGAGGTTAAACACTAAGAGCGAACCCAGCCGAGTTCGCTCTTATGGTAGCTTAAGCTGTGTGGCGACGCAAAAAATACATCTGGCTATCGAAGGGTTCTTCGCCAGCAGGTGGCAAATTACAGCCATATAAGCCATTGGGCAGCAAAATTCGTGCTTTGGCGGTATCGCGCCATGCCACGCCCAAAATCTCTTCACGAATATAGTTCAATAAACTTGGGTCTTCGATTGGGAATAAAACCTCAACTCGGCGATCTAAATTGCGCTCCATCAAATCGGCGCTGCCAACATATAATTGCTCGTCGCCGCCATTGCGAGCATAATACAGGCGACTATGCTCCAAAAAGCGCCCAACAATACTCTTAACTTGGATGGTTTCGCTCAAGCCTTCAACCCCAGGTCGTAGCGAACACATGCCGCGAACCAATAATTGAATTTCAACCCCAGCCTGCGAAGCCCGATAGAGCAATTGAATGATGTTTGGGTCAACCAGCGAATTCATTTTGAAAATTAATTTGCCGCTCCGCCCAGCTTGTTGATGTTGAATCTCGCGCTCGATCATATGGGTCAAGCGGCGGCGCAAATTGATCGGGGCAATCCATAATTTGCGAAATTGGCTTTGGCGCGAGTAGCCTGTGAGAAAATTAAACAAATCCGAGGCATCAGCCCCAAAATCAGGATTACAGGTCAGCAAACCAAGGTCGGTATAAATATTGGCGGTTACAGCGTTGTAATTGCCTGTACCAAGGTGCAGATAACGCGATACGCCATCGCGCTCTTTGCGCACCACCAAGGCAACTTTGCAGTGAGTTTTCAAGCCCATCAAGCCATAAACCACATGCACGCCTTCACGTTCCAAAGCCTTGGCCCATTCAATGTTATTTTCCTCATCGAAACGCGCTTTGAGTTCCACCAGCACCGCTACCTGTTTATCGTTCTCACGCGCTTTGAGCAAGGCTTTAACAATTGGCGAATTCGAGCCAACCCGATAGAGCGTTTGTTTAATCGCCAACACGTTTGGGTCACGCGCCGCTGCTTGCAGAAAATCCACCACTGGCATAAACGAATCGTAGGGATGATGCAGCAGCACATCGCGGCGTTGCACTACATTGAAAATATCTTCGCCCGTTGAAAGCACCGCTGGCACGCTGGGCTTGAATGGTGGCAGCTTCAACTGCCAACGATCCAAGCGCACGACACTCATGAGGCTGCTCAAATCGAGCGAACCATTCAATTGATAGACATCATCGCGTTCAACCTCAAGGTTATCGATCAGCAAATCGACAATTCGTGGCGGCATGGTCGAGTGAACTGAAAGCTTGGTGACTGAGCCAAAACGGCGTTGACGGACACCTGCCTGAATCGTCTCAAGCAAATCGGCGGCTTCATCTTCTTCAATTTCGACATCGGCGTTGCGAATAACTCGAAAGGTATAAGCCTCAGAAACCTGTACGCCAGGAAAGAGCGTGCTAATATTTTCGGCGATAATTTGTTCGAGCCAAGTATAACAAACGGTATTTGGCTGCTCGCTGGGCACGCTGACCAAGCGTGGCAACGAAGCGGGCACTTTGATCCGCGCAAAATGTTCATCGCTATCAGGGTCTTGAATCACCACCGCCAAATTGAGGCTCAAATTAGAAATATGTGGGAAGGGATGGCCTGGGTCAAATGCCAAGGGGGTCAGCACCGGAAAAATCTCATTATCAAAATAATTTTTGAGCCACGCCTGTTGATGAATCGAAAGCTGGCTATATTCTTGAATGAAAACCCCTTCGGCAGCCAATTTGGGCTGCAAATCTTGGGTAAAGCATTCGCGCTGCATTTCCATCAAGGGCGCAACTGCTGCCCGAATTGCACGTAATTGCTCAAGCGGCGTTTTGCCATCGGCTGAGCGTTCAAAGACCCGCGCTGCAACTTGCTGGCGAATCCCCGAAACCCGAATCATAAAAAACTCATCGAGATTGGTGCTGAAAATCGCCAAAAATTTCACGCGCTCCAACAAGGGCAATGAAGGATCGAGGGCTTCCTCTAAGACGCGCCGATGAAACGCTAACGAACTCAATTCACGATTCAGAAAATTTCGTGGGTCAGCCAAATTTAGTGGTTCAGCAACTGTGTCGGGTATCAACAACTCAGTCATGGGACGCTTCTTTCCACATTCAAGATCAAAACGGCGTTGCCATTGTACGGCAAAAAGTGTGCCCTACAACCAGTAAACCTACGACAATGGCTAAATTTAACCAAGGTTTAAAGAAAAAACTCATCGCGCCGCTCATCCTCGTGGATCGCCCCAGTAATTGCTAGAATGCCAATCCAGAAGCCACGCGACACCCGGTAGCAGAACAATTGAAAAATACTCAGCACGCCAATTAACCCAGCAGTACCCAGAATTAAATGGTCAGGCCATTGCCAAACTAAAATTAATGCTCCAGCAAAGCCAAGTGCTACGGTGATTGTTAATGAAATTCCCATTGCCCCCGTACTTTGATCGCCAGTTCCTTCAAAGCGTAGGCCACAGCCCGCGCACCCTTCAATTAGGCCAAAAAATGTTTTGAACATGTGCCCATAGCCACATGTGGGGCAACGCCCACCCAAACCACGCCAGAGCATCAAAAGTGCATTAAACATCATCAACCTTTCGTTGCTAGATTTGCTAAAACCCGCCGTGAGTAATCCTTAAGTCCTGTTATAGCCTAGGACAGGCCTAAAAACATGTGCATAGAGATGCTTTATGCTGTATGATAGCGAAAATTACTCCGAAATGAGCAGCAAACTCACGCTTGCCGAGTAGCAATATCATACGTATAATAGGCACATACTCCATACGCAAGCTTTTGTTGTGGCTCATCTTCGCGTTCGACTTCAGGGAGGCCGCTTGGACATCGTTAATATTCCAATTCTTAAGATCGAGAACTTTTTAATTGCTTCGGTTCAGGTTGCCCTGTATGACATGCAAGCAATTCAGTTCAAAGACGCGGTTCTCCAGAAGATCTATGAGACCAAAGCAAAAGGGGTCATCATCGATCTAACGGCGATGGATGTATTAGACAGCTTCGTAGGCCGCTTGATTAGTGATATTGCGGCGATGGCTCGCCTGATGGGGACAACCGTTGTTATTACAGGGTTGCAACCAGCCGTCGCAATTACGTTGGTGGAGCTTGGGCTTGAGTTGCCTGGTGTCACAACGGCGCTGAATTTGGAAAAAGGCATCGCTAAGTTGCGGCTGATTACGGAGAACAATGCGGATGGCAATGCCTAATAAAGTCATCACAATTCAGAGCGACCTCGACATTGTGGCGGCACGGATGGCGGCCCGCGATATGGCTAAGGCAATGGGCTTTGGCGCTATCGACCAAGCACGGATTGCTACCGCGATCTCCGAACTGGCGCGGAATATTTATCTCTACGCCGGTGAAGGTACTGTCACTGTCAGTGAAATTCAACAGGGGCTCCGCAAGGGGCTTCAGGTCGTTTGCGAAGACCAAGGGCCAGGGATCGAGGATATTAGCCTCGTGATGCAGGATGGCTATACCACCTCCAAGGGGATGGGGATGGGCATGCCAGGTGCAAAACGGCTCATGGATGAGTTCGAAATTGAGTCGGTGGTCGGCGAGGGTACCAAAATTACCTGCCGCAAATGGAAACGCCCCTAAACAACCGATCAGAATTCACCCCGACCAAGAGCAGCACCTGCTGCTCTTTATTGTTTAACGAAAATAGGACGCTTCCAAGGACAAAAAGATGGACAACTTGACGGACAACACGATCGTATTATCGCGATACAATCAGTGTGTGATCATCAACAACCATTTGTTGGAGGAAGTTCGTCTATGGCAGACACACTCAAGATTGTTGGGATTTCGGGCAGCTTGCGCAAGGATTCGTATAACACGGCGTTGTTGTGGGCTGCGGCTGGGTTAATGCCCGATGACGTGGAGTTCAATATCGTCACATTGCATGATATTCCGTTATTCAATGAGGATGTTGAGCAACATGGCTTCCCGAGCAGTGTGCAAATCCTTCGCCAAGCAATTAGTCAAGCCGATGCTGTACTAATCGCCACGCCTGAGTACAACTACTCAATTCCTGGCGTGCTGAAAAATGCGCTCGATTGGGCTTCGCGGCCTGGTAGCGCTGGCGAGATGCCACTGAGCGGCAAGCCCTTGGGAATTATTGGCGCAAGCGTTGGAGCCTATGGCACCGCTCGCGGCCAGCACCATTTACGCCAAGTGACCGTCAATACCAACATGCATCCCTTAAATAAACCTGAGGTGATGATTACCTTCGCAGACAAAAAGTTTAGCGATGGTCAATTACACGATGAACCAACCCGCAAGGTTGTACGTAACCATTTAGAAGCGCTTGTGGCTTGGACGAAACGGTTAAGTCAATAAATAGTTAATTAGGGCAACCGGGTCGTCGCATGTTCACACAAAGGAGTGTTGATTATGTCGATTTTGGGCTTACATCATATTACAATTGTTAGTGCAGATGCGCAGCGAACTGTTGATTTTTATACTGGCGTATTGGGGCTGCGTTTGGTCAAGCAAACCGTGAATTTCGACGATCCCGGTTCCTATCATCTTTATTTTGGCGATCAGCATGGCTCTGCTGGCACGATTATCACTTTTTTTGAATGGCCACGTGCGCCGCGCGGGGCAACTGGCATCGGTGGCACCCATCACTTGGCGCTGAGCGTTGCCAACGAGCAGGCTTTGCTCAAATGGAAACGCCGTTTGCTCGATGCCAAAGTACGGGTCAACGGCCCATACGATCGTAACTATTTCAAATCGCTGTACTTCCGTGATCCCGATGGCACGATCATCGAAATTGCGACCAAAGGCCCAGGCTGGACGGTCGATGAGCCATTGGAAAGCCTTGGACAAACAGCCTTGATGCCACCAATGGATTTGATGAGCAGCAATCGTAACGAATGTGATATTGCTACGATCAATTGGCCAGAACCAGTGCCCGAAATTACCGCCGATATGTCGTTGCACGAAGGCTTGCACCATATTTCAGCAATCGGCGCGAGCGTCGAGCGTTCGCACGAGTTTTATGCAGGTATTTTGGGCTTGCAACGAGTCAAAATGACCTATAACTTCGATGATCCAACTTCGGCGCACTGGTACTGGGGCAGTGAGAATGGCAAACCTGGCACGGTCATGACCTATTTTGAGCGTGATCCAGCGCATACGCGGCCTGTACGCATGGGTGCTGGCCAAACCCATCATATTGCTTTTGCAGTTGCTAACGACGATGAGCAGTTGGCATGGCGCGAACGCTTGCTGAGTTTTGGCAAACGCGTTTCGCCTGTCCAAGATCGGACTTATTTCAAAAGCATTTATACCAATGATCCCGATGGGCATATCATTGAGTTGGCAACGCTTGGGCCTGGTTTTGCAGTCGATGAGCCAGTTGAGCAATTGGGTAAAAGCCTAAAATTGCCACCATGGCTCGAAACTCAACGCAGCCTAATCGAAGAACATCTTACGCCGTTGGTTATTCCATGTAGTAAATTGGCAGTGGTGGAGCAAAGTCATGCATTCTAATCCGATTATTCAAACAGGAGCCAGCCTTGAAACCGCAGCTGGCGTGATGATTATGGTGCATGGACGCGGCGCTGATGCTGCCAGCATCCTCAGTTTGAGCCAAGCGTTTGAGCGGCCAGATTGGGCTTATCTTGCGCCCCAAGCCGATAATCATACCTGGTATCCGCAGCGTTTTATCGAGCCAGTCGCGGTCAATCAGCCAGCACTCGATTTTGCCTTAGCGGCGGTTGGTCGCGCCGTGGCTGAGGCCGAAGCTCACAAAATTCCGCGCAATAAGATTGTAGTGTTGGGCTTCTCGCAGGGCGCATGTTTAGCCTTGGAATGGGTGGCCCGCTATGGTCAGGGCTTGGCTGGCGTAATTGCGCTCAGCGGCGGCCTGATTGGCGCTGGCACGCATTTGACTAGCTATAGCACCAACCTCGCAGGTACAACGGCATTTCTCGGCTGTAGCGACCGTGATTTTCATATTGCTGCCGAACGGGTGCGCGAAAGTGCTAGCGTTTTTGAGCAAGCTGGGGCCAAGGTTGATCTGCGGCTCTACCCAAATATGGGTCATACTGTCAACGACGACGAAATTAGCGCAATTCAAGCTTTGCTGAGTAAGCTCGGCTAGTTTTGTTCGAGCATCAAACTGCTACCAGAAACAGCAGTTTGATGCTCGGTTTCGTACAATTTGACAAACAAACTATTCTCCGCTATAATGCCACGCGCAACGATAAAACAAAAGCAACGGGGTGTAGCGCAGTTGGTAGCGCGCGACGTTTGGGACGTTGAGGTCGTAGGTTCGAATCCTATCACCCCGACCACTACAACGAGGGCAATTTGCTCTCGTTGTTTTTTTGTTGTTTTGCTGCAAGGAGCCAACCATGCAGATTCGCGATGCAATTATTACGGTTACCAATCGAACGGATTTAAGCCAAGACGATGCGGCGGCGGTGATGGAGCAGATGATGAATGGCGAGGCCACGCCAGCCCAAATCGCGGCCTTGCTCACAGCGTTACATTTTAAAGGTGAAACTGACGCAGAAATTGCTGGTATGGCCCAAGTGATGCGGGCTAAATCGCTGGCCGTGCCTCACGATGGCGGCGTGGTCGATACCTGTGGCACTGGCGGCGATCATTCGAATACTTTTAATATTTCAACCACTGCGGCGTTTGTGGCAGCAGGTGCAGGTGCAACCGTCGCCAAGCACGGCAATCGCGCCATGTCATCGAAATGTGGCTCAGCTGATGTACTCGAAGGTTTAGGGGTCAATATCGAGCTTGATGCTGACGGTGTGGCCCGTTGTTTGCGCCAAGCAGGCATTGGTTTTATGTTTGCGCCTAAGTTTCATCCAGCCATGCGCTACGCTGGGCCGGTGCGCCGCGAAATTGGCATTCGCACGATTTTCAATGTGCTGGGGCCACTGACCAACCCAGCCCGCGCCGAATATCAGGTGATTGGGGTTGCTAATGCTGGTTTGGCCGAAAAGTTAGCCAACGCCTTAAGCAAAATGGGCATTCGCCGCGCGTTGGTGGTGCATGGCAGCGATGGGCTTGATGAAATTTCAATCAGCGCCTCAACCTTAGTGTTTGATGTGCGAGCTGGGGCTACGCCCCAAGCCTCGACAATTAGCCCCAGTGATTTTGGGTTAAGCCTCGCGCCGCGTGAAGCAATTGCTGGCGGCTCGGTCGCAGAAAATGTGGCCATGACCAAGGCGATTCTTGATGGCAGCGATACTGGCCCGCGCCGCGATATTGTGCTGTTGAATGCCGCCGCCGCTTTGGTTGCTTGCGAACGCGCCGATTCATTTGGCGAAGCTTTGCGTCAAGCCCAACAGGCCATCGACACTGGCACTGCTAATCAGCGCATGCAACGAATGATCGAGGCCAGCAAAGGCTAGCGTTGGGCGATCAATTGACCAAGAGCTTTGGTTTCGCGCCAAATTGCCAGCGGCGAACGGGCTGGTTTAATCCAACGATCAAGCTCAGCGATTGGAGCAGTGCGGCGGGTTTGGATCGCGTGGCGCTGTTGACGTAGTTGCGGTAGTTGACGCAAGGCATGCAAGCGCCCACTGACCGTCGTCCAGCGGCGGCGCAGGATGGCTTGAGCACAGGCTAAACCATCGTAAGCTAGCATTAATGGGAGATCACGGGCCAACAACGGCGTTGGCCAGCAACGCAAAATTACCCGCCAGCGATTACGCGCAATCAGCCAAGCTTTGAAGGGCGAGCCTTCGCCGCCAGTTGCCGAGTAGATATGCCGAGCGACGGCCTGTGGGGCTAGCACGGTTTGCCATTCACGCAACTGCAACCGCCAGGCCAAATCGACATCTTCCAAATAGGCAAAATAGCCTTCATCAAATATGCCGACATCGGCTAAAGCGGCGCGTCGATAGGCCACTGCTCCGCCGCTGCCACCCCAAATTGGGCTGGGTTGGCTGGCTAATTGAGCAACTGGCTGCAACAACCCAGCATCAGTCGCCACGCCATCGTGATAGAGCTGGATTCCGGCTGAGGCAATGATTTCGGGTCGATGAGCGAAGGTCAGCAGACCAGCGCTAGCAGCAAGCGTTGGTTGGTGCTGAAACGGCGCGAGAATGGCCGAGATAAAATTTGGCTCAACGATTGCATCATTATTCAACAACAACAGCACATCGCCACGCGCCACATGCAAGCCAACATTAACCCCACCGCTAAACCCGCGATTGTTGGTGAGCGCCAGCAAGCGCACTTGAGGATAATGTTGATGCAGCCACGCTGCCGAGCCATCATGTGAGCCATTATCCACCACCAACACTTCGATTGAAGCATCGCATTGGGGCAATAAGGCATTGAGGCAATCAGCGAGCAGTGCGCGGCCATTCCAATTTAAAATAATGACAGAACAATTCATACAAAAAAAGCGATTGGTCACCCAATCGCTCGATCCTTCATCCAAAATTAAGAATCAAATAGCACTTCCAGCCAACGCCGCCAATTGGGCGTTGAGTCCACAGGCGGCAAGGCCACTGGATCGGCGGCGGGAGCTTCTAAGGCAATGGTTGGCGAAACGGTCAAGGTTGGCGTAACGACACTCACATGCAACACCACATCGCCTGGCTTGGCCATATCGAGCATATCACGGGCGGCCAATTCGATCGCTGCATCGGAGCGCACATAGGCAGCGCGGTCACGCAGGGCTTGGCTTTCGGCGGCCAAACGAGCATTTTCAGCCTCTAAGGCTTGAGCTTGTTGCTCCATGGTATAGCCTTGAACCACCAAACTGCCAAATAGCACCATCAAATACAGGGCAAAGGCGGCCAAGCCCCAAGTTACGGCCAACGTCGCCCCGCTGCGCAATTGCGTTGGTTGCGGAATTTGTGGTTTACGCCATTGTGGCCAGCGCCAACGAGCCATAACATCATCCTCAGGTTTAGATAGTCGTGTTAGCCTAGCACACCGCTTGGGCAAAAAACTGCCTTGATCGATGACAAATTGCTAACAATCAGCATTGAGGAATTAAACCCCGCTTGGCTCTTCGTTTAAGCGTGAGCGTGGAGCATCGAGCAACAATGGCTCGTCGATATTTGAAGTCATGCTGCTTTGGCCACGGAACAAGCCACCTGGCTCGATATGTAACGAAGCGGCAGTAATATCGCCCCAAACCTTGCCCGAAGGCGAGATTTCCAGTTGCTCAGTCGCGATAATTTCGCCTTTGACTGCGCCCGAGACGTGAATATTTTGAGCCTTGAGCGTAGCGATAACCCGCCCAGTTGAACCAACAATCAAATTGCCAAGCACCTCGATCTCGCCCTCAACAGAGCCATCAACCCGAACATTCCCGTCGGATTTGAGGGTTCCAACAAAGGTGGTATTGGCTCCAATCACGGTTTCGGGCTTGCCGGTTGGCGATTGGGCGATTGGTTGTACCACTTTTTTGTTACCGAATAAGCTCATGAATTGCCTCCTGTTGTAGCGGGTTGAGCTGCTGATTCCACCGAGGTAAATTGACCAAGGGCTTGCGCAATTGATGCAACTTCTTCTTCGGAAAGCGTATGGGTTGATTGGCCGCGTTGCACAGCCTTGGCGTAGGTACGCACCCCTGAACGACTGTAGATACTGCTCAGGACAACCCCACTTTGTTCGCCATCAAGCAGCGCCAAAGCATAACTTTGATCGCCGCCAACATCGCCAAAGGGATTAAAGCGCACTAACCCAACATGATGCAGGCTGCTGCGGCCCAAACGCCGAACTTCACGTTCGAGGGCGGTTATTTGATCATCGTGATGAGCAACTTGCAGCGAGCGCTGAAGCCAAATATCTTCAAGATGTTCAGCATCAACACCTTTAGTGAGGGCTGTGTAGCGTTGATCGATGACGCTCAGCCGTTTGCTTAAACGCCCGATCCAGATCAGCAAGCCGATAATCAGTAGGCCGCTGCCGATCCATAAGTAGAAGCCATAGGTTGTCCAAAAAGCTATCAAGGATATGCCTCGTCTTCAAAACTGCCCTTCATTATAAACGAGGCTATCACCCTCACGCAAACGCCGATCAAGAACAGAGAATAGGATTAGGGGTCAGTGGTTAGGCATCAGGGATCAGAATATTGATTTACGAAAGACACGAAGGGCTAAAACCGCAAAGCACCTGAAGAGTGCTAGGTTGTTTTTTGCCCCGAATGATGCTTTTGCCATCCCTAATGGACTAATTGGCTCAGCGCTGCTCAATCCTAACCCCTGAATCCTGACCTCTGAATCCTCTGCGTTAAAACCTTTGCTTCATCCTTCATCCCTTATACTTCATCCTTTAATCTAGGCTTTCTTGGAAAGCCTTGTTTAATCGGTTATACTTTGAGTGGTCTTTTTTGTGGATTTTTTGCTGATCGAGTGAATTGTTATGTTTCGTCATCTCTTCCGTGGGGTTCTTGCAATTGGGATTTTGGTCTGGATCGTGTTTCTCTGGCAGTTTATTGATTTACGGATCAAGCACAGTCGCGCCGCCGATGCCGCCGCCCAAGCTCTATTGCCCCGAGCAACTTCAACCGCTCTGCCCGTCCCTACCTTTGTTGCGCCAACCTTGCAGCCGCTGCCTAACACGGTAGCCGATGGTCAAGGTGGCTCAGAGTTGCCTGCTAGCGCCAATGATGTGCGCGGAGTCCACCCCAAAACAGGCCGCTATGTCGCTGCTTGGCTACCAACATCGTTTGATGCCGAGGCTGCTCGTGCAACCTTTGAAGCCAACAAAGATATTCTCGATGAGGTCAGCCCGTTTTGGTATGGCGTGCGCCCTGATGGCACGTTAATCGCCGATGTTGGCTCACGTGATGCCGAATTGGTGCAAATTGCCAAAGAAAATAATGTGCTGATTATCCCAACTGTGCATAATATTGAAGATTTGGAAGCAGCTTCGGTGGTGTTGGCTACGCCCGAAAGCCGTACAAACCATATTAATATTATTATGGATGAGGTTCGTACCTACGGCTACGATGGCATTGACATCGATTATGAATCGCTTTCGCTTGATTATGAAGATGAATTTACCGCGTTTATGACTGAATTGGGTGCTGCGTTGCATGCTGAAGATAAATTGCTAACGGTTGCAGTGCATGCCCATACAGGCCGTCCCGATTACCAAAATTATGCCGATTTGGGCAAAGTGGTTGATCGCCTGCGGATTATGACCTACGATTATAGCTGGCGTGGCTCGGAGCCAGGCCCAATTGCTCCGATGTTTTGGGTCAAAGCGGTGGCCGAATATGCCAAAACCCAAGTTGACCCCAGCAAAATTCAAATTGGAATTTCGTTTTATGCCTACGATTGGCCTGGTAATGGCGGTTTTGGCATTGCCCGAAGTTATACCGAGGTTGAAGAAATTAAGGCCACCTACCAGCCCCAAATTCGCTTGGTCGAAGAAGATGGCGGGCTGCAAATCCAAGAATCAACCTTTAACTATGCTGGACGCACGGTTTGGTTCTCCAATTATCGGTCGCTAACCGCCAAAATGGAGATGATTCGCGAAAACGATTTAGCGGGCATTGCAATTTGGCGCTTGGGCAGCGAAGATCCCCAAAACTGGACCTATATTCGTGACTCGTTGAAACAAGATCCCTTGATCGTCCAACGCTCAATCAATCGCTATATTCCTGGCCATTGATTTAGAAGGATGAAGGATAAGGGATGAAGGATGAAAACTTAATCGAGACTGATTGATTCCGCGTGATTTCTGGCATGTGATTAACCTAATTGTTGAAGGATAAAGCTTCATCCCTCATACTTCATCCTTCATCCCTACAGAGGATTATGGAACAAGGCATTACAACCTATAGTGTTGAGGCGCAGCGCTTATATGAGCGTGGCTTGGCGGCGGCTCGTGGCGGTCAACGGCGGATTGCAGCAGGCTTATTGACCAAGGCGGTTCAGCTTGATCCGCGCCACGAACAAGCTTGGCTTTGGCTTAGTGGGGTGCTCGACGAGCCGCGTGATGTCGAATTTTGTTTGCAATCGGCGCTCAAAATCAACCCGCATAACCAACAAGCCCGCAAAGGTTTAGCTTGGATTCAGCAGCAGCAAACTAAGCCTGCTAGTGTTACCACGCCCAAACCGCCTAGTGGCTTGCAACAAATCAGCATCCCAACCGCCGAGGAGCGTGCTGCCGAAATCGCCCCAACTGCCGAAAAAGCTTGGTGGCAAGAATGGCGCGATTCTGAGCGCAGCGGTAAAGTTGTGCGCGTTGCTTCGCTCGTTGCCGTGATTTTGGCAATTAGCTTCACCGCAGTGATGCTTTCGGTTGCCAAAGCCCAGCCCTTACCCCAAATTCCCGCAGGCCTTGATGTCGCCATTAATGATCAATCTGATCCGCAGGCGGTGGTCGCGGCCTCGGAAATGAATCAGGTTGAATTATTGCGCTATCTGAGCCAAGTTGGTGAAATTCGCCAACGCCTCGACCAAGCAGTCACAACCTATCGCGCAACCAGTGATACCTCGACCGTGGCAACTGAGCAAATTGAGGCCGCCAAAATCTATCGCGATGTGGTGCGTCAAGCCTACACCGATTTGGAGCGGGTCAAAGCTCCTGATATTTTGGCCGAAATTCATAACGAATATAAACAAGGCCTGCAATTAGAACAAGCTGCCTTTGATGATATTTTGGAATACTATACTAACTATAATGTGGCGATTGCCAACCGTGCTGCCCTACGTTTGCAAGAGGCCGATGGCCATTTTCAACGAGCAATTGGTGGGCTAGAAGCCTACAATCAAGAGCTAAGCAACCCGCAACGGGGCGATAGTTTTGGAGAACGCTAATGTTACTAGCGGTTGATTTGGGCATTCGCACTGGTTTTGCGTGCTACAACCGCGCAGGCCAACTACTTTGGTATCGTTCGCATAACTATGGTTCATTGCCGCGCTTACGCCGTGGCAGTAGCGGCCAATTAGCCGAAATTAGCGATCTGAGCGTGTTGGTGCTTGAGGGCGGCGGCCCGATTGCCGATGTTTGGGAGCGCGAAGCTACCCGCCGCGACCTACAGTTGATCCGTACAAGTGCTGAGGTTTGGCGAGCGAGTTTGTTATATGCTCGTGAGCAACGCACCGGAGAGCAAGCCAAAGCTGTGGCCGATGAATTAGCCCGCCGCGTGATCGAATGGTCGGATGCACCACGCCCTACCTCGTTGCGTCACGATGCAGCCGAAGCCATTCTTTTGGGATTATGGGCGGTGGTTGAACTTGGCTGGCTGGCGGCAATTCCTCCTGAAGTGCGCAGACGCTAATTTTTTGCCAAGGAGTCGCCAACGTTGAGCGAACAGATTGATCCCGAACTGGAAGAGCTTGAGACCGAACCCGCCCCGCGTAAAACCAATGCCGTCGAGGATGAAGCCTTCGATTACTCCGTCAGTAAAGCTGGCAAAGTCTTTATTAGTTGGTATGGCAAGCAAGTGATGATTTTGAGTGGAGCCAAAGCCCAACACTTTCTCGCCAACATCGCCGAGCTTGATGGTGAAGCTGCCCAACTGGTGATGGCCAAAATCACTGGTAATTTTAAACGGGGCAACGAACGGCTTGCCAAACAAAAACGCCACTAATTTGTTAGCTAATTGCAATCATCCCTGCTTGGAATCATCAGCCATAGCAGGGATACTTGAATCAATCGAAATGCCCCAAGGATTGTTGTGTGTTGAGGTGCGTTATGCTGCTTGGAACAATCGCTGAATATTTGGTTGCGTTGGGCATGCCAAGCTCGGCTCGTACCTACTTAATCATCACCACAATCTTAGTGCTCAGTTTAATTTGGATCGAAACCTCACACTGGGCACATCGCACCATGACGATGATGGAATTGGCTGGGGCAGCCCTGCTGCTGATTAAGATTTTTGCGGTCAGCACAACCATGCTCACCCTCGCACTGCTGCCGTTTCCTCAACTACGCACGGTGATTGCCAGCTCATTAGCAATTATGGGCTTGCTGACGCTCTATCGCGAGCTACGGCGACGCTTACGCGCAGGCGATCGTTCACCCTCAAGCTATACTGGCGGCGTGCTAGTCGTCATCCAATTTTTATGTATGGTCTTGCTGACGGTCAGCGGAATTGCCATCATATTAGAACTATTGCTGGTTCCAGCGCGAATTCTCGATAGCGACACTCGTTTTATCGATGCGATTAAAAATTGGGTTGAATTGCTAGCAACCCTGTGTGTGCTACTCACCATTTACTATTTGGGATTCTACCTTGCGCGGCGTTTGCTCAAAAGTGGCAGCTTCTCGTGGATCGACCCGCCAAACTGGCGCACATTGTTGCCCCATTTGAAATATAGTTTGATGCCACGTTGGGGGATTCCACCGTTGGCCGAAAGCGATTTGGCTGATACGGTGCGTATGGCCTATATCGAGCATATTGTGGGTAGCAAAGCGCCGCGTGATGTCGCCAAAGCCGCCAAAATTGAGCCAGTCGCTCACCCGCAACGCGGTTTTACCTTCGCGGTGATTGGCGATCCTGGTGAGGGCGACGAATCGCAGATTGCCCCGCCAATTGTGCCCGAACAAAGCGCATTGGCGCAACAAGGCCCAGCCAATCCGGCTTACCCCACTTTTACCATCCTTAGCTCGGATATTGTTTACCCAGCTGGCGAGTTGATGGATTATGAACGCACGCTGTATCGACCTTATGCGAGCGATAGCCCAACCCCGCCATTAATGTATGGTTTGGCGGGCAATCACGATTGGTACAACGATTTAAAGGGCTTGATGCTGAATTTTGGCTATGCCGCCGCCCATGTCGAAAGCCGCGATCCGCAATTGCAACAATGGGCCAAAGCACTCAAAACTGGGCCTTGGGCACGCTATGGCTACCCATGGGGTCAATTACGTTGGAACGAAGTGCAAAGTTTGCGCCAACGCTATGGCCTGACGCGGCTTGGCGGCGACCTGAATGAGCCGCGCACTCACCAACGCTTGCCATTTTTTGAATTGAGCTTTGATCCTGTGCCATTTGTGTTGTTGGCGGTCGATACCGGCTGCATCGGCAGCGTCGATCCAATTCAGTTGCAATGGCTGGAAACCTGTTTACTAGCGGCCTTCAATCAACAAAAAATTATTGCGGTAGTGCTCAGCGAGCCGTTATATGTTAATGGAGCCTTTGCCGATCACCCTGGCATGCGCCAATTGTATGAATTATTGCGGCGCTATGAAACCCATGTGGTGATTGGCGGCGATACCCATGCCTTCCAACATTACGAAGCTCGCTATATCACTTTGCGCGGAACCCAACATATTGCGCATCATCTGGTCAATGGCGGTGGTGGCGCGTATCTGAGCAAGCCAGTTGATTTACATTGGCACACGCCTAGCGGCATGACCCCCTTGGAATCGCGCTTTGTCTACCGTGACGATGAACAGGATATCGTCGATCAGGTGATGTTGCGCGAAGTCTTTCCAACAGCGCAACAGCTTCGGTCAAAATTCAACGGCAAAATCGAGCTTGATGACCAAATGTGGGGCTTGCGCCGCTGGCTCGTCGGCCAAGAGCCAAATATTTTAAATCGCGGCTACACCAATGCGCTTAATCACGATCGCTCACCATTATTGCAAAGCTTGCTTACGCTTAATCTTGATGAAACCTTGAATGGCTGGCGCTTGCGAATTACGCCATGGTTTACGACTGGCTCCAACAATCAGCTCGAACCTCAAGAACCAATTGATATTTTGGCTCCCAATCGAGCCAATGAGCGCGTAGTTACCCGCGATTTAGTGCCTAGCCCCGCCAGCATTTTAGCCATCTAGCTTGGGAAAAAGCTGGGAAAAAGCCCGATTCAAACACAACCGATTCAGCTAAACTAGCGCTGAGCGAATCAGTTGGAGCTAGTTTCATGAGTGTAGCGTGTTGAAGTTTGATCGTGAGGCTAAACGGCTGTTCTGGCCAATTATTGGGATTGGCTTGGGTTGCGGGTTGGGGCTGTTTAGTTGTTTAGTACTGCAATTGATCGTTGAGCGTTGGTGAATTGATGATCTTCAGTCATCTATGGCCAGTGCATCTGGCAATTACTGCGCTTAGTCGTTGGTGTTTAATTCAGCATTTTCGCCCGCGTGGAGCATTCGAAATTCTTAGTTTTAGCTTGATTGCGTTATTAATCGTTGGCTGTATTGATTTTTTGCATAGCATCATTGCCTATTTGTTGCCATTCGAGTTGCTGGCGATTGTAGTGAGTGCTGACTTGAATAGCCTGATGCTGTTTTGTTGCTTTGGCTGGCTGTTTGATCACGATTATCAGACGATGCTGGCTAGCCTCAAAAGACGGTTCAACAATGCTCAAAACGATCATTAATCGAACCAAAAATCATGCCGATCCAGCTATTGTAGGTCATTACCAACACCTGCTTGAGCACAACAAACGTCGCTTGATAGAGTGGATTATGCTGTTGGCTGGTGGTTTGGCTTTGCCATTTACATTTGTATTAATCGTAGCGGTGGCCAATCATCAGCAGCCAAGTAGTGTTTTAGTTTTACACCTTACCCGTAGCCTGCTCAATCCTTTACTGGTTTGGTGGTTGATCCGGCGTAAACAGATTAATTGGGCGTGGCATGCTACGATGGTGTTTGCAATGACACATAATACGGTTTTAGCCTATGTGATGCACTTGCCAAATGTGATTATTGTAGAGCTGTTTGCGTTGGCCAGTTTTGCGGTGGTGATGCCATTTTGGCAGGTGTTGGCGTACAGTGGCGGGCTGATTGGGCTGAATTATTGCTTTGCCAGCCAATTTATTGTGCTCAATGAATGGGCCTTGGTGATGATTGTCGTGCTGAGCATTGTGCTGATGTGCAGCACGATTGGCTTTGTTTCGCGCCAAACCTTATGGCATGCCAGCCAACAACAGAGCCAAACCGCTGATTTGGTGCAACAACAGAGCAGCATGCAACAGCAACTCCACGATTTACAAACCCATGTGCAACAACTGAGTTTGCTGAAACACGATTTGCGCCAGCCCTTGAAAAGCGTCCAAGGCTTGTTACAAGGCTTGGCGTTTGAACAACCAAGCACAAATAGTACGATTCAGCCAGCGCTAGCCGCAACCCAACGGGTCGAACGTCAACTTAATAATTTGCTGGATCAAGCCCGTCAGCAGCTTGGTCGCCAGCGGGCGAGCCTCGAAATCATCGATGTACAGCACTGTTTGAGGCAATTGCAGCCAGCAATCAACGGTTTGGCGGCCTACTACAGCGAGCCAATCGCCAAAGTGCAGCTTGAAATTGATGCGGGCAGCGTGATTGTGGCCGATCGTGAGCAATTTGAGCGAGCCTTATTCAACTTGCTCGATAATAGTTTGAGCCGTTGCCATCACGAAGTACATATCCGTAGCTATCGATCGGAGCAAAACGTGATCATCGAAGTTCGTGATGATGGGGCTGGCATGCATCAAGCCTTACGCACGGCGCTCAATCAGGCTGATTTTAGTGCAATCACCCAAGGCTTGGGTTTGAAGCAAGTGCAACAGATGCTTACGCAGGCCCAAGCTTGGCTGCATGTGCCCGACGTTGCGACAGGTTGTACCATTCAACTCCATTTTCCACAGGCTACGCAATGAATTATTGCATTATTGTTGATGATCTGGCGGTCGATCGGCAGTTGGCGGCGCGTTATTTACAGGCAGCTGGCTATCAAACCAGTATGGCGCGTTCCAGCAAACAGGCTACCGAGCAATTACAGCAGGCCTTGGAGACCTATCAGCCAAGCCAAATATTATTACTTGTGGATTTAAATATGCCCAACGATCCTGCGCTTCAGCAAGTGGTTGCCTCATCGTTGGCGGGTGCAAATTTGGCTTTACAATTGCAAATTCAGATTGCTAACGGCAGTCTGCCACCGTTGGCAATTGTGGCATTGACTGCCTTAAGTGCCAGCGAAGTACACCAAACAGCCATTGCCTTTGGCTGTGATGCCGTGCTTGAAAAGCCCGCTACTCCCGATTTGGCCCAGCGCATTGAGCAAGCGCTAGCGAAAAGCGCTCAACTAGCGCCGATTGGCAGTCAAGCCTTGCTGAATATTCTGCGCTTGCGCTTGCTAGCCCCCACGCCTAGCCCGCCGTTGAACGAAGAAGATCTGACCAAAGCGCTGTTGCAATTGCATCGGCAAGGCTTGGTTGGTTTGGGTACGAGTCATTTGGCCAAATATTTGTTTCCGCAGATTGCTAGCGATTATCAACGTGGCCTGCAAACCCAAGCCAAAATTGCTAAGGTGATTCGTGAGGCCATGCAATTGAATGTGCTCGAAACCTTGGCAATTCTAGAGGGCGAATTTGTGCAACTCCACGACCCTCAAACTCAAGCCCAGCAATTACACCTCTCGAAAAGCGAATATTATCGTCGCCGCAAAGAAGCCATCGCCCAGCTTTACCATATTTTGGCCGAGGAATAATGTTATCCACGAAGGACACGAAGCACACGAAGGCTTTAGGCTAGGCTATCGGAGATTTATAACGCCAATAGCCTAAAGCCTATATTAGGGTTTGCGCCAAGCCTCGTCGTAATCGCGACCAAGCAACAGTACCAACGCTGCGTCGCCCTTGGGTTGTTCAGGGGCTGGGCTGGTTTTGCTTACCACAATAATGTTGCGACTGCTAATGCCCAATTCAGCAGCAAGTTGCTCACGCAGTTCTTTATGGTTGCCAAAATCGATGATCTTGGTGGTGTCATACACTGTTGAGGCAGTTGAAGGATTGAGCAATTGATAGTCACGGTTTTCGAGGTGGGTTGCTACATCGCCTGCCAAACCACTAATTTGCGCTCCATTGATCACTTCGATGCTTAGATTGTCGTCCGAAGGTGTGTTTGAGCTACCATCAACTGGGCTATTGGTATCAGGAATTGGGCTGGTCAATAATTGATCAACCGTGGCCGCAATGCTGGCTGGGTCCCAAATTGGCACATACTGCGCCTCATCCATATAGCCGATTACTGAGCTAGTATCCCATTTGACACTCTTGATCCGGCCATTGGCAATATCACTACCAAGCCCAGCCAAGGCGCGTAAATTGCCAAGGTCATCGATTGGCAGGTCGGTATAGAACGAGCCTTTGAGTTGTGCAGCAAGGCTATCCAAGGCATCAATTTGGTCGAGCAAGCCTTTGTCTTTGAGGGTTTGAACCAGCGCCCGAATCACATCTTGCTGGCGGCGTGAGCGGCCATAGTCGGCATCTTGATGGCGTGAACGGGCATAACGCAGCGCGGTTGTGCCATCCATATGTTGCAAACCAGCCGGAATAAATAGCCGAATCACCCCATAATCGTCATCATCGGTTGGGTAGGTGGCATCCCACAGCGGGCGTTGTACATCGATTGTAATGCCCCCAACGGCATCAACAATTTTGCGAAAGCCCTTAAAATCAACTTGGGCGACATAATCGATATTAATATTCAGCATATTGGCGACGGTATCGCGAGTTAATGCCATTGCCTGAGTTGAAGGAATCGTCATATTTTGGGCGATACCTTCTTTATAACCCAGTTCGTAGGCCGCATTAATTCGCTGCGAACATGTGCCTGGGGCATCGTAGCCTGGAATTTCGGCGCAACTATCGCGCGGAATCGAGACCATGCTTGCCCATTTTTGGGTTGGATCAATATGCAGCACAATGATCGTATCAGTGCGAGCTTTGGTATCATTCTCGCGTAAATCGACCCCAATCAACAACAAATTAAAAGGATCTTTGACGATATCGGGGGTTGCCAAAGGTTGATTGGGCTGAGGATTCGGATTATTAGGATTTTCGACCAGATTTGGCGCTTGGGTTGGGATGGTTACTAAAGCATCGCTCGTGGCATTTTTAACCTTTAAATAGGCCCAAAGTGCCCCACCACCACCGACCAAAACCACCGTCAATAATACTCCAAGCATAATCATGCCACAACCAGCTCCACGTGAGGTACTTTTGACGGGAGCAGTTTTGGGTGGCAATGGTCGCGAGGTTGGTCGGCTGCCAACCGCCGATTGGACTGCCTTGGGCACGCGAACATATGATCCTTCGTGTTCAGCGCGTGGTACGGTACGAGGACGAGGACGAGCAGCAGCAGTCGAATTATTATTCAACAACAGATCATTCATCAACGCCGCATCGTTGGCAGCATCGGCTTTAGCTGCGGCACGTGAACGAGTTGGCAAGGGCGTGGTAGCTTGACTACGAACATGCTCAGCATCGAGCGATAGATCATTGGCTGACCCGTTGGTCGATTCCTCAGGTGTATCGGTTTTTGCAGGCATGCAGCTATCTACTCCTTGTTTGTTGATGATTGATATTGAGCACGATGATGCAGCACGAATTGCTCGACAGCATCTAAGACTGCTGGCGATTCGCCATCGCGGAGCATTTCGTGGCCACTTTTATCGAACCATAGTAATTGTTTATCGCTGGAGCCAACTTGGCGATAGATCGCTTCGGCGGCAGATGTTGGAATTGTACGATCTTGATGTGAATGAATGATTAAGATTGGTGCAGTAATTCGTGGCAATTGTTGTTCCACGACTTTGGCATAGCGCCAAAGCGAAACAAAGGCCGGAGCCGGAAAGCGTCGATAATTGCCATGTTGGCGACCGGTCTCTTTATCGTACCAACCTGCGCCCATATCACGATTTTCGTCGCCCCACATCCCTAGCATTGGCGCAACATAGCGTGCCCGATCGGCATGTTTATAATGGAAGCGCATGGCAGCGGCCACGCTAACTACCCCAATAACGTCATCGCGATGGGCCGCTGCTAGGTGATTGGCCACGAGGCCACCCATGGAAAGCCCAATCAAAATAACTTTATCGACCTCGTGGCGTAAATCGCGCAAGGCTGCATTGGCATCAGCATACCAATCGTGCCAGGTTACGCCCTGCAAATCTTCGGGCAAGGTGCCATGACCACGCAAATAGGGCATGCGATACGGAATATGATGGGGAGCTAAACGGCTCGGCACGCGATTGACTGAATCGGCGCATGACGTAAAGCCGTGAAGAATTAAACAACCAACAGTTGACATGAATTATGATCTTTCTTACACCCTGCGGCCACTTTTGGTATAATGCGACAGCAGATCATTCAACGGAGAACCGTAATGGGCATTAAAGAGTTTTTTGTGGCATTTCGAGATGCCATCGATGGCGAATATGATCGGCGAGTTAAAGCCGCCAGTGAAGTCCGTGAATATAGTATTGGTGGGCATGGCCATCACGATCATCATGATGCAGACCATGGTCATGAGCATCACGACGCTGAACATCATAATCCAAATGATGTGCATGTTGTTGCTGATAGTCACGCTGAGGAAACCACTTCACAGCACTAAACGCACGACAGCACCCCAAAAACGGGGTGTTGTCGTTTTTACCACTCATATCATGCCATAGCCACGGCACAGCGTCAATGTAGCGCAACTGACAGCTAGGTGAAATAGAACGTAGGAATTCATGTCACAGCAAATGCCCGCAGGTTTTACGATTTTAGCGATTGAAACATCGTGCGATGAAACCGCCGCCGCCGTTATTCGCGATGGTCGCGAGATTGTGGCCAATAGCGTTGCTTCGCAAATCGATATTCATCAACGCTATGGTGGCGTTGTGCCCGAAGTGGCTTCGCGCCAACATATTCTGACGATTACGCCCGTGATTAATACGGTGTTGGCCCAAGTGCCCGGCGGTTGGAGCGCGATTAATGCGGTTGCCACAACCTATGGCCCAGGCTTAGCTGGCGCTTTATTAACTGGAATTAACACCGCCAAAGCGATTGCTTGGTCGCGCAATTTGCCGTTTATCGGGGTTAATCACCTCGAAGGCCATATTTATGCTTCGTGGCTGCATACCGCTAAAGATCTGGCCTACCAAGCCCCAGAATTTCCGTGTGTAGCCTTGATTGTCTCTGGTGGACACACGGCCTTGGTGTTGCTCAACGATCATGGTGATTATCGTTTGCTTGGGCAAACCCGTGATGATGCTGTGGGCGAGGCGTTCGATAAGGTGGCGCGAATTATGGGCTTGGGCTATCCAGGCGGCCCGCAAATGGAAAAAGTGGCGCGTGGGGTTAATCCAGGTGCACTCAAATTGCCCCGAGCATGGTTGCGCGGAACCTACGATTGGAGTTTTAGCGGCCTCAAAACCGCTGTGCTGAATGTGGTCAATGATCGCTTGGGTGAACGCATGGAGAAAGTTAAACTTGCTGAAGTTGACCCAGCCTTCACCGCTCAGCTTGCAGCGGCCTTTCAAGATTCGGCAGTCGATGTGTTGGTGCAAAAAACCGTGGCTGCGGCCCGCGAATACAAAGCCAAAACGATTATTTTGGCGGGTGGTGTGGCTGCAAATACTGCCTTACGCGAACGCTTGAGCGCAACCGCCAAGCCTATTCCAGTAGCCTACCCGCCAATTTGGCTGTGTACCGATAATGCCGCCATGATTGGCGCTGCCGCCTATTATCGCTATCAAGCGGGCGTGCAGCAAGATTGGTCGCTCGATGCCACGCCAAGCCTCAAGCTCATTTAAGCGGTCAGTTTTAACCACAAAGCGCACGAAGATTCACGAAGAAAGGCTATAGGCTCTGGGCTATCGAAAATGTATTGGTATACCTAAGATCTAATCCAATAGCCACCAGTCTATAGCCTTATGTTCTCTGCGTCTCTGCGGTTAAAATTCGATATTATGCTTGTAAGGCGGTAATCAAGCTCGGAATTGCACCCATCGCCGCATAAAATTCCGAGCCATCGGGCGTAGGTGTGGGATACGAACTCATTTTAGCAAATACCAAATCAGCCTTGGGGGCGATGTAGAGCATCTGCCCACCATAGCCATTGGCAATATAAGCGCCATACTGATTGTGGGTATGCCACCATTGATAGTTGTAGGAATAGTTGGCGTTGCTGGGATGGGCGATAGCACTCCGCCCAAAAGCTGCTTGATCGCCCCCCGCCTCAATCGCCAAGACTGCTGTTTCGGGCAGAATTTGCTGACCATTGAATGCGCCACGCTTGAGCAACATTTGACCAAATCGCGCCATATCCCGCAGCGTTGAGCAAAAACCCGATCCAGCGGTTTCAGCACAAGCTGAATCAACCACCCACAACCCATCACGCTCAGCCCCAAGTTTTTGCCAGATAAAGTGTGATACAGCCTCTGCCAAACTGCAATTCAGTACGCGCTTGATAATCCATGCCAGCACATCAGTATTGGGAGTTTGGTAGGTAAAGCGTTGGCCATGTTCGCCAATTTTCAGCATACTTGGCAAAAATTCATAGACATTGTTTGGGCCTTGATAATCGGCTGGGCGCGGATTCCAGCCCAAGGCCACTCCATACTTGAAATTTTCGGTAACCAAATTAGCAGTTTGCTCGGCAAAACCTACCGCCGTGCTCATGCCCAGCACATGAGCGAGGGTTGCATCGCCAAACCCACTGTTGGCCAGTTCGGGCAAATAATCGGCAACCGTTACCTGAGGATCAAGCACTTGCTCAGCAACCAGCAGCGCTGCCAACGTGCCAGTGACCGATTTGCTGCCTGAAGCCCAAGCATGCAAGCTGTGCGGCTGCATACCATTCAAATAGCGTTCGTAAATGACCTTGCCGCGATGCAGAACCATCAGGCCGTCGCTGTAGCTTTGCTCAACCATATGATTAAAGCTCAATTCCTGCCCAAGATAATTTTTATAGGCTATTGAATCTAAATCGTGTAGATCATACTCAAATGGGCTGCTTGGCTCAGTGCCACGCCAGACATCGGCAACTGGATTGAGCAACTGAATATGTTGGAAACTCCAGCGATTATAGGGTTTGAGTAATTGTTGGGCGTGGTCAACACTTGAGCTAGGTGGAAAACCCTGCATCAAGCCTAATTCACTAGCAGTTTGGGGAATTGGCTGATTCATCGTTGCTCCTTTAATCGCCAAGTTCAGGCAAACGACTCAAATCGCGCAAACGTTCGACTTGCGAACGTAAAACCCGTCGATTTTGCTGTGGATTGGCCACCGACGGATCGGGAACCCAATCCAACAAGCCGTTGTCGATTGCGCGGGCGATTCGCATGCGATTGGCCTGATTATTTTGGCCAAAGGCGAGCGCAGCAGCATTGCTAATCGTGATCAAATCTTCGGCGGAAATCCACCAGCGTGTGCGCGACACCAAAATGCCAATATCGCTCTGCCAAAAATCCTCAGGAAACACCGCTTTACTTTGCAAGGCATTGCCCAGCAACAGATCAAGTAATTGCTCAAGCGCCAATTCAATCCGGCGCAGCATAATTTCGCTGCGCATATGCCGCCCGTTGGCCACCTCGATCAACAGATTAAGGTTATGTTGAAAGGCAGTTTCGGCGGCGGCTTCCTCGGCTAGGTTGGTTGCCCCCAAAGCTTGACCCAAACTGCGATAGCGTTGCAACACTAAAGCCGTGATTTGTTCTGCCAGTTGATGATTAAAGAGTGCCATAGTTTTTGTTCTTTCTATATAACGTAACTATCGTTAGTTGATGATAACGTAACTATCGTTAGTTGTCAAGGATTAATCACCAATCAATTTTTACTAAAACAATCTTTAAAAATCTTTAACGTCACCTGTCCAGAATTGCCAAACTTAAACGTCATTATTAATGTCATCTTAAGGGGTAGCGGCAATGCAATCCAATTATCTAATTCTTTGTTGAAGGATGAGGTTGCCAAAACTCCCCACATTATTTGCTACCAGCAATGACTGCTGGCTAGCCATTGGAGGAATCGATGCGTTATTATTCGTTGGCTGCGTATCTGGCATTGTTAATTATTCTGACTGGGGTGATTTATCCGCCGCCCAGCGCTGCCCAAGCCGCCGATCAATCGCCGTTAGGAGTTAATCTTGAGGCGATGCAGGATTGGAGCGATGATCTGGCGCTGTTGGATTTTTTCAAAACGTCGCGTGAATGGATTCCTCAATGTCGGGTTGGCCAAGACGCTGGCTGTACCCAGAAAAAGAGTTGGGATACTGGCGAATATCAGCTGATTGATCTTGACAGCCGAGGCTGGGTACGTTCACTGCCCAAACCCAGCGATGCCCCCATTTTTACCAGCATCTCAACTTTGATTATGCTGGGTGATCCACGACTGGATTTTAGTGGTCAGTATGTGGTGTTGTACAAAGGCGAAGGCACGATCGAATATCCCTTGGGCGTAACCAATGTTAGCTCCGCGCCAGGCCGCGATGTCATTACTGTTGGCCACGATGGCTATGTCCAAATCAAAATTACCGCGACTGATCCATTCAATACTGGCAACTATTTGCGTGATATGCATGTTGTGCCAATTGCCTACGAAACGAGCTATAAAACCCAAGTCTTCGATCCACGCTTTCTAGAGCGACTGAGTTCAACCAAGGTTATTCGCTTTATGGATTGGATGCGCACAAACGAGACTACGCAGGTAGCGTGGGCTGATCGGCCAGTCGTCAACGACGCTCGCTATACGACCAAGAAGGGCGTTCCCTTAGAAATTATGGCGGCGCTGACCAATCGGCTGGGCAATGATGCTTGGTTTAATCTGCCGCATACCGCCAACGATGACTATATGCGGCGTTTTGCCGCCAAAGCCAAGCAGTTGCTCAATGGCGATATTGAGGTCTATATTGAGTTTTCCAATGAAGTCTGGAACGGTATGTTTCCTCAAGCCCAGTATGCGGTAAATCAAGGGTTGGCGCTCTTTGATGATCCAGATGATGACATTGATCTTGATCCATTCCAAAGTGGTATGAACTGGCATGGGATGCGAACAGCGCAGATGTGCGATATCTGGAAGGCTGCTTGGGGCGATCAAGCGAATCGAGTGCATTGTGTTGCTGGTTCGCAAGCAGGCAATCTCTGGGTTAGTCAACAAATCTTAGGCTGTCCGCTTTGGACTGATGGTGATCCATGTGTTGATCATGGAATTGAAGCCTTGGCGGTAGCGCCCTATTTTGGTGGCTATCTAGGCGATCCCAAGAACGCAACGAAAGTATCAACCTGGACACTCGATCAGCTTTTCACCGAAATTCAGACAGGTGGTGTTTTAGCAAATGGGCCAGCAGGCGGAGCATTGGCACAGGCAAGCCAATGGATGATCGATTCGGCCAGCGTTGCCGATGAGTTTGGGGTTGAAATGGTAGCTTATGAAGGTGGCCAGCATTTGGTTGGCCATGGTGGAGCCGAAAACAACGATGCGCTTACCGCCTTATTTGGGGCTGCCAATCGCGATCCACGTATGGAGTCAGTCTATCGCCAACATCTTGATGATTGGCGCAGCAATGGCGGACATACATTTGTTGCCTTCAACTTCACCGGAACCTACAGCAAGTGGGGCAACTGGGGCGCTTTGGAATATGTCACCCAACCTAGCTCTCCAAAATGGACAGCCTTGACTGATTGGGCAGAGGCCAACCCTTGCTGGTGGGAAGGCTGCAACTAATCGTACTTAACCTTTAGACTAACAGTGCCGCAAACAACATTAGGTATCTATTGTTATTTGCGGCATTATTATTGGTCTTGGTGGTGCATTTATAAGTAAAATCTTGTTAATCGGGTATACTTCGGGCAATTAATTAGCATTGTTGAGAGATGAGGAAAATGTATGCACAAGCTAATGAGCATTGCAATTGTGGCTCTAAGCCTCTTGGCTGGCTGTGCCAACCAAACTGTCCAGCCTACCACCCAACCGACTGCAACGACTGAACCAAGCCCAACAGTTCCAATTGTCGATCTAGAAGCACAGGCATTAGCTGCCTGCAAACAAGCTGTGATCGATAAATTCAATATTTGGACTGTGGTTTTTCTCGATTCGAATCACACAATTCTCCAACCTGAGCCAAATGTTCGTGTCATTCGATCAACCGTTTTAGTAATGATGCGAATGAATGCCAAAATCGTGCAAACTGAAACTTGGAATTGGTTATGTAGTGCTCATAATGAGAATGGACAATGGGTTGCTACTGATGTTTTTATCGAAACTTTTCATAAATAGTGAAGGGTTTTCATTTTTAATTTAAAGCACGTGCCCCTGAATAACAAACGTTGAACGAATGGCTTGGTCTTTCAAGGGTAAATAGGCTTGGCGCTGAGGATCTGCAAGGTAGCGCTCGAAATCGGCCTGCGAAGCAAATTCAAGCAGATGAATTTCGTAGGGCGGTTCAAGCGTTTGCTCGATGATCGTTGTGTCAGTTGGACGAATACGCAACAGCAACCGCCCGTTATGCTGCGCCAACAACGGCAAAACCTGCGCTTCAAATTGCTCGAATACTGCTGCTTGGCCTTCGTTTAGGTAAATTAATTGGGTAAAATAGATGCTCATATTTGCTCCAAGTCCCAATCAGCGAGAATTTGCTCGATGCTATAGCGGGCCATCTGAGCCAATACAGGGTTACTCTGATGATAATAGGGCAAGGCGATTACGGCCACCGACAACGCCCAGCCCCGCCCACGTAGCCATGTGGCGGCATCAACCGCCATGGCTTGGCGAAAATGCAGCCGCGTTTGACGATCAAACATATTCCAGGTTGGCAGTAGATCGCAAGCAGGGTCACCCACCGCCAACACTCCAAAATCAATCACTGCATTAATCTTGCCATCAACAACTAACAAATTACCAGCATGCAAATCGCCATGAATCCAAACTGGTGCGTGTGGCCATGGCGCAAGCTGTAGGGCATGGTCCCAGACTGCTAGCACTCGTTCAGCATCGAGCAAGGCCTGTGCTTCGCCAATTGCCACCCTTGTAGCACTGTCACGCTGAATTAAGGGTACACCCCGTGAAGTTGCCGAGGCTGGAGCGGGGCCGATCTTTGAATCAATTCGTTGGAGCGCATGCAAAAATTGGCTCAACGCCAGATCTGGATGTTTCGGCCTTGCATTAATTGCATTCTCGCCAGCCAGCCAAGCATAAACGCCCCACGGCCAAGGATAATCGGCGGTTGGCTGACCTTGGGCAATGGGCCGAGGAATTTGCAATGGCAATTGGGTTTGCAACCATGGCAACCAACGAAAATCGCTAGCAATTTGATCGACGGCCCAATCGATTCGTGGGAGCCGCACTGCCAAATCTGACCCAAGCCGATAGATTGCATTATCGGTTCCTGCTGAATCCACCTTTTGCAACGGCAATTCAGCCCATTCAGGGAATTGGCTTGTCAATAAAGTTTGTACTAAATCATAATCAATTGGTTGTTCATTTGGGTGCATCAAGCGCATCACCATCCTTAAAATATCAGCATTCAAGCAGTATGCCAAACAATGCTTGAATGCTGATCAATCTAACGAATGAGTTTGGCTAGGGCAAAATTAAGTGTAAATCGCCAAATTCATGCCAGAGATAGTGCTGGTCTAATGCTTCGCGATAGCATAAATCCAAATGTTGATAGCCCGCTAAGGCTGCCAGCATCGCTAAATGGGTCGCTTTAGGTTCGTGCAAACCAGTTAAAATACCATCAACCGCATGCAACCCACGTTCTGGAGTAATTACCAATTCTGTCCAGCCGGTTTGGGGATGCACCAAGCACCGTTGATCAACGGTGCTTTCGATCGCCCGCACGCTGGTTGTGCCGACGGCGATCACGCGACGACGATCTGCCCGCGCCCGATTGATCAGATCAGCGCTGGTTGCTGGCAAACTATACCATTCGGCATAGGGCGGCTCGTGATCTTCAAGGCTGGCAACCCCTGTGTGCAACAGCAATGGCGCAATTTGGATACCCTGCGCTACCAAGCGCGTTAATAATCGCTCGGAGAATGCTCGCCCAGCCGAGGGCATTTCGGCGCTGCCAAGTTCGGTCGCATAGACCGTTTGATAATAGCTGTTAGGCCAATTATTCGCCACATATTGATAATGAATTGGCTTGGCATGTTCAGCCAGATAGTGCGGCAAGGGCTGAGGTAATCGCAAACTAGCAACCCACAAGCGGCTGATAGTTGGGCCATCGTTGGCATAACCGCGATGAATATCAATCTGCCCACCAGACGGTAAATTTAGGCTGCTCCCAGCAAGCGGTGCACGATAGGGCTGGCTGCTGGTAGCATAGGGCTGACGAACTTCTACTAGCCATAGCTCAGCCAACAACTGAGTTGAAAGATGCACAATTAAGCGTTCGCCAGCAGCATTTGTCGCCGGAATTGCCGCATTCAGTGTGCCACTGGTATTAATTGCCAGCACATCGCCTGCTTGTAAAATCGTTGCTAGTTGGTCAAACCGATAATGCTCAATTTGATTCGAGCGACTGTGCGAAACCATCAAGCGCACTTGATCGCGCTCAAGGCCACGCGCTTCGGGTGGCTCACCTGCCTCAAGCACGGCGGGCAATTCAAAATCGATCGTTGCAAGCATTTATTTGTCACTTTCATTATTAGGGGGCAGGAGTCAGGGGCTAGGGGTTAGGTTTCCTTGATCTGACCTCTGAATTCTTATTTTTGTCATCTTGCCTACTTGGCAGATCGTTAGGGCTTAGCCTTATCCCTGCTTGCTGATCCCTGCCATCTGACCCCTTATTCGTTACTTCCGATAACGCCCACTTGGCAGATCATCGTTAATTAGGCGCAAGATTGCAGGAACACTTGCTTCTGGCGGTGGCCGATCACTAATATCCTCGCCAGGAAAGGCCTCTTGATGCATTTGGGTATTCATATCGCCCGGATCGAGGGTATACACTCGCCATGTTGGTTGTTCGGCGGCCAAAATTGCAGTTAATTGATCGAGCGCAGCTTTACTTGAGCCATAGCCGCCCCAACCCTCGTAGGCTTGTACTGCCGCATCGCTGCTGATGTTGATAATTCGAATGCTAGGCTTGAAACTTGGAGCCAAGGCTTGAATTGCTGCCAATGGAGCAAAAACGTTAATTGCATACACTTGGGCTAGCACGTCAAGCGGGTAATCGAGCAGATTTGGCTGGGGGCTTGGCCCCAAAATGCTCGCATTATTGATCAAGAGATCAAGGCCACCCCATTCTTGAGCAGCAACCACCAAGGCTTGGTGATGGGACGGGTCGGCAATATCGCCAGCAATTGCTTGAACTGTTGTGCGAGTTGCCAAGGCGGCGCGGGCCTGCTCAAGCGCAGTTGCTCCACGGCCAGTAATAATTAAGTGCCAGCCCTCCAAGGCTAATTGTTGCGCCAAGGCTAAGCCTAAACCACGCGAAGCACCAGTAATTAATCCAATGCGTTGCATAAATGTTGCTCCTCAACTGCCTGCGCCAACCACCATTCACGGAGTTCGGTAGCCTGACCATAGGCATCAAAATTCACAATAAAAATTCCGACTAAAGTTTGGGCTTGCTGTTGATTGTGGTGATAGAGCTTGGTGCGCCATTCGGCAACTCCTCGCCCATGGGCAAAGATGACTGGCGTAATCACACATTCGACTTGTTCATGCTGGGCCAAGGTTGTGCGCCAATAGCCAATCACTGCCGCCAAACCATGCAAGGCCGGCTCAAAAGGATGTTCTTGATAACGAATGGCTGGGCTGAATAATTTGGGTAAAACAGCCAGTTTCTGTTGGTTCCAAACTGTGGCGAGGCTGCTACACCAGCCTCGAAAATCATCGTTGTTCATAGCCAACCTCCATCTGCCCAGCAGTATAGCGATTGGCCCGTGAGTTCAACTCAGCCAAGGGTGGGGCAAAAGCTAGCACAACGAGACAGGCCCAGACCTGTCCAATTGGCCAGCAAAAGGATGAAGGATGAAGAATAAGGGATGAAGCAACGTTGCACTTATGGAGATGGGTTAGTAAATCAACGATCACTGGAATTCGGCGTAGGTTTGGCTATTGTTATGGGGACTTAGGCATGGTATACGCTATTTTCGGGCTAGCTTTTTGCCCCTACTTGCACTAGACTTGCTGTAACCAAACCAAACTGGTGACGTAGATAAATTGCTCATTCTAATGGGCTGAAATGCTATTTTTGCTTAACAAAACCATAACATTTTAGCATTCTGGATTTTTGGATAGAACGGAGTTGTTATGCGTAAGGCATGGGTGGTTGCAGCTGGCTTTTTTCTGATTTGTGCGTTAGTCGTGGTTGCGGTGAGCCAAGGTTGGTTGGCTTCATCAGCGCCCTTGGCAATTTTGCCCACGCGGGTGCCTGGCACGCCCGACCCAAGCCAGGCAATTAAGTTGCAATTAGTCTATAGCAGTGAAAAAGAGGCTTGGCTCAAGCAATCGGTCAATGCCTGGCTGGCAACCAATCCGACTGTCGATGGCAAGCCGATTCAAGTCGAGTTAATTTCGCGTGGTTCGCAAGAGATTGTGGCTCAGTTGCAGGATGGACGTTTGCGGCCAACCGCGATCAGCCCCGCCAGTACCTTACAAATTACCCAAATTAATGCCGCCCAAATCGATGGTAAAACCAATTTGGCTGCTGATGCCGAACCGTTGTTGATTTCGCCATTGGTGCTAGCTGCCTACGAAGGTTCGCCCGCCGCCAACTTATTGAAATCGCAAGATCCTCAGCTTTGGCAAGCATTGCACGATGGGGTTTTAATCCCCCAGCGCAGTCAAAAAATTCTATTTGCCCAAACTAGCCCGACCACTTCAAATAGCGGTTTTCAGGCTTGGATTTTGATGGCCTATGCTTACCATAATAAAGCTAGTGGCTTAACCGCTGGGGATGTTAATGATCCTCAATTTGTGGAATGGCTCCAAGGCTACGCCAAAAATGTTGAGCAATTTGCTGAAAGCACTGGCTCATTGATGCAGAAAATGGTGCAATTTGGGCCAAGTAGCTATGGTGCAGCCGTGGTCTATGAAAGCACTGCGCTTGAATATTTGCCCAAAGCCCAAGGCCGTTTTGGTAAATTAATCTTGGTGTATCCACCACAAAATCTCTATAGCGACCATCCTTTGGCAATTTTGGATGCCTCGTGGAGCAGCGACGATCAACGTGAAGCTGCTGGGTCATTGCGCGAATTTCTACTTGCCAAGCCGCAACAAACCACGGCTGTCCAACAAGGCTTTCGCCCAGTCGATCCCGATATTGCAATCGATGCCGCCGATTCGCCTTTTGTTAAATATCAAAGTTCTGGAGTGCAAATGAGCATTCCAAATTTGGCGGCTGAGCCAGATGCTGCCACGATCAAGGCAGTGCTGGATTTGTGGAACTCGCTAGCGACCAGTGTTAAACGCTAATCAAGGAGTGTTGCCAATGCGTTCTCGATTTGCTCTACGCTTATTGTTGCTCTTCACACTTTTGAGCGCCTGTGGTCAGGCAGCTAACCCAACCCAACCAAGCCAATCAGATCAAACGAGCAGTAATGATCTGGTGTTGCGCTTGCTCTATGGCAGCGAAAAGCAACTCTGGATTGATGCGGTGGTGAGCGATTTTAACGCCAGCTCAGCTAAAACCGCTAGCGGCCAACGCATTCAGGTCGAAGCAGTGCCCGTTGGTTCGCTCGAAACGATCAACGGCTTGCTTGATGGTTCGCAACAGGCCGATTTATGGAGTCCAGCGAGCAGTTTATCCTTGCCATTAGCCAATCAACGTTGGAAGACGGCTAAAGGCGAATTGCTGTTTAGCGACCAAACTCCCGCTTCGTTGGTGCTTAGCCCAGTTGTAATTGGCATGTGGAAGCCAATGGCTCAAGCCTTGGGCTACCCCGATAAGCAAATTGGCTGGGCGGATTTGGCCGATTTGGCGACTAGTGGCAAAACTTGGGCCGATTTTGGCCATCCTGAGTGGGGTGCATTTCAGTTTGGCCACACGCACCCTGAGTTCTCCAATAGTGGGCTTGCCACGATTGTGGCGATGGCCTACGCTGCCAATCAAAAAACCAGCGATCTGACTGTCGCTGATTTGGATAAGCCCGAAACTGCCAGTTTGATCAATGCTGTTGAGCAATCAGTCATTCACTATGGCTCAAGCACAGGCTTTTTTGCCAAAACCATGTATGAGCATGGCTCTTCGTATTTGTCGGCGGCGATTTTGTATGAAAATCTCATCATCGAGTCGTATGATCAAGCCTTGTATCCCAACCTTGAGTTGCCGATGGTGGCGATTTACCCCAAAGAAGGCTCATTTTGGAGTGACCATCCTTTGGTGGTGCTAGAAACCGAGCGCATGAATGCCGACAAACGGGCTGCAGCGCAAGTATTTCAAGAGTTTTTGCTGGCTCAACCCCAACAAGCCAAGGCCATGCAATATGGTTTTCGGCCTGCCAATGTTGATATTAGCCTAGCAGCGCCGATTGATACCGCGCATGGCGTTGATCCAAGCCAATTGCAAGTTGCCTTGCCAACGCCTTCGGCAGACGTTTTGCAGGCCATAACCCAATTGTGGCAGCAGCACAAAAAGCAAGTTGATGTAGCCTTGATTATTGATACTTCTGGCTCGATGCGCCAAGAAAACCGTTTGCGCGAAGCCAAAACTGCGCTTGGCGATTTTATCGATATCTTTGCTGATCAAGATAATGTGCAGGTGACGATTTTCAGCACCAATGCAACCGAGCTTTCCGATCTCTCGCCGATTGGCCCCAAACGGGCCGATTTGCATACTCGCATCGATGGCTTGGTGGCCGATGGCGAAACTCGTTTGTACAGCACAATTGGCGAAGTCTATGCCGATATTCAGCAACAAACCGAAGAGCAGCGGATTCGCGCTTTGGTGGTGTTGACTGATGGCGAAGATACGGCTAGCTCATTAAGTTTAGAACAATTGAATGAGCAAATTCGCCAAGATGAAGCTGGCACATCGATTAAAATTTTCACGATTGCCTATGGCTCTGATGCCAATCAAGAGGTTTTGCAACGAATTGCCGAAATAACCGGAGCGAAATCGTATACTGGCGATCCGGCGACAATTCGTCAGGTTTATCATGAAATTGCTACATTTTTCTAGAGAAATGGATCGCGCATTATGAACTCACGCCACCCTTTACAAGTTGCCGCCACCAAACCACTGCCCTTGATTGTTTTGGCAGTCGGGGTGGTTATGGCGCTAACAATTTATCCATGGTTGATTGTGCTTGCGATTATCGCCTATGCCCTGATGGTCTGGATGTTGGCGAATGATCCAAATATCTTAGTGCAAAAGCAAGAAGCTCCAAAATTGGCCAAAATTACCAGCCGCACCTTTCAATCGCATCTGGAAGCGATCGATCGCACGCGCCGCGAGATTGTGCGCTCAACCAATGTGACGGCTGGCCCGTTACAACGCCTGCTCCAGCCAATTGCTGATCAAGCCAATGAATTATTTGAGCAGGCCCATGGTTTAGCGGATAAAGGCCAGTTGATCGAGCAATATTTGCAAACCTCGCAACCGCATGGCTTGCAACCCCAAATCGACAGCCTTGATCAACGGATCGCCATGACTAAGGATAGCTATACGGTTGATCAATTGAAAGAAACGCGGGCGGCCTTGATTGATCGTCAGCAAAATGCCCAAGCCTTGGCAACCTACTATGATCGGATTACGGCCCAGTTGCAAAATATTGCCGCCAACCTTGATAATGTTTTGGCTGAAACCGTGCGTTTGCGAGCATCCGAGGCTGCTAGTGCCACTCAAACCTCGCAAGAAGTTGCTGAACGACTGAGCAATTTGAATGCCGACATGGATGCGTTTCAGCATGTTTTAGAAGGCGCTATGTCGCAAAGTGGCGTAGCCTAGGTTTATAACGAGGGAGAATTGAATGTTTATCGGAATCTATCTTGCAATCTGGTTGGCGCTGGCGGGGGCAATTTGGTGGTCGATCCGCGCCAAAAATTCAATTGGGCGCATGCAGCATTTATTGGGCATTAGCCTGATCGAGCCAATTGTTACCGTAATTATGCTAATCGCACTGTATCCCGTGTTCTTAGAATGGGCATGGGAAGAAAGCCTGATTAGTATTGCGAGCTATCAGTTGATCAATTCGAATGATTTGCTGTATAGCTTGCTTGGCACAGTTTCCGTTGTGCTGGCCTTGCTGCCATTGCTGTTGCTGTTTGATGAGCAGCCTGTGGTGCGCAGTGTTGCTTGGCAAGCAGGCTTGATTGGCTTATTCCGTTGGGGATGCTTGTTGGGGCTGGGCTTTCTTTTGAGTATTGAATTACATCCATGGATCAATACCTTTTTGGTCATTGGCTATCTGATTATGATTGCGCTGACGATTTATATGCTGAATGCCAAATTGCGCGGGCGCTTGGATCGAGCAGGTTCACCGTTGCCGGTTGAAACCGAGCAATTATTTCAAGGCCAGCCAATCGTGTATATTGATCCAAATCTGCAACCAATGATCGTGATCGAGCCACCCAAGGATGAAACCAAGTGATGGTGCTATACTAACGAGCATTACAGGATATCGACTCAACGACGCTGCGGTATACTAATCGCACGTCGTTGTTGCGTTTTAGAGGATGGTTCATGACCCCGAAATATCGTTTGTTGGCGCTTGATCTTGATGGTACCTTGCTTGATTCACGCTTAGAGCCAAGCGCCGCTACCAGAGCCGCGATTGCTGATGCCCAAGCAGCCGGAGTGCATGTCACAATTGCCACTGGCCGCATGATTCGCACCGCTCAGCCATTTGCCGATATGTTGCAGATAACCACCCCTCTGATTACCTACCAAGGCGCACATGTGCAAACTGCCGATGGTACGGTGCTCTACGATAATCCCTTGCCCGCCGACTTGGCTGCCGAAGTGGTCGAATTGGCCTTAGCTGAGGGCTTGTATATTCAGGCCTATATCGATGATGAGCTGTGGATTGTTGAGCGCAGCCCCGAGGTTGAAGAATATTTGGGCTTCTCGCTGGTTGATATTCCAGTGAATATTGCCCCCAACTTGGTTGAGATTGTGCGCCAAAAACCCGTTACCAAGCTGGTTTGGATTACCGACCCAACTGAATTAGAGCGCACGATGCAAGAATGGGGTGAACGCTGGAAAGGTCGCTTGGAGATTTTTCGTTCGCACGATCATTTTGGCGAGGCGGCGGCGATTGGTAGCTCCAAAGGCGTTGGTTTGGCCGTGCTTGCCGAACATTTGGGCATTCCCCAAGCCGAAGTTGCGGCAATTGGCGATCGCGAGAATGATGCTTCGATGCTGGCTTGGGCAGGCTTTGGCATGGCTATGGGCAATGCTGATCGCTTCGCTTTAGCTGCGGCTAATCATGTGTTGCCTACGCTCAGCGACGATGGCGCAGCCTATGGCATTCGCCATTTTGTGTTGGGCGAAGAGTAGCACCTAAAGCTGGGGATCGGCGATTGGTTGTTGGGGATCGGACTCGTAGTAGTTCGATCTTCATTTTTTAACACATGAGGTTCAGAGGAACGTATGGCTAGAGTCTACCTAGGTGCTATCGAGGAAAATACTTTAATGCTCTGCGCCTCTGCGTTCAAAAGTAGAACCTAATCCCGATCCCCAACAACCAACAACTGATCCCCAAATTATACTTGACATATTGGGCAAATATGGGTTGAGCGTTGGGCCACAACGATGCGCTCGATTGGTGTGCCACAGCGCCGACATGGCTCGCCCGTGCGCCCGTAGGCCTCAAGGTGATATTGGTTTTCGCCGCTTGCGCCATAGGCATCGCGATAATTGACCAAAGTTGTGCCACGATGCTCAATTGAGTTGCGTAGCACAGTTTTAATCGCCTCGAATAGCTCAGCAATTTCATTGGCGTTTAGGCTATTGGCAGGTCGCAAGGGGTGAATTTTGGCCAACCACAACGCTTCATCAGCATAAATATTGCCAACCCCAGCCAAGACACTTTGATCAAGCAAGGTTGGCTTGATTTTAGTGGCTTTGCGGCTCAAGCGCTGAGCAAAATCATCTAAAGTAAAATCGTCGCCAAGCGGTTCTGGCCCTAAACGTTGATTGAGCGCCGCCACGCCACTGCGATCAACGAGGCTCCAGCGGCCAAATTTGCGTGGGTCGTGAAAGCGCAGTTCGCGGCCATTATCCAGCGCTACGATCACATGAGTATGGCGATCGGCGGGTTCATCGGCAGCCACAACCAACATTTGGCCCGTCATGCGCAGATGCACAATCAAGGTTTCGTGGTTATCAAGCTCGATCAGCAGATATTTGGCTCGCCGCTGAACTTGCCGAATTTGGCGTTGAGCGATGGCTTCGGCAAACAATTCAGGGCTATGCGTATCGATAATCTTAGGCCAGCCAAGGCTGCGCAATGCTACAAAATGCCGCCCAACGAGTTCTTGCTCAAGCGAACGACGAACAGTTTCAACTTCTGGTAGTTCAGGCATAAGCGTTTTTTTCTAAAATACACAAGCGGATTGCAGTTGCAACCCGCTTGTTTGCTGATTAACGTTCGGGCGTGCCGAGGGCGCTATGACCACCACCGCCGCTGGTATTGTCGATCAAAATTGTGCGTTCGGCGACAACCGGCAAATTGGCTTCAACGCTGATTGTGTGCGATTGCAAATTTGGATCAATCGCATCAAGCAAAACTGAAATTCGGCCAGTGCGTGGAATTGTATACTCGACAACTTGGGTTGTGCCATCGTCTTTGCCGAGCGTTACCTTGACCTGAGCTGGGCGTTGATTGGGATTGAGCACCAGCAAGAATTCCGTTGCTGGATCGGCGGTGCGGCCTTCGGCAAAGTGCCAAACATAATCTGGCTCAGCAGCCCCTAGCGTGTTTGTGGCGCTGTTGCCGCTATTGAAATAGCTGGTGCGTTCGGCGACGATCGGCTGACTTGAGGTCAACATTGTCCCAACACCTTGGGGTGATGGCACAATCTCACGCATATCGACATCGAGCCGCGCCAAGGCTGGCACTTGATAACGCCGCGTAAAGGTCGAGCCTTCTTCGGTCATAAAGGTCGTGGTAATCGCTGCTGAAACCGGATTTGGGTTGAGCAAGGCCAAGGTTGTGACGAAGGGATCGAGGGTTGCGCCTTCGGCAAAATACCAGGTATTCGATGGGGCAACTGCGCCTTGGGTTAGGAATCCACCGCCCTTAGTTGGGCCAACCAAGACTGTGCGTTCAGCAGCAATCGGAGCAGTTGCCGCGATGCGTAAACCAAACGCCTTAGGATAGTTGCTGCTCAAATCGACTTGGGTGCGAGTAAATGGTGGCAGCAGCACTTGGCGCGTAGCTGTAATACCATCGGTTGGCATCATCAGTAAATTAGCCACAACTTCGCTGGGCTGCGGATTATAGAGCCACAACAAGGTACTGCGATCGTTCGAGCCATCGCCCTCAGCAAAATACCAAGTACGGCTCCAACGACTAATTCCCGATTCGCCCAAAGCATCGTTGGCAAACAGCATCGTGCGATCACCAACAATCGCTTGATTGGAACTGACTTCAATTGGTAAATTAAAGGTATCGCTGAAAATTTCGTTGGCGATGATGTTAACTCGCTGGCCAGGCTGAATTTCATATTCGCGACGCACGGCGTTGGTTTGCCCAGGCAAGAAAGTCACGATCGTGCGGGCAATTTGGTTAGTTGGATTGAACAACATAATCCGCTCGTTGTAATCGCGGGTGTTGCTTTCAACGAAGGTCAAACGCTTGCGCACGGTCAGTTGGTCAGCGGTACGCCGAATCGATTCAGCTTGCTCAACATTCAAACTGCCCAAGACCGTTAATGTTTGCGGCAAACGATAGGCTTCGCTAATCCAAGCGATAATTTGGCCCAAGCCTGTGCGGGCGGCATCGGTTAAATCGCCAAGCAGCGCCAAGCGAATCGTGCCATTGCTGGCCGGAAAGCCATTACGCCCAGCATACACATTGCCAGCCTGATCAATTACAAAATGATAAGGTAGATCAGCAGCTCCCTCAGCTTGGGCAGCGGCTTGCAAGGCTCGCAACATCGTCGGCGGATCAGCTTGGTTATTCAAGGGCAAACTGACTAACTCGATTCGGCGTGGGCGTGAAGGCAACAAATTGGGAATACCAGGCAATGCGCCCCAGCTATTGCGGCTAATCACTTGCGGTGGCCGAGTGAAGGTTGTGCCACCAAAGGCGGCAGGGGCACGATTAAGCTGATCGGTTAGCTTGGGGCCATTGCTGGTGTCAATAAAACGCCATGCAATCGCTTGCAAACTCGGAGCGGCTGGCTGATTGCTGCTGGCAAAATCAACCTGATATTGCAACCAGCGTGAATCGGCCTCAACCCCAATTGGCCCAAGCAATTGCTCGCCTTCGGCCAAAATTTGGGCCACATTCAGGGTTTGCCATTCGCGCCATTCGGTGCCATTGGCGCTAGTGCGTAGTTTGAGGCTGAGGCTCGTGCCAACTGGCAACTCAAAATTCCAATGGGCCGAAACCGCATTCCAAACGAATGGTACTTCGTGGGCAACTGAGGTAAAAGTACCTTGGGTAGCCGCTTGATCGAGCCGCAACTCGCCATCGCTATTATTGGTCACCAACAAGCCTTCGAGCGTGCCAGCTTGCCAATCGGCGACTGAGCTTTGGGCAAATGTGGCAGTTTGCACCTTACTGGCGGTGTTGGTTTGGGCTTGGGCTTGCCAAGCTAGGCCACCGAATGCTAGCGATAAGCCAATTGCTGCCATGAAAAACTTACGGCGCATAGGTACCTCGTCGATAACGACTACGAAATTAAGGACTATAGGCTATAGGCACAGATAATTGATATCTGTGGCCTATAGCCCTTAATTTTTGCTAGTTGCGAAGGTTAATTAATCGAGCCAGTCGGGGTCGTAATAATTGGCAGCATTCCAGAGAATCCAGCCATACGTGCCTTCGACTTCGGCAACTGCTTGCATTTGGGCGCGAACTTCGGTGCGACCATATGGTGTTACTGGATCAAGCCATGTCGCGGTGAAGGCTTGCAGCCATGGTCGTTGGACTGCATATTTGCCTTCCATGCGCTTTTGGCCTTTTTCGATACTATCCTTGACGATCTCATAGGGGTAGGCATCGGCATTATCGAAGCCCAACTCATTGCGATCGTAGTGTGAAGGATAGACCATTGCACAGACATAATCGGTGTGATCGGCCATAATTTCAAGGCTTTGGCCAATTTCCCACATATTCCGCCATGTGGCATAACCGAACACGTCGATTGAGAAAAATGCGCCTGAACCATTGATATCGCCATGAGCGCGTTTGAGCACATTGCCAATTGCTTCGTACATCACTTCCGGATTATTTTTGGGATCAATCGGCTTGGAGAAAACCAAATTGCTGGTGCTGCCATCCGATGGGAAGCGAATATAATCGAATTGTACTTCATCAAAGCCATAAGCGGCAATTTCTTTGGCAACACCCACATTATACTCGGTGACGTTGGGGTTGAATGGATCAAGCCACTTCAGCCCGCCATCGTCTTCCCATACACCGCCAGTTTCGCGGCTTTGGGCAGCCCATTCAGGGTGAGCATCGGCCAAGCTATTATCGCGCATCACTGCCATACGGCCAATTAAGTAGATATCGCGCTTGCGGGCTTCGGCCACAATCCATTCCATATCCAAATAATCAACAGCGGTATCAGCTTCAATCACTAAGGGATGGTTGGAAATATAGCCAACTTGGCCAACTGCGCCAGCAATATCCAGTTTGATATCGAGCACCACCGCGTTAACTTCGGTTTGATCAACCAAATCAAACAATTCGCTTAATGAAGCTTTTGACGAGCCGGTTGCTGCGGTAATATAAATTGCCTTGGCTACAAATTCTTCAGCTTCTAGATCGGCGGTAAATTTGCCTTCGCTGAGTGCCGTCCAAGCCTTGCGATAACCAGGTGAGAGCACCTGAATTTGGGCATTTTCGGGCACATCAGTTAATTCATAGGTACCATCGGAATTCAGCCGTGCCATAGTGACGGCAGTGCCAGTGTAGGGGTAGGTTTCGTCAGCCCCTTCAAATGGCTTAACCATGGCGATAACCGTGCCCTTGGTCAATGGCTTTCCTGTTGTACTATCGACGACTGAGCCACGCACGGTCGAAGGTCGCAAGACTACATCCAACGAGGCGGCTTGCGGCAATTCTAAGGTTTGGCTACTGTAATCGGTAGCGCTGAAAACAACGGGAGCATTCAAGTCGATGTTCTTGACTGTATAGCGACCTTCAGCATCGCTTTGGGCCGTGGCGCTGCCAACGCTGACCGTGGCTCCACTGACTGGTTTTTGACTATATTTATCGCTGATAATTCCAGTTAAGCTAGTTGGGCGCAGCGAAACATCGTAGCTGGTTTGTTTTTCGAGGGTAGCGGTGGCGCTGGTGTAATCGGTTGCCACAATCACCACTTCGGCTTTTTCGCCAATATCGGTCAATTTATAGCGACCATCAGCACCACTGGTGGCTTGGCTCGTGCCCGCCTTGACCGTCACACCAGCCACCGGCTGTTGTGAGTATTGATCAAGCACAACCCCGCTGATCGTGTTGGGACGAATCGTCAGATTAACTTCTACCGGAGTTTGCTCATCGACAGGAGTTTTATCGGCCAAACTAAGCGTGGCTGAGCTATAATCGCTGGCTTGAACTAAAAGTGAATTGGTATTTTCCCATTCATTAATCGTCCATTTACCATCAGCATCACTTGTAGCGCTTGCTTCGCCAACTTGAATGGTTACTCCAGCAACGGGCTTTTGGGTATAGCTATCTGTTACAATTCCCGTCAGTGGCGGATTGCTACTGCCACAGGCGGCAAGCACCAACGCAACAGCGCCAAACAGACCAGCTGTTAGGCGGCGCTTGGTTTGACTCACAAAATACATCACTTCTGACCTTCCTAAGATTGTGGTGGGTGTCGGTTTAGACGGCGGTAATCATACGTTGCCCATCACTGCCTGTCAAGAAAAAACGCCCGACTGCATAGGCAGTTCAGGCGTTTTTTTGATTAAGAGTTGCTAAGTTTTAGCGTTCAAGATGATATGGCACGCTAATCACGATTTTATTGCGTCGGAATAGCAACGCACCTTTCAAGAAGAAGGCAGTTTGGTTATGTAAGGCATATTCCCAAATTCGCGCGGGAATAAATTCAGGCAAGATGATGGTTAGAATATCATCATTGCGCTCAGCTTCAATCCGATCAACATAGCGTAAAACTGGGCGTAACAATGAACGATATTTAGATATTTCAATATCCAAGGGCACATCTGGCTCCCACTGTTGCCAACGTTCTTGTAGACGTTCAGTTTTTTCGTGTTCATGCTCAAATTCAATATACAAAGCGCGAACTTTACCTGGAGCAATGGATTTGGCATATTCAAGCGCTTTAACTGTGCCACGATGCAACGATGATACCAGCACAATCACATTATTTTCTAATGGCACGGGTTTGCTAAAACCTTCCAAGGAAAGTTGTTTGGCTACGCCTTTGTAGTGACGATTGATCGCGGTAAAGATCAAGACCAAGACAGGAATACAAATAACCACCAACCATGCGCCTTCTTTGAATTTGGTTGTACCATTGATGATCAAAACGATGCCAGTTGCGATTGCACCAACTGCATTCACCACTAAATTAAGTTGCCAACCCTTGGTTTTGAGCCGCAACCAGCGCAACACCATCCCAGATTGTGAAAGCGTAAATGAAAGGAACACGCCAACCGCGTACAAGGGAATCAAGTTGGTAACCGAGCCATCAAAGCCAATCACCAACAGCGCTGCGGCGACTGATAGGAAGATAATCCCATTCGAGAAGACCAAACGATCGCCCAACGATGAGAATTGGCGAGGCAAGAAGCCATCTCGCGCCAGCAACGACATCAATCGCGGGAAGTCGGCATAGCTGGTGTTGGCTGCAACCAACAAAATTGCCGCGGTCGAGATTTGCAACATACCATGCATCACTTTGGGAAAACCCGTTTCGCTACCAGTGGTGCGGCCCCAAATGCCGCGCCCAATTTGCGAAATCACAGTTTCATTGAATTGCGGGCGTGCGCCATATTTATGAGCAAACCAGGTAATGCCTGCAAACATCACCAAGAGCAAACCCGCCATCCAAACCATGGTGACGCGAGCATTGTGTGGCTCTGGCTTGCGAAAGGCTGGCACGCCATTCGAAATTGCCTCAACCCCAGTTAATGCTGAACAGCCCGAGGCAAACGCACCCATCAGCAAAAAGGCGGTCATAGCCTCAGTTCCAAATGGCGAGAAGCTTTGTTCATGTGGCCCCATCAGGTTATCCGAAAGCACTAACGGCTGAATATCGCCTGTAAATTGTTTATAAAAGCCATAGCCGAGGGTCAACATAATGACTGTAATAAAAAAGTAGGTAGGCAGCGAGAAAATTGCCCCCGATTCACGAATCCCACGCAAATTGGCCAAGGTCAGAATGAGAATCCCAATCAAACAAATTTCAATTCGATAATCACGCAACGGCTCGACCAACGAGATTAACTGCGATACGCCCGACGAGATCGACACCGCCACGGTCAAAATATAGTCGATTAACAATGCGCCGCCAGCGATCAAACCCGCCAACGTTCCCAAATTATCCGAGGCCACAATATACGAGCCGCCACCGCTGGGATAGGCCGTGATTGTTTGGCGATACGAGATCGTCACGATCATCAACAAAACAGCGATGCCGATGCCCAGCCACAGCGATGTGCTAAACGCAATGATGCCGGCTGGTACAAGGTGGACAAGCATTTCTTCGGTGGCATAGGCGACTGATGATAAAGCATCGGATGAGAAGACTGCGAGCGCGGTTTTTTTATCCAAGCGCTCATGCGATTGGGCCGCAGTCTCCAACGGATTCCCCACTAAAACCCGCTTCAATTGGGTCAACATGGACAAACTCCTTGGCGTTTCCTCAAAACGAGGATTAATAGCACATATTTAATTGAACAAATGTTCTGTATTTTAAGGTCGCAATAAATTACCTTTAAGCTAATGACACCTCGACTGAGCAGCTTAAACAGTATTTATTGGAGCATTATTGTTGGAGTGAAATTAGGCTTGAGGTGGAGAATGCGGTGAGTGCCGTGCTTGTTGCGAACAATACGGTAAAGCGACATTGGTTAAGTTGGATTGGTGTAGCTGAAAGCGCATACCCGTTTCCATTTGCATAAAAAAACCGCCACTATTCAGATATGTCGGCGGTGAACACAGGCTTTGATTATAGTCCACTCTAAACTTTTGTCAATGAGATTGTTAACGAATGTGAATTTAGGCTGCCCTCACCCCAACCCTTCTCCCACTGCGGCAGGAGAAGGGCATTTTAGGGTGGGGCAATTAATTAGGCGGCTGGTTTTTGGGCCACAATATCTTCCGAGCCAGTTGGAATATAGTGCAAGTGATAAGGGACGCTGATTACGACCACATCTTCATATTTGCGCAATGCCAGCAACAGCATCACGGCAGTTTGGTTGTGCAGCACTTTGGCCATGGTCGAATCGGGCACAAACTCGGGAATAACCACGGTAATCAAATCGCCTGGAAATTCCTTGTTATTAACTTGATCGACATAATCGACCAATGGCGTGAGATAATCGCGGTAGTCGGTGTGCAAGAAGACCAATTTGGCCTTGCCCAGCACTTCATCCCACTGTTCCCAACGTTTGCGAGTTTTAATCTCTTCCTCTTCGCTACCCACGACTTGGACCACGCGCACATCGTCGGTGAGTTTCAAGGCATATTTGATTGCCCGCAACGAGCCACGATGAATGCTGCCAACTGGCACAATCGCCACATCAGCGGGCGAACGCAAGTCGCTTGGTTTTAAACCAGTTAGGCTCAAATTGGTTGCCACATGATCATAGTGCTTTTTGATCGCACGGAACAACAGCATGATCAACGGCAAGGCCACAATAATTAGCCACGCGCCTTCAGTAAATTTGGTAACTGTCAGCACCACCAAAACCACAGCCGTCAAACCAACCCCAATCATACTGGGAATTCGTTTGAGCTTATAGTTTGGCTCATAGTGCAGGGTTGTAATGCCAGTGTCGAGGCTTTCGCCGGGCTTGAGTTTGGCAACTTTGCGCCACATCACAATCATGCCAGCTTGCGAAAGCGTAAACGAGAGGAACACCCCAATCGCATACAATGGCAACAGGTGATGTTCTTCGCCGCCGAAAGCTGCCAGCAAGGCCGAAGCCAAAAAGGCCAGCGCGATCACACCTGAGCTATAGACCAAACGGCTGCCCAAGCGCGAGAGCCAACGCGGCAAGAAACCGTCATTCGACAAGAAGGCCGCGATTCGTGGGAAGTCGGCATAGGCAGTGTTAGCGGCTAGGATCAAAATCAACATGGTGGTAAATTGAACCCAGTAGTACAGAAATCCGCTACCGACAATCGTGCGAGTCATTTGCGAAAGCACGCTCTCGCCGCCTTCATGCAGCAGGGTAATTGGAATATGGGTAGCAATAAAGCTAATTCCAATAAACAAGGTCATGGCCATTACTGCCATAGCCCGCATCGTGATGATCGCATTTTTTGGTGCTGGATTACGAAACGCTTGTACGCCGTCGCTAATTGCTTCAATCCCAGTCAAGGCAGTACAGCCACCAGCAAAGGCCCTCAAGACCAGCCAGATCAAGCCAAAGTTATCGAGGCCTGAACGAGCGGTTTCGTCGGTTGCGACGCTGCGTGGTGGCAATGGCTCGCCGAAAATCCCAAAATAGCGGGCAAGGCCAATCGCGATCACCACGAACACCCCAAACACAAAGGCATAGGTGGGAATGGCAAAGATCGTGCCGCTTTCGCGCACCCCACGCAAATTGAGCCAGGTAATTAAAAGGATAATCCCAATCCCGATTAATACCCGATGCTCATGAAAAAACGCCACCTCGGGGAACGCCGAAGAAATCGCTTTGACCCCCGCCGAAACCGAAACCGCCACAGTCAGCACATAATCACTAAGAATCGAAGCACCTGCCAACCATGAAGCTGTGCGACCGAGGTTATCCTTACTGACCATATACGCGCCGCCACCCATTGGGTAGTGGTGGATAGTTTGGTTGTAACTCAAGACGACCAACAACACCAATGCCGCAATCCCGATCGCAATCGGCAAGGTATAACTTAACGCTGCGGCGCTGATCAAAATCAGCACCCGCATAATCGCTTCGGTGGCATAGGCGTTGGAGCTAATTGGGTCGGATGCAAAGACTGCCAATCCGCGAATTTTGTCGAGCCGTTCGTGCTGGGCACTACTGCTGGGGAACGGCTTCCCGATGAGTAGCTGTTTAATATTCATGGTTGATGTCCTTTCAAAGTGGATTGACAGCCTTCGCCACTTGGTTAATTCGCTCTAAAATGCGCCACTGGTTTTGCCAAGTGCGACAAACCGTGTGGCGCATATATTCTGTCAGCGTTAGGCTATACGTTATTGCAATCGCGGGGGTTACTTAACCAGTAATCACGCGCACCAAAAAGATCGTAACCATTACAAGCCCCAGTGAAACCTGAATTGCAATACTTACGAGCCAATTTTTGATGGTGCGCCATGAAACATCGAGCACGAATTTTCGATCGCGCCAGCGTTGCCATTCTGGCAATAATGCCCCAATGATCGAGCCAATCAGCATGCCTGGAATGTTCAGGATGAATAGGCCAATGATACCACCAATCATGCTAAAGATTGTTGCCCAGATCGAGGCTCCTCCACGGCGCTGGCCCAACGCACCAACCCAAATATCGCTGGTCATCGCGATCAGGGCAATCGCCCCCAAACCGGCCAACGTGCCCCAGCCAATCACCACGAAATCGGTCATTGAGGCGTACAACAATGCCCCAAGCCAAATCAAGGCTGCTCCTGGCAAGATTGGCAAAATGACCACGCTCACCAAGCCGAGAAACATAATCAATAATGCAAGTGCTAGTTCCAAATGTTAGCCCTCAAAACGTAAATGGGTCTGCCCAACTTCGATCACATCGCCTGGTCGAACCAGTTGGCGGCCTTGAACCGGAATGCCGTTGATTTTGGTGCCATGGCTGCTGCCTGCATCTTCAATTTCAATGCCACGAGGATCACGATAGATGATCGTATGGCGACGTGAAACGGTGCTATCACCGCTAATTGCCACGGCGAGCGAGGCTTCACGGCCAATAAAAATTTGATTTTCGCGCAGCAAATAGAACTTGTTCAATTCGGCTCCCCGGACAACCGTCAATTTGCCCCACGCTGGCCCGCCTGCCGGAGCCGCGCTGGGTGGGGCATAACTCTGGTTCAATGGCGGCGTTGATCCGACGATTGGTTGTGAGGCAAGGTTGCGTTGTTGTTGGGCCATTGCTTGATCGTAGTGAATTGGTGGAGGTGGGGCGAAACCACCAGCGGGAATTGCCGCAGGGCGGGCATTGCGCTTGCGGCGGCGAATTAAAAACACACTTAATCCGCCCAAAACCACCAACATGACCGCGCTAAACCCCAGCAACATGATTAAATTGGATTTTCCTTCAGGGCCGCCAACTGCCGCAGCACTGCCTTTAATCGGGCCACCCAAGGCATTACAGGCATTAACGCGGCCTTTGCCAAGGTTGCTTGGCTCGAAATAGGTGATTGGGCCATAGCGCTTAATTGGATTTTGATCGGAAATATCATCAGCAGTTTTTTCAATTTCAGCCCGTACTTGGTCGGCATTCCAATCGGGGTGTTGGGCAAACAGCAAGGCTGCCAAGCCAGCAACCACAGGCGTAGCTTGCGATGTGCCGCTCATTTGATCGTAGTTTTTGTTGAAGCGTTCTTCGGCAGGCAACTGACTGGTCATATACACATCGTAGGTGGGCATGGTTGAGTAAATGCCTGCCCCTGGAGCCGAAACCGAAATCCACTTGCCATAGTTGGAGAAATCGGTCTTGCGGTCATCGGGATCAGTTGCGGCGACGACCATGGCAAATTCTTCAACCCCAAAGGCGAAGTTTGGCAAGGGCACAAACGAATTACCAGCGGCGATAATCACCAGTACGCCAGCGGCATCGGCCTCTTTGATCGCTGCGACAATATCTTCGCTATCGAGCGGCAACATCGAGCCAAGGCTCATATTGATGATCTGCACATTTTTGCTAACGGCATAGCGAATGCCTGCAATAATATCTTGATTCGTACCCGAACCATCGGCTTCCATCACCCGAATGGGCAAAATGCGCGTGCCCCCACCGGCAACTCCAGCAATCCCTTTGCTATTATTGATGGTGGCGGCGATAATGCCTGAAACATGGGTTCCATGGCCATTCTCATCCGACGGATCATCATCGCCATCGACAGCATCAAAGCCGTCGGTGCGCAAGACATCGACCAAATCGGGGTGGTTCATATCAACGCCAGAGTCGATGACGGCCACAGTAACATTGGAGTTACCCGTCAGATGCTCCCACGCACAAGTCAAACCAAGTTGGCGAATGACCCATTGTTTATTTGCGTCGGGGTCGTTGGGTGGGCCAGTTAAGGCATTTTGGGCATAGACTGGCGTGCCGACCAGCAAGATCAAACAAAAAACAAGTGCAATGCGACGGCTCATGATATAATCGCCTCCTGACAAACACTCAGCACGCTGGAGGATTCCCCATGCGTTTCAAACAGTTGCTTATTGGCTGCCTTTTGCTTACACTCACAGCCTGTGGTGGCGATGATACCGCACCCGTCAACCAAGTCAAGGCATTTGTTGCAGCAACTGAAGAACGGAATGTTGATCGGATGGTTGCCTTGATGGTTCCCGAAATGCGGCGTGATGCTGGTTGGCAGCTCCGGCAGGTGATGCCACGAATTCAATCAATCGATTATCAAGATGATCAATATACACTCGAAAAAATTGATGATGGTCGGGCGTATGTGCAAGTTAATGGTATTTTGGTGGCGCAAATGACCGATGGCCAAACTGTTGAATATCCCGCCAACCAGTTAGTTGAGTTGATCGAGCAAGATGGCACATGGTTGGTGGCAAATAGTGGCTTTGAAATTCCAACCCAACCGTAGATTTAACGTAGAACGAGCGCTGAATGTTCAGCGCTCGTTGGTTTTACTCGCTTGGCTCCACAATTTCGAGCACTGCCTCATTTAATGGTAAGGCATATGTGCCCGCTGAACGCCGTGGGAATTGATGTTGGCTAACTGGCAAGAAGCGGCCTGCATCTTCCAAATAGAGATATTGGGTGATAACACTGCGCATATGCTCAATTTCCAACACATTGAAAGCATTTTTACCACGATACCAACGCCGCCCACGCCGCGAGGTTGCTGTGCCAGCCTGCACAATCACGGTGCCTTGGCGTAAATCAGGGTCGAACTCCAAGGTGTTGCCGATGTATGAAGCATGGGTATGTCCACATAGCACCAACTCGACATTGCTGCGATCGAAAGTTCTGAGCGCTGCCGCTGCATTCTGAATCACATCGCGAGTTTCGCCTGGTGGCATGACCGGATGATGGTGCATGACCACAATTTTACATAAGCTATCAGGATAGCGGGCTAAAGTTCGTTCAAGCTCCAACAATTGTTGATCGGTTAATTTACCGCCATCAACCGTGAATGAGCGGGTGGTGTTAACTCCAACCGCCACAAAATCGCTGTTGCCCCACACTGGCTCTAAAATTGGCGAGATATATTTTTTGTAGTAATAGTTTGGCCGCAGCATCCGATAGAGAGCATTGTAAAGCGGCACATCGTGATTGCCCATCACAGCAATTGTTGGCTGAGGCAATTGGGCGACAAAATCGCGAATTGTCAGCCATTGGCTGCGAATATCGGCTCGTTGCACAAAATCGCCAGACAACACAGTTAAGGTTGGCTTGATTTGCCAAGCTGCCTCAAGAATTTGTTGGGCTTTTTCGGGGTTGAATGGTGGGCCAGCGTGCAAATCGGAAAGATGCAGGATGGTCGATGCCATTAAGCCGCTTCCTCGCCTTCACTTGCTGCTGCCGTCGTAGGTTTGGCTTGAACCAAGGTTTTGCCTCGCGCAGCTTGGCTTAATTGACGGGTCACTGCCACAACACCTGCAACCATTACTGCAAGCATGGTTAATTTAATCAGCAAAAGCAGCATATCCACCTCAAGTTGTAGAGAAAGAATCCGCGCTTATTGTACCATGGTGCGGTTTCCTCGCTAGTGTGGAGCAATCGTAATGCAACTATCAACTAAACGTGGCGATCTTACTCTGCGAGCAGCCCAAGCTGATGAATGGCAAGCGTATCGGCGTTTGCGCTTAATGGCGCTTCAGCAACACCCCAGCTTTTTTGGCTCGGATTACGCCCAAAATGCCGCTGAGCCTGATCGCTATTGGCAAGAACGTATGGCCAATTTAGATCCCAGCACACAGCAAATCTTGGTGGCGGTAGCTGAATCGCAGTTTGTGGCAATGGTGATGATTCGGCGCTATACCGACCCAAAATCGAGCCACCAAGCCGATCTGGGAGGGGTCTATACTGACCCTACTTGGCGCGGCTATGGCCTGAGTCGTCAGCTTTTGGGCATGGCCGAAGCCTGGGCTTGGCAACAATCGGTGCAGATTATTCGCTTAGCCGTGAATGTGGCCAATACCAGCGCCATTCAGCTGTATACTCGCTGCGGGTATCGAGTGTATGGGGTTGAGCCAATGGCGATTTATTACGAAGGCGTTTATCACGATGAGTTGCTGATGGCAAAGCAGAACATAGAACATAGAACATAGAACATATTCCCGAATGCGCATGCTGCTTATTCTTGCAGTGAAATCGATGCTATGGTATAATCCCGCCTGTTGGCGACATAGCCAAGTGGTAAGGCAGTGGTCTGCAAAACCGCGATCCATGGGTTCGAATCCCATTGTCGCCTCCAAACGTTTAAACGCTGGTTGAATTATTCAACCAGCGTTTGGTGTTTTAGCTAGCTTTTTAATTATTTACGCCAGAAGGTTGCCCCGTTGCGGCTGTAGCTACGAGTATTAACATTATTGCAATTGCCTTCTGTTTCGCTACCACCTTGGTTAGCTCCACGCACATTGATTGGTCCATAGTTTGGCGCGACCGCCGTAATAATCGCAACATGACCATATTGATTGCCCATAGCTGCTTGTGAGAAAACCACTACATCACCAACTTGCGGGATTGAATATTGCCGATAGCCGTTGCGTGGGAGCACGCCATTGCTATCATCCCACGTATGCGCATGCCCATAACTACCACTTAAGCCTTTTTTGGCATAGACATATTGGGTACACTCACAAAATGCTGGAGCAGCCTGTGGTTTGGCGGCGGCCAACGGCACAACCATCGAGCTAAACAAACTCATCAATACCAACAAGCCAACAACGAAAATTCGTGACATCATTGCATCCTTTTACTACTCACACAGCCCTTCGCCGTGCTTCTACTGTAGCCAAAGCATAATGCAAGCCGACTCCGAGGAGTTAGTTTTGTGCTCCGAATTTGCTCCAAGAATGATCCGAGCAGTGTGCAAAAAGTCATACTAGCCAGCTAGCCAGCTATGCTATAGTTGCTGCTACTACCAGTTGTCAATCTTGCTTGTTGGGAGTTTGCTATGCCTGCTTCAGGGGAAAAATTTGCCCAATTATTAACCGAGGCGCTCTATCAGATTCGCCTGCGTGAATCCAAACCGCTCCAAGTGATCCAAGATGAATTGGGCTATGCCATGGGGCGCAATGGCGGCAGCGTGATCGATTATTGGCGGCGTGGTAATCTCCCTACCAAATTAGCCGATTTGGAGCAACTGACCCGCACGCTGCAACAACGTGGCTTGCACGATCAACGCTGGATCGAGGCTTTTTTGACGGCTGGTGGTTATCCACCAGCTCAAACGCTAACCCAACCAGTGGCAGCGAGCAAAGCGCTTGATCCAAATTTGCCCAAACGCTATCGCCAATTGGTTGGCCGTGATAGCCTTGTGCGCCAAGTGTTGCAACACCTCAGTGATCGTGAAGGCTATTGGGTAATTGCAATTGATGGCATGGGCGGTATTGGTAAGACGGCGCTGGCGATGGATTTAATGCAGCGTTTTGTGGTGCAACAGCCTGAATATCGCCCAATTTGGATTAGCGCTGAGCCTCAGCAGGGCGGCGGCATTTTACCCAATCAGCCCCTCACCTTTGATAGCGTGATCACCAATTTGGCGCGGCAATTGGCCTTGGCTGATGTAGCTCAGTTGAGCGTTGAAGAAAAATTTCAACGGCTGCAACAGGTGCTTAAACATCAGCCCATCCTGTTAGTGCTCGATAATTTGGAAACTTCAGGCGAACCACAGCAAGTGTTATTAGAAAAATTGCGCCCGCTGTTGCAGCCAAGCAAAGTTATCTTGACCAGCCGCCAGCGCTTCAAGGGCGAAGTATTTAGCGTGCACTTGATTGGCTTGGAAGCTGAACAAGCAGCGCTGTTTATTCGCCAAGATGCGAGCGAAAAAGGCGTGCAATGGCTGCAACAGGCCAGTCTCGACGATCTTCAGCCAATTATCAAGGCAACTGGTGGTTCGCCCTTGGCCATGAAATTGGTTGTCAGTCAATTGGCTTCGTTGCCATTGGATTTGGTGTTGCAGCATGTTCAAAGTGTGACTCAACTCAACCCTGGCGATGAAGATGCCTATGTGCGGTTTTATATGTTTCTGTTTCAACGTTCATGGACGCTACTGGAGCTAAGTGCCAAGCAATTATTAGTTTCACTAGCACGGTTTGTTCCATCGAATGGCTGCGATTGGCGAGCGATGCAGCAAATTAGCGCCCTACCTGCGGCTGAATTAGCCCATAGTATTGATATGCTGTGGAAATTATCGCTATTAGAATTGAATGAAGGCGAGCGTTTTGGTCAATTACGCTACTATTTGCACCCATTAACTCAGCATTTTGTGCTTTCTGAAATTGCTCAGGTGTTGTGATATGAGCATTCTTGAACCAACCATCCAACAGCCTAATCTTGATTGGCAATTGTATTATCAACAATGTCATCAGCGATTTTTGAATTATTGGCTTAATTTTGTGCTTGAAAACCCGCGTGATCTCGCTGCTTTTGAGCTGGATGCTGATAATATTTATAATGCTTTGGCAACCGCCTATAACGAAAATCATTCACAATTTTTAGCCAGTGCTGCGGCATTTAGCTATTTTATTGAATATAGTAGCGATATTGAGCGTCGGCATAATTTATCTAATTGGGCAGTTGAAGCCACCCAAACCAGTAATGATCATCAAAGTGCTGCTTCAGTATTGTTGTACGCTGGCCGTTTAGCAACATTTTCTAAATCGTATGCGGTAGCAATGAATTATTTTGAGCAAGGCTTACAACGGGCACGCCAAGCCCAATCACGCTTAATCGAAGCTAGTCTATTAAATGATTTAGGAGCAAGTGCGATTAACCAAGGCTTTTATGATCAAGCCTATGCCTATTTAGAACAGGCCTTAGAAATAGCCCAAGCGCATCAGGATAACGAACTAATTGCCGATATTTTGGTCAAACGTGGGGCTGCTTATTCCAATCGTGGAGCTTACGATGCTGCGCTTGCCGACTTGCAAGTGGCCCTAGCCGCAGCTCGATTAACAAATTATATTGATGTGATAGGTAAGGCCTTGGCTTTATTGGGAACAGTTGAAACCAATCGTGGCAATTATTCAGCAGCTAAAGCTTATTTTTCCGAAGGATTGACGATCTGCCGCCAGTTGAATATTCCTGAGCGGATGAGCGAGTTGTTGAATAATTTAGGCGTGATTTGTATGCGCCAAGGGCTTGATGATCAAGCTGAGGCCTACCTCAACGAAGCTTTTGAAATTGCTCGTAGCCAAGGCCAACAAGAGCGGATGAGCTTTTTATTGGTCTATTTGGGTAGCATCAGCAACCATAAAGGTGCATATGAGCAAGCGTCTCAGCAGCTTAATCAGAGTTTAGCGCTAGCCCGTCAGGTTGGCAATCAATTAATTATCGCGTTCTCGCAAGGTCATTTGAGCGAAACGCTTCGGCGGCAAGCTAAGTATGCTGAGGCCTTGGATGTGGCTAACGCTGGCTATTCGATTGCAACCAGCCTGAATATTCCCTTAATTATTTGTCTTTATTTGCATAATTTTGCTGAGCTTGGGCTGGTGCAAGCTGATTATGGCTTAGCTTTGGAAAAGTTTCAGCAAGGCTACGAGCAAGCCAATGCGATTGGCCTCAAAGAGTGGCAAGGCTTGATGGGCTATGGCTTGGCTCGCACCTATTTGGCCCAAGCGCAGCCTGAGCAAGCCTTAGAATTCGGTCAGGCTAGTTTAGCAATATTGCAGGCAATCGGCCATCGCCGCACCAACGAAGTTCAAGCATGGGTCGCCCAGCTAACGCCGCTATAATACAAGCATCAACAGCTTTGTAGGATAGGAGCTTTGCTATGCCGACGACGATTCAAGCCATCAGTGCCGAAGCGATTAATTTGCCTTTGACCGAGCCGTTTGCAATTGCCAGTGGGGCGCAAGCGGTCGCCGCCAATGTTTTAGTCAAAGTTCAGTTGGCTGATGGCACGCTTGGTTTAGGCGAGGCGGCTCCTTTTCCAGCGGTTAGCGGCGAAACCCAGGCTGGCACAATCGCCGCGATTGAGCGCTTGCAACGCCATTTGCTGGGAGCCGATGTGCGTGCATGGCGCAAACTAGCGGCCACACTTGATCATGCTGAACATGAGGCTGCCGCCGCTCGTTGTGGCCTTGAAATGGCCATACTCGATGCGCTAACTCGCCACTATCACATGCCATTACACGTATTTTTTGGCGGCGTGAGCAAGCAACTTGAAACTGACATGACGATTACCGCAGGTGATGAGGTGCATGCGGCGGCCTCAGCCAAGGCGATTCTTGCCCGTGGCATCAAATCGATCAAAGTTAAAACGGCTGGGGTTGATGTGGCCTATGATTTGGCGCGGCTGCGGGCAATTCATCAAGCAGCGCCCACCGCACCATTAATTGTTGATGGCAATTGTGGCTATGATGTTGAGCGGGCACTAGCTTTTTGCGCCGCCTGCAAGGCCGAGTCAATTCCGATGGTGTTGTTTGAGCAACCGTTGCCACGTGAGGATTGGGCAGGCATGGCCCAAGTTACTGCTCAATCAGGCTTTGCGGTGGCCGCCGATGAATCGGCACGTTCGGCTTACGATGTGCTACGGATTGCCCGCGAAGGTACAGCCTCGGTGATTAACATTAAATTGATGAAGGCTGGTGTAGCTGAAGGCTTGAAGATGATTGCAATTGCCCAAGCAGCTGGCTTGGGCTTGATGATTGGCGGCATGGTTGAAAGTATTTTGGCCATGAGCTTTTCGGCCAATCTGGCGGCTGGTAATGGCGGCTTCGATTTTATCGATCTTGATACGCCATTATTTATTGCTGAACACCCGTTTGTTGGTGGCTTTGCCCAAACTGGCGGAACCCTGCAATTAGCCGATGTCGCAGGCCATGGCGTAGATTTAGCCTAGATCTCCAAAAAGGATGAGATGAGGGATGAAGATTTTAACGCAGAGGCGCAGAGCTAAGGATGGCGATGGGCTGAAGGCTATTGGCTATTGAAGATTCGCAATCTCTGTTCCGATAGCCTAACGCCTATAGCCATTTGACTCATGTTTACATCGTTAGGGCAATTGCAGGCCGCCATTGTTGGCTTTATCTTTGGAAAGCTGGTCGGCGTGGCGGGTGGTTTCGGGCAATCGATATTTGGTTGTACAACGCAACACTAAATCAACAGCCGTGGCATGGCTCACGCGATGACCAGGCGAGATGTAGAGTGGCTTTGTGCCAACTCGCGTTCGTACAACCGCCCCAATCTGTTCACCAGCATCATAGACGGGAACCCACGCGCCTTGCTGATCGGGCACTGGTTCGTGGGTTCCGCATAAATAACTTTTGCCAACGCCAATCGTTGGTAAGTTGGTCAAAACACCCAAGTGAGCAGCAATACCAAAACGACGAGGGTGCATAACGCCCATCCCATCGCATAACAACACAGCGGGCAACTGCTGTAATTGCTCCAAGGCCGCCAACACTGCCGGAATTTCGCGAAACGATAATAAGCCAGGAATATAAGGAAATGTGGTTGGGCGACGAACTAAGGTTTTTTCGATTGGTTGAAGCGTTGGAAAACCCAAGGTCACGATTGCCGCCCGCGTCGTTGCGCCATCATCTTCAAAGGCAGCATCAACGCCAGCCACCGTTTGAAGTGGCTGGGCAAAATCATCGACTAAACGCACTTGATCGCGTAGTTGCAGTTGTAGCTCGATCGCTTGCTCAGGCGTTAAATCCCAGCGATGCACTTGGCTATTTGGAAAACGACTCATCTATTGCCTCATCCAAGATTGATAATAGGTCGGCGCTCAGCTGCCCGATCGGTTAGTACATCGATCAATAATTCGTCGTAATCGAGATGCTGCGCTAACACAATTGTGGCATGAGCATTGCGTTCACGGCCTGCCTGAATAATTTCGGGCAGATCTTCGCGCACATGGCTGCCAAATTGAATAAAATAGGGCACGGCTACAATTTGCTCCAAACCTTGGGCAACCAGCCTATCAAGTGCATCTGCGATACTTGGCTCGTTCAAATCCATAAAACAGACCTGTACTGCCGCCCAAGGTGTTGCTTGGCGTACCCGTTCAGCAACTGCCACAATCGGTGCATTCGAGGCTGGGCGTGGGCTACCATGCACCATCACCAACAAGCCAGCCTGGGCATAATCTAATTCAGGCCATGCTTGATCAGCCCGTTTTTGCACAAGTTGGGCCAAGGCGGGGTGTTCGCCAAACGCTGGGGCCATAGCAAAAGCCACATCAGGATAATTGGCGGCAATCTGCTCAACTTGTTGGCGTAAACTCACTTGGACAAAATAGCCATCGATCAAAAAATAGGGCAAGACGCTAATTGCAGTTGCGCCTTGCGCTACCAAACGAGCAGTTGCTTGGGCCAGATCGGGTTGGCTATAATTGAGAAAGCCTGCTCCCGCCAATTGGGCAACACCCCGTTCACGCAGTCGCGCGGCCAAACGTAGCATGGTTGCGCCCGAAGCCGCCAATAAACTCCCATGACCAATAATCAATAGTGCTTGCATCAGCGAATTCCATTAGTTATTTTTGCAAAAAATCGATCATGTTACGCGCGGTTGCTTGCCAAATTGGGCTAGGATCATGCGCTAGACAGGCTTGATAATCGGCCAACGCTGCATTTGGTTGATCCAACTCCAGATAGGCTTCGGCGCGATAGCAATAGGCCATATACCGCCCAGGATGCGCCGCAATCACCGCGCCAAAATCATCAACTGCTGCTTGGATCGCGTCAGCGCGTAAAGCTAAACTCCAGCGCAGATCGAATGGCTCCTCATAATCGACACTCCAATCCATCGCCTTGTTGTAGGCTTCACGCGCGGTATCCCATTTGCCATCGAGCATAGCCTGATCGCCTTGATCAATATAGATCAATGGAACGGCAGTGCGCCCAAAGTAGATGACTGGATAACATAAACCCACAATTAAAAAACCAATTACGATCGCCCAGCCCAAAGGCAGGCGCTGATACCAACGTTGGCGGGTTGTTGGTAGTGGCGATAACGACTTCGAATGGACTGACATGCTATTTCTCCTCTGTCCCTGCCGATTATTCGTTGAGATTGACTTGGCTGATGAAATGTTCTAAGTTACCCAGTTTCATATCGTTGAGCAAAGCTGTTGGTAATTCGATTACGCCAATGGCATGCTCATAGGCCGCCACATGTTTGAGTAACATCAACGCCAACACTTTGGTATGTTGCGGACTCATCATAATTCGCGCGACTGGCTGAACACTGGCAGTATTATTGCGAACATCTTCGACACAAGCAAAATCGATTGTAAAATCGTAAGGACTGCCGCTAATTTGTACTTGATTAGCATACGCTGCTCGTGATGATTGGTCGCTCATCTATCGTACTCCTTAAGAATGATTTTTCTAAATTCATGGCAGTTTGGTTTGGGCAATGTTGAGGTCTGCTGGTTCAATGCTACAATAGCTCAACCCGTGTGTCCGCGAAAGAAGGAGCCGTTATGAGCGATTCAGAAGCGCAACAGCCCCACCGTCGCAACCAGTTAAACGATTTATCGGGGCGCGAGTGGCTCTATGCAACGCGTTCGATTGCGCTAACTGGCACGCCACCAACGCCGCTCAACGATTTGACGACCGAAGAATGGGCAGCTTGGTCAGCCCCAATTTTAGCTAGTGCCTACCCAACCCGTGGCCCTGCTTCGGCAGCCCATCATATTCGCAAAGCTCATCCATCGCCTAAACCACCAGCCTTGCTCAGCGAAATTATTCGTTTTTTTACCAAGCCCAACGGTTGGGTGCTCGACCCATTTGCTGGGGTTGGTGGCACGCTGCTGGCTTGTGCCCAAACCCAACGCCAAGCAATCGGCATCGAATTATCGCCGCAATATATCGATTTGTATGGACAGGCGGCTGATGCGCTGAATGTGGCTCGTTTGCCTGTCTTGCAAGGCGATGCCCGCGAAGTGCTCAACAGCCCAACTATTCAACAACAACGCTTTGATTTAGTTTTGACCGACCCGCCCTATAGTTCAATGCTTAGTCGAGCGCGGACTGGTCAGCGTCGCAAACAGGGCAACGGCGCAGCCACGCCCTTCACCGATGATCCCGCCGATCTTGGCAATGTCGATTATCCAACCTTTCTGCGTGAATTGACCACGATTGTGGCGCAAACCTTGCAACCATTACGGGTTGGCGGCCATTTGGTGTTGTTTGTCAAAGATCTGCAACCAACCTCAGAGCATCATAACATGCTCCATGCCGATATTGTGTCAGCGTTGTATCAATTATCGCAGCTCCGCTATCGTGGCTATCGCATCTGGTACGATCAAAGTGCAATGCTCTATCCATTTGGCTATCCCTATAGTTTTGTCGCCAATCAGGTCCATCAATTTTTGTTAATTTTTCAGAAGCAAGCAGAGGGCGAATTATGAATCATGGCTGGGCCATCGTCACGGGTGGAGCTCGGCGTTTGGGCAAATCAATTGCGTTTGAATTAGCCCATGCTGGCTACAATTTAATTATTCACTACAATGCGGCGCAGGCTGAGGCCGACCAAACTTGTCGTGAGATTCAGGCGCTTGGGCGTGAAGCATGGGCCTATAGCGCCGATCTGCGCGATGTGGCTGCAATCGAGACAATGTTTCAGGAAATTGGCGAACGTTGTGGCACCTTGGCAGTTTTGGTCAATAGTGCTGCCGATTTTCCGCGCACGCCGATTGGCAGCGTGAGCCAGCAAACCTGGGATGATTTGGTTGCGCTCAATCAACGTGCCCCCTTTTTTTGTGCTCAGGCTGCCGCCAAACTCATGCCTGACCATGGCGTGATTGTGAATATTGCTGATGTTGGTGGTGAAGTGCCATGGCCTAGTTTTGTGCCCTATGGCATGACCAAAGCTGCATTAATCATGATGACCCGTGGTTTGGCTTTGGCTTTAGCTCCCAATATTCGAGTTGGGGCTGTTGGGCCTGGGGTGGCACTTTTGCCTGATGGCTGGCAAGAAGATAGCAACTCATTGAACAAAATTCCCTTGAAACGGCTAGGCGTGCCCGAAGATATCGCCAAAGCTGTGCGTTTTATCGTCGAATCGCCCTATTTTACTGGCGAAACCATCTTTGTTGATGGCGGTCGTCGCTGGGCTTAAGGAGCATCCTAAATCCATGAGTCAATTTTCATTAATCCACGAAGTCGTTAAACCACGCCAAACCGTTGCCGAGGCTAAAGCTCCCTTGTTGGTCATGCTGCATGGCGTGGGAGCCAATGAGCATGATCTGCTGCCTTTGGCTCAATATCTTGATCCACGTTTATGCGTCGTTTCGGCCCGCGCACCACATCGCTACCAAGTTGGCGGCTTTTCGTGGTTCGATATTCATTGGCATGCCAAGGGTTTTAATATTGATACCCAACAAGCCCAACAAAGCTGGGAGACGGTGCAGCGCTTTTTGGGCGAAGCATGCAGCGCCTACGATTGCGATCCTAAGCAAATTTACTTGGGCGGTTTTTCGCAAGGTGCAATTATGAGTTTAGGCGCAACCCTGACCAAGCCCGAATTGATTGCTGGCACAATTTTGATGAGTGGCCGTTGGATGCCCGAAGTTGGCCCGCAAACCGACCGCGAACACATCACCAACAAGCCGATTGTGGCAGTCCATGGCTTATACGATGAGGTTATTCCAATTCAATATGGGCGGGCGATTCGCGATTTTCTGCAAACCCTGCCTGTGCAACTGGAATACCATGAATTTGCTATGGGCCATGAAATTAATTTGGATAGTTTGCAGGTTGTGGTCAAGTGGATCAAGCAGCAGCTTGGCTGATTAAAAGGATGATGGTGGCCGACCAAGATTAAAGATTTTACAAAATAACTATCTAGCATTGAGAAAGCGCCAACGCTTAATCACTGTGACATTCTTTGACACGTCGAAGCCCTATACTAGCTTAAGCAAGGTCGCTGGAACGGCAGCATTCGCAGCGGCATTAGTGCTCAACTGAGCAGAAAGGGTGCTTCAATGTGGCGACATGGTGATGTCCTCATCGCAGCAATTGATCAAATTCCCAGTGATGCAACGCCGCGCAATGGCTCGACTTTAGCCTATGGCGAAGTCACGGGCCATAGCCATCGTTTTAAGCTGGCCGACACTGTGGCACTTTGGCAACGCGGCGATTCTTTGTTTGTCGAAGTAACTGCCGATAACGCCCAACTTATTCATGAAGAACATGCCATGATCGAATTGCCACGCGGTACGTATCGGGTTTGGATGCAACGCGAATATTCACCCCAAGAAATTCGCCGAGTCGTTGATTAATGCTGCGGCTGGTGGTAATACTCTCCCGTTACCACCAGCCCTTGAGGATAGTTCGATGAATGATGCAATGCTGACTGTCGCCACTGCCTTAGCCCAAATTCGCGCTGGGGTCGAAGATTTTGGTGGTCGCCCAATTAATGGCACGTTGGTTTTAGATAACAATATTGAATTTTTGCCACGCGGGCTAGTAGCAACCGCCATCGAAGCCAAAAATTGCACCAAATTGCGCTATTTGCCCAAAGATTTGCATGCAGGTCGCTTGGATTTCAGTGGTTGTACCGGCTTGACCAGCATTCCTGAAGGTTTGCACTGCTTTGAGCTTGATCTCCGTGGTACGAGCATTGAGCATTTGCCCTTGGTGCATGTGCAAAATCGGCTGAATCTGAGCAACAATATTCATCTCAAGAGTTTGCCGCGCAATCTCAAAGTTGGCTCGTTGGTGCTGCGTGGTTGTAGTGCGCTCGAAAGCCTGCCCGAAGGAATTGATGTTAATTTTCTTGATTTGACCGATTGTGTTAACTTTCGGCGTTGGCCAAGCACAGGCCGCATCAGCATTGGGCGGATTGTGGCTCGCAACTGTATCAACATGCCCAATTTGCCCAATTGGCTTGGCGAATTAGCCCAGCTCAGTGTGCGTGGTTGCAGCAGCCTAACCGAATTGCCTGCAGGCTTGGTGGTCCACTCATGGCTGGATTTGGGCAATACTGAAATTAGCGGTTTGCCTGCGGATAGCCAAGTTAGCCAATTGCGTTGGAACGGCGTGCCAATTGATGAGCGGATCGCCTTTCAACCCGAAACAATCAGCGTTAGCGAAATTATCGATGAAGTTAATGTTGAGCGGCGGCGGGTGTTGCTTGAACGCAAAGGCTACGAAGAGTTTTTTGCTCAAGCTGAAGCCAAAGAGCTTGATCGCGACCGTGATACTGGCGGCGTGCGGCGCTTGTTGCAAATGCCCATGCCCAACGATGAAGATTTGGTTTGTTTGGCGGTGCAATGTCCTTCAACTGATCGCCGCTATGTTTTGCGTGTGCCGCCAACTATGCGCAGTTGCCATCAGGCTGCCGCTTGGATCGCGGGCTTCGATAACCCTAATGATTACAAACTGTTGAAAGAAACTTAATCCTACGATTTGCCCCGTGATCAATGATTTGATCGCGGGGCTTGGGTATTTAACGGCGTTTCAAGAACATCGGCATGCCAGCTTTGGCTCGCATGGTAATCGCCATTTCAGGCTTAACTTGGTGGCCTGGCTGTAATTGTGGGTCGTAATGCTGCGCCACACATGCCAGTAATAACGCGCCTTCCATCTCGGCCAAATTATTACCAATGCATTTACGCGGCCCCGCGCCAAACGGCATAAATGCCAAATGGTGGCGGGGCTGATTGGCATTTGGGGCGAAACGGCTCGGGTCAAATTGCAAAGGATTTTCCCAAAAAGCCGGATGTAAATGCAAATTGGTGATGCTGACGATCACTTGCGAATTGAGTGGCAAGTCGTAGCCACCAAGTTGGGTTGGTTTGGTAACGCGCCGAGGCCCAGTAATTGGTGCAGCTGGATACAAGCGCATGGCCTCTTTAAATACTTGCAACGTGTAGGGCAATTGCGGCAAATCGTTGACGCTTGGCGCTCGTCCTTGCAATACCTGATCAAGCTCAGCTTGCAGATTTTGGCGAACTTCAGGGTGTTCGCTGAGCAAATACCAGGCAAAGGTCAAGGTATTGGCAGTGGTTTCGTGGCCAGCAGCAAAAATTGTCAGCACCTCATCGCGAATTTGCTCATCGCTCATGCGCTCGCCAGTCTCGGCATCTTGGGCTTCGAGCAACATATCCAGCAAATCGCCAACTGGCTCAGTGGCAGCCCGCCGTTGTTTGATCAAACCAAAAATCATGCTATCCAATACTTTGCGAGCTTGCATATAGGCGCGATTGCGGCGGGTTGGCATTGGTAAGGGCAAGCTGAACGGGTTAAAAATGCGATAATTTGCATAATCAACTGCTGCCGTAACTGCTGGAGCCAATTTGCCCACCTCGCCTAGCATATCGGCGCTAAACATGGTTTGCATAATAATATCAAGCGTCACTTGCAGCATTTCATGATCCATATCGATCGGTGCTGCATCGGGCAACGCTTGCCAACGCTGGATCATCCGTGTACCTGCGCCATCGATTTTTTCGCCCATGGCTGCGAGGCGTTTGCGGTGAAACATTGGCTGCATCATACGCCGCTGAATGAGCCACGATTCAGGGCTGGGATTAGAAATCAAGCCATTGCCAGCGATAATTTGTAAACCGCCGTTGCCGCCAACCTTGGGGAAATCCCGCTGATGCTCAACCAACACATGCTGGGCATAATCGGGATTTGAGACCACATGTACAATCCGCGAACCAATTTGGTAGCGCACAATATCGCCATGGTTAATAAAATCACGCTGCATCGTTACCAGAAAATCATCAATAAAATCGTGCAAATTGCCAATCAACAGGCGGCCACGTGGGCCTGGGGCAATCAAGGCTGGGCTTGTCAAGGCGGTTTCAGTCATCATCAATTCCTCAATTATTTTTATGCTATCCGTTCGTGTAGTATTTGACAATGACTATACAGTCGGATAGCATAATTTGTCAAGAGCGATTTTTTAGGCAAGAAATGAATTAACAATGAACCAACCTAACGAAAAACTCAGCGGTCGCCAGCCCGACAGCACCGCCCAACAAACCCGCCAACGGATTTTGGTCAGCGCTCGCACGCTCTTCGCAATGCAGGGCTTTGAAGGGATTAGTTTGCGCGACATTGCCAGCCATGCCGAGGTAACCCATGGCCTGTTACGGCATCATTTTGGCTCGAAAGAGGCGGTTTGGCAGGCGGTGGTCGATGCAGCGCTGGCTGAATATCTCGCGGCTTTATTGCCATTGGTCAATAGCGCAATTGCTGAGCAGCACGAACCAAGCGCCGTGATCAAACGCTCGCTCGCTACAATTATTCGGCTCTCGGCCAGCTTTTGCGAAGTGCCATGTTTGATGGTGCACGAAAGTATTACTGGCGGCGAACGGCTGAATTATTTTATGCAGCAATTACGCCCGCTCAGCGCTATGATGCAGCCATTTTTCGAGGCATTGCGGGCTGAAGGTAAATTTCAACAATTTAGCCATCCTACGTTTTTGCTCGCCGTGATTTCGTTGGGGATTTTACCCTTGGCACTGGCTTCGTTCAGTAACGCCTTGGCGCAAATCAATATTCTGGCTGAGGCCGAGCTTGAACAGCATATCGAGCGGGTGATTGCGACGTTAATGCCTTGGACAACCAGTTAATTAAAAAGAGCACGAACTAAGCTTCGTGCTCTGAAGTTTATCTGTAAGTGACGATAATTACTCAGCGCTAATTCCAGCCCGATCGGCCCAACCAGCCGGATCACTGGCCCAATCGCTGATTAAGCTGCGATGTTCGGCCCGAATATAATTTTGTTGGGCCGCTACATCCAGTAAGGTTGAAAGATTGGTCAAGGTCATCAAGCGCACGCCAGCCGCATTAAAGCGCTGTTTGGATTCTTCCATCTCATAGGTAAAGATCGCACAACAATCGGCCACAAGTGCGTTAATCTGACGCAACCCGGCGACGGCATCAAGCGAGCTACCGCCCGTGCTGATCAAATCTTCGATTACGACGACCCGCTGATTGGCTTGCACCCCGCCTTCAACCTGTTGACCACGGCCATATTTTTTGGCTCCTGAACGAACATAGGCCATGGGCAAACTTAATTCATGAGCAACCCAAGCCGCCCATGGCACGCCAGCAGTGGCGGTTCCGGCAATCACTTCGCTGTTCAACAATTCGTCGCTAATTTGCTGGCACATAGCTTCGGTGATGGTGCGGCGGGCGGTTACTTGGGCCAACAACAAACGATTATCGCAATAAATTGGCGAAAGAATGCCCGATGCAAAGCGAAACGGTCGATCGGGCGAAAGCACCACCGCTCCGGCCTCGAGCAACAGTTGGGCGATTGCGGTTGAAGAATGTTTCATATTAGCTCCTATCTGGTACAATAGCGCGAATAGCTTAATTGACGGCGCTCATTACCGCCTAGTTTGGGGAGGTCCCCCACGATGAGAGGCCTAATGCGATTCAACGAGGCAGAACGTATGACCATCAAACATGTCCTTTCATGGGATGAAATTCAATCATTAGTTGAAATTATTAACGAACAATTGCATAATGATTATGATGCCTTGCTCGTTGTTACCCGTGGCGGGATGATTCCAGCCTGCTTGATTAGCCAACGTCGCAACTGGCGCAATATTCTGGTTGCAGCGGTGCAATTTTACACTGGAATTGGCACAACCCGTGAAATCCCTACTTTCTTGCAATTCCCCAGTGATCCGCTGATTGTGGGCAAGAAGTTATTGGTAATTGATGATATTTGGGATAGTGGCCGCACGATCGCTGCTGTGAAACAACGGCTCGATACTGCGGGAGCCAACTATGAGGTTGCGGTGCTGCACTTCAAACCAGGTTCATCGAAGGTCGAAGGCAAGCCCGATTTCTTTGCCGCTGAAACTGATCAGTGGATTGTGTATCCGTGGGAACCACCCACAGATCCAGATGCAGAATAATGCGAATTGCCATCCTCAGCGATATTCATAGCAATTTAGCTGCTTTCGAGGCTGTACTGGCCGATCTTCAAAGCCAAGCGCTTGATCACGTCGTCATTAATGGCGATGTGATCAACGGCGGGCCAGATCCGCGTGAATGCCTTGATTTGGCTCGTGCCACTGGCTACACCTTGCTGGCGGGCAATCATGAGCGTTATATTCGCGATTATGATTTGCCAGTTCGGCCCCCGGAATGGGCTAGCGATCTGTGGAAACCCTCGCTGTGGACGGTCAATCAATTTAGCCAAGCTGAACGGGCTGCATTACATAATCTTGCCACAACCTATCATACCGATGATCTATTGGTGGTGCATGCCTCGCCGCGCCACGATCAAGATTCAGTGTTTGCAATTACCCCGCAACGCGAATTAGCCGCGATGTTTGTTGATACCCCCCAAACAATCATTCGTTCGCACAACCATATTCCCCAATTTCGGCCTTGGGATGGGCGCATGATTGTTACCACCGGAGCAGTAGGCCAGCCGCTTGATGGCAATCCGTGGGCCAAATATGCAATTGCCGAGCGCAAGCCACAGGGTTGGCGGGTCAAACATCGAGTGGTGATCTACGATATTGAAACCACAGTCAAGCGTTTTCATAGCTCAGGCTATTACGAAGCGGCCTACCCCATGAGCCGCCTCTATTTGCGCGAAGTCCAACTTGGTACGCATCATGTTGTGCCATTTTTGCGGCTGCACCAACAATGGCTCAAAGCCGACCCACAACTTAGCTCCGAGCAAGCGATCAAGCGCTTTTTGGAATTATGAAGGATGAATTTCGCTGAGTATCTAGCAATCGAAAAAGAAACTGGAGTCAAGTACGAATACTATCAAGGCCAAGTCTATGCAATGACTGGGGCTAGTGCTCGGCATAATTTAATTGTTAGCAACATTATTGCTAGTCTACATCAGCAATTACGCCAAAGCCCTTGTCGAGTTTTCCCTAGCGATCTCCGCTTACAAATTAGTCAAACAGGTTTGTATACCTATCCTGATATTTCAGTTGCCTGTGGAACCTTGGAATTTGGCAGTGAACGCCCTGATACCTTGCTTAATCCAACATGTTTAATTGAAGTGCTATCGCCAAGTACCGAAAATTATGATCGTGGCATGAAATTTGAACACTATCGAACCATCAGCAGCTTGCAAATTTATCTTGTGATTGCGCAAGATCGCTGCCATTGTGAGTTGTATCTGCGCCAAACTGATCATCGTTGGTTATTGATCGAGTTTTGGTCGCTCGAACAAACAATTCAGCTTGAGGCGATTAATGCGCAACTCAAGCTGAATGATGTGTATGAATATATTGAATTAGCTTAATTTTCGATCAGCGCTGCCAAACCTGGCATATCTAAGACCAACACATGGCCGCGAGCCAATTCCACCAAGCCCTCATCGGACATTTGGCGCAAGGTTCGGCCAATAATCTCGCGCACCGTGCCTGCACGAGCTGCCAATTCTTGATGGGTTAAGGCAGCGGTTCCATCAGCGGCCTCGTGCAATAAAATTCGTGCCAAACGTGCCCGTACTGTGCGAAACGCCAAATCTTCCAGCAGCACCGCCAAATCACGCGCTTGGGCCGCCAGATCGCGCAGCAAAATCAAGGTGAATTCAGGATGGCTGCGTAACACATCGGGCAAGGCGGCGGTTGGCAAATGCACACAGCGGGTTGGAGCCATGGCGCGGGCGGTTGCCGGAGCTGGCCCAGCATCAACAAACGGTTCGATATTAAACAACTCGCCAGTTTCAGCAATTGAGAGCACCTGTTCACGGCCATCGCTGGCGGTACGTGAAAGCCGCACCCGCCCCTCGAGAATGCCAAATAAGCCAAACCGCGGATCATCTTCCAGCACCAAATATTGGCCTGGCCGAAACGAACGAACTTCCATCGCCCGAGCAAGATCGCGCAAAGCTAATGGATCGAGCGCAGCAAAACGGGTAAATTGCCGCAGAACTTCAACGTCAACACTCATATCAAACAGCGCCTCATGCGCGAAATTGTTACTATTAGGGGATCGGGGATCGGTTGTTGGGGGTTGGAATTCAACAACCAACATCCAATACGATTAATTGTATGCCGAACACGAGCTATCAAATCAACAAACCAAGCGTCGCGAACCAATCCCGATCCCCGATCCCCAAGCACCGATCCCCACCTCTTTCACCTAGTGTAGCATAGCCCCAACAAATTGTGATATTATGTGCAAATAATCTAAAATTGAATTGTTTGAGGATTGATACAATCATGACTCGTCAAAAAGTGCTCGTAACAGGCGGCGCAGGCTTCCTTGGAATTAACCTTTTGCGCTACCTTGATGCTAAAGGCTACGACTTAGTTTCCTATGATTTTGCCGATTGGACCTATACCGATCTCAAAGATCATATCACGATTGTTAAAGACGACATTCGCAACGTCGCTGGGCTTGATCGGGCCATGCAAGGCGTTGATTTCGTTGTGCATACTGCTGCGGCCTTGCCACTGTATCCAGCTGAAGATATTTTTTCGACCGATATTGATGGCACGCGCAATGTGCTGGAAGTTGCCAAAAAACATGGCGTAAAACGGGTGGTACATATCTCGTCAACCGCTGTCTATGGCATTCCCGACCATCATCCATTGGTTGAAAACGACCGCTTGGATGGCGTTGGGCCATATGGCAAAGCCAAAGTTATGGCCGAATATGTGGCCTTGGAATATCGCGCTAAAGGCATGGAAGTGCCGATTATTCGTCCAAAATCGTTTATCGGGCCAGAACGGCTCGGTGTTTTCGCTTTGCTCTACGATTGGGCGATCGACGGCCACAACTTTCCAATGATTGGCAATGGCAAAAATCGCTATCAATTGCTTGATGTAGAAGATCTCTGCGATGCGATTTATCTGTCGATGACCTTGCCTGCTGAGGTTGCCAACGATACCTTCAATGTTGGCGCAAAAGAATTCGCCACCATGAAGGAAGATTATCAAGCAGTGCTCGATTACGCTGGCCATGGCAAAAAGATCATCGGTTCACCAGCAACTCCCGCCATCTGGACGCTGCGAGCCTTGGAATTTTTGCGGGTTTCACCGCTCTACAAGTGGGTTTATGAAACCGCCTCGAAAGACTCATTTGTCTCAATCGAGAAAGCCGAAACTCAACTTGGCTGGAAGCCCAAATTCTCCAACCAAGATGCCTTGATTCGCAACTTCAAGTGGTATATTGACAATCGTAACTCGTTTGCCAATGCTTCAGGGGTGACCCACCGCGTGCCATGGAAACAAGGCGCGATTGGTTTGCTCAAAAAAGCCTTCTAAAAAATTACTACGTCTAGCGTATAATTGCTGGGCGTAGTTTTTTTATTTAATTCGATATGAGGTATCTATGCCCTTAGCAATTGCCGTTCACGGTGGCGCTGGCGATATTCCCGATGCATTACGCCCAGACCACGCTGCTGGAATTCAAGCTGCATTGCAAGCAGGCAAGGCGGTGTTGCAAGCTGGTGGCACGGCACTTGAAGCCGCTACCGCCGCAGTAATTGTCTTGGAAGATTTGCCCGCCTTCAATGCTGGCTATGGCAGTGTGCTCAATCGCGAAGGTTTTGTGCAAATGGATGCTGGCTTGATGGATGGCACGAGCCTTGATGTAGGTGCAGTTGCCGCCGTCGAAGGCATCAAAAATCCCATTTTGGCCGCGCAAGCGGTGCTTAAAACCCCGCATATTTTGTTTGCCAAAGCCGATGCCGAGGCAGTTGCGCGGGCAGCAGGCGTTGAATTTGTCGATAATGCCAGTCTGATCACGCCTCGACGGCATGCCCAATGGGCTAGTGGCGATCGCGATTTCAAAGTTGATTCGGGCAGCACTGATAGCGAAACAATTGCCGATACTGTCGGGGCTGTAGCACTTGATGGTTTGGGCAATATTGCAGCGGCAACCTCAACTGGTGGCATGAGCGGTAAGCCCCTAGGCCGCATCGGCGATTCGCCAATTCCTGGCGGTGGGTTTTATGCCGATAGCCATGCTGGTGGTTGTTCGACCACAGGCTGGGGCGAAACTATTGCCCGCGTATTGCTGGCTCGGCGGTCGATCGAAAACCTTGAACGCGGCATGGATGTGCAAGCTGCTGCTGAAGCTGCTGTCGCCGTGCTCGGCCAGCGGATCGAAGGTGGTGAAGGTGGTTTGATTTTGGTTGCTAGCAATGGCCAAATTGGTGCAGCCTTCAACTCGCAGCGCATGACCCACGCCTACTGGAGCAACCTCGACGACCAAGAACAGATTATCGCCTAAAATATAGAGCGCTGCTTTGGTTCAAGGTAGCGCTCTTATATTGATTAAACCTCAGATTCCTCGCGATACATCCGCTCTAACGCCTCGACCGCGCGATTCATCAGCTCCAAAAATTGGGCTTGATCGCTGGGCGAAAGCCCACTCAGTAGCTGGGTAAAGCGATCAAGATGGGCATTGTGCATCTCGGCGAGCATCCGCGAACCATCAGCGCTCAGCTGTAACAACACCCGCCGACTATCAACCTGATCGGGCAGGCGTTCGAGTAGACCACTGGCCTCAAGCTTGCGGGTGAGCACCGTGACTGAAGGTGGGGTCATCGCCAACGCTTCGGCCAAATCCTTCATCGGCAGGCCTGGTTGGTGCTCCAAAATAAACATCGCCCGCAGATGCGAATGCGATAACCCTAGCTCATGGATTTTGGCATAGGCTCCATCCAAGGGCATGCGCTTGGTACGATCGATCAATTGAATGAATTGTTGGGCATATTCACGGCTTGTTGTCATAATAGGTCACTATATCTAACGGCTGCATTGCCGCTTACAATTTAGTTAAGTTAACTAACTATCTTGATCATACTGCAAAATAAGGCAGCGTCAAGTAGCAGATTGTTAAAAATAAGGCGATCATTCCGACCAAAACGCGGTATGATAGCAGCGCACCGTTCCTAGAGAAGGATCTGGATTTTATGAGCGAACAACCAGCGTTTGATCCGACGATTATTCGTAGCAAAGCCTTGATTATTAGCGATTATAGCGGCGATTTGGCCAAACTTGAGCTTGTCGAGCGCAGTTTACGCCCACTCAAGCCGCATGAAGTCTTAGTCAAAGTCGCTGCCACCCCGATCAATCCCTCAGATATGATGTTTATCAATGGTGTTTATGGTATCACAAAGCCGCTGCCTGCCGTGCCTGGCTTCGAAGGTAGTGGCACAATTGTGAGCACTGGTGATCAATTATATAGCAAAGTGCTGCTGGGCAAGCGGGTTTCGTTTGCCACCCAATCGCCCGATGATGATGGCGCGTGGGCTGATTATGTGATTGTGGCGGCGCGTCAATGTCTGCCCTTGGCTGATAGCCTGAGTTTTGAGCAAGCCGCCTCA